>CAZSWS010000008.1:0-55470 GCA_964610765.1 uncultured Parabacteroides sp.
TTTCTTTTACCTCTTTCGCAGCTTTCTTAGTTGTTGTTTTTTTAACAGCCTCTTTTTTTGCAGTTGTTTTTTTAGCAGGCTCCTTTTTAATAGTTTCTTTCTTTTTTTCAGCGTCTGCTTTGGTATCTTTTGCTGCCTTCTTTGTAGTTGTTTTTTTAGCAGTCGCTTTTTTAGTTTCTTTTTCGACTGATTTTACATCTTCTACTATATCTTTTTCAGTTGCTTTCTCTTTCTTAGCCATTACCTTAACTATATTTTACCGGGTTTGAATTCACATTTGATAGTTGAGCTGCAAAGGTAGGATTTTTTTTCGATATTATATTATGTATTAGTTGTTTTGTATGTACTTCGCTCTCATAGTGTCCAATTACAGCTAATAAGATTTTACCTTCAACATCATAATAGTCATTATATTTTGCTTCTCCGGTTATGAAAACGTCAGCTTCAGCCCTTATCGCTTCATTCATAAGAAAAGCTCCACTCCCACCACAGATTGCTACTTTTTTTATTTCTTTATTTGTAAATGCCGAATGTGAAACACTCGTCGCACCAAATACTTTTTTGATATGTTCTATAAATTCAGACTGACTATACGCACGTGGGAGTTCTCCTAGAAATCCGGACCCAGCTCTTCCCCATGTATTCGCGATAGGATATAAGTCGTAAACAGGTTCTTCATAAGGATGCACTTTAAGCAGCTCAGAAACAACTTTATGCTTTAAAAAAACAGGCATAATAGTCTCAATCCTCACCTCATCTTCCTGATGCAATTCACCCACTTTTCCACAATAAGGACTTGCTTGATTATTGGCTCTAAATGTTCCCTTCCCTTCTAAACTATAGCTTGTATAATCATAATTTCCAATATGACCTGCACCCGCATCAAACAAGGCTTGTCTCACGCTAGTACTATGCGACTGCGGTACAAAAGTCACAAGTTTCATCAACTTGTTTTTCATAGGAGATAAAACACAGGTATTCTGAAGCTCTAACATACTTGATAAATGAGCATTAACTCCCTCATAAGCATTATCTAAGTTCGTATGTGCCGCATAAATGACTAAATCATGTTTACATGCCTTCATCATGCATCGTTGTACATAATTAGCACCTGTCAATGATTTAAAAGGTCGAAAAGCCAACGGATGATGCGAAATGATTAAATTGTATCCCAATCCAATTGCCTCATCAATAACCTCTTCTGTTACATCTAAACTAATTAAAGCACCTGTAGCTTGTTGGCTAACATCACCCACTTGAATACCTGAATTATCAAAATCTTCTTGTAATGCGAGTGGAGCCACCTGCTCAATCTCTCTAATTATATCCCTAATTGTCAGCATTTCTTTTATTATCACATTTTGTCTTGAAGTTGTACAATTAGATTCAATTCATCTAACTGTTCTTGTTCTAAAACTCCTGGAGCATCTAGCATAACATCTCTTCCCGAATTATTTTTTGGAAAAGCAATACAGTCACGGATAGAGTCAAGTCCGGCAAATAATGAAACAAAGCGATCCAAGCCATAGGCTATTCCACCATGAGGAGGAGCCCCATATTTAAAAGCATTCATCAAGAACCCAAATTGTTCTTGTGCTTTCTCTTCTGAAAATCCAAGAAGACGGAACATTTTATCTTGCAAGGTGCTATTAAAAATACGAATAGAACCTCCGCCCACTTCAACACCATTAATCACCATATCATAAGCATTCGCTCTGACTGCTCCGGGCTCAGTATCCAACAAGGGTATATCTTCCGGTTTAGGCGAAGTAAACGGATGATGTACAGCATAATATCGTTGAGTTTCATCATCCCATTCAAACAGAGGGAAGTCCACAACCCAAAGACAAACATATTTGTTTTTATCTCGTAATCCAAGTTGAGAACCCATCTCCAGCCTCAGCTCACAAAGTTGCTTACGTGTTTGATTTGGATCTTCACCTGAAAGTATTAATATTAAATCTCCAGGCTCAGCATTAAATGCTGCTTTTAATTTTTGCAAAACCTCTTGAGTATAAAATTTATCTACACTAGACTTCACATTTCCGTCAGCTTCCACACGAGCATAAACCATTCCCTTTGCTCCAATCTGCGGTCGCTTTACAAATTCAGTTAATCCATCCAATTGCTTACGAGTATATACCGCTGCTCCTTTCGCACAAATTCCTCCTATATATCCAGCATCATCAAATACTGAAAAGCCATGTCCTTTCAACACTTTATCTAATTCAACAAATTGCATATCAAAACGCAAGTCTGGCTTATCAGATCCATAATACTTCATCGCATCATGCCAAGTGATTCTAGTAAAAGGGGCATCAAACTCAATTTCTTTAACGACTTTAAACAAATGCTTGGTCATTGCCTCAAACATTTGCAACACATCCTCTTGTTCTACAAAACTCATTTCGCAGTCGATCTGCGTAAATTCCGGTTGTCTATCAGCTCGTAAATCTTCGTCACGAAAACATTTTACAATTTGAAAATAACGATCAAAACCTGACACCATCAACAACTGTTTTAGTGTCTGTGGTGACTGTGGCAACGCATAAAACTGTCCCGGATTCATCCGCGAAGGAACAACAAAATCTCTCGCTCCTTCAGGCGTAGAATTTACCAATACAGGGGTTTCAACTTCTAAAAAATCTTGTTCGCTCAAATAACGTCTTATTTCAAAAGCCATTCGATGTCGCAATTCCAAATTCTCACGCACCATCTTACGTCTTAAATCTAAATAGCGATATTTCATTCGTAGTTCATCTCCTCCATCCGTATCGTCTTCGATGGTAAAGGGAGGTGTCAATGATGCATTAAGCACATTCAGTTCAGAAACTACTATTTCGATTTCACCCGTAGGTATTTGATTGTTTTTATTGGATCTTTCTTTGACGACACCTGTCACTTGAATCACAAACTCGCGTCCTAATGTATTAGCTTTATCACACAAAGCCGGATTGGTATCTTCGTTAAACACAAGCTGAGTTATGCCATAACGGTCACGCAAGTCAATAAAAGTCATACCACCCAGTTTGCGATTTTTCTGCACCCAACCAGCCAAAACGACCTGTTGTTCTGCATCAATCAAACGCAATTCTCCACAAGTTTTTGTTCTATACATTTTTATATGATTGATTGTTTATTAGTATTTCTAAGTAAAGCACAAAGGTAGAAAATAATTATTGCATGTATTCGGCTCTCAATCAGTTTTAAACTAAAACGCATAGACAACAAAAAGAATCGACCTATTTTACAACTTTAAAAGAGTATTTTCCAGAGCCAACTTTAACAACAACTGTATCAAGGGATGATATCTGAAAATCTTTTACTCCATCTGCATCAGACAATGAAACTCCACTTTCTGTTACCGCATTAATTCCAGAGGCAGGTAGATAAACCGTTGCTGAACTATTGGCAGGCACTTCGATATTTAAAGTAAAGTCAGCATCTTTATCCTTCCAAACAGAATGAACAAGTCCATAAGGAGATTCATGTGAAACTTCTGCTTCTCTAATATCTCCAACAACTTCAGGTTTAAAGACAATTTCTTTATAAGCGATAGAACTATCAGCTTGTCGCACTCCGCCCAAACCGCTAAAAAGCCATTCCATCAAATGCCCTAGCATGCAATGGTTATTAGAAACAAACCCATAAGCCTGCCATGACTCGGTTAACGCTGTTGCTCCATGTGCTAACTGCCATCCATAACCGGGTACGTCGTATTTACAATTCATATCGTAAATAATATCTGATGCATTATTTGCTTCAAGAGCCCGAAGTACATACCTATATCCTACATCTCCGGCTGTAAGTGCATTATTACGTCCCCTAATATCAGCTATAAGATTTTCTAACGTTTGTTTACTATTCACCTCTTCAGTTAACCCCATATATATAGCGACTGCATTAGCTGCCTGACTATTTCTATCGTATGTATTCGTGCCTTTATCCCAGAATGTCTCATTAAAAGCTATTTTTATATCCGCAGCTAGTTTTTCATATTTTTTGGCATCATCCGATTTGTTCAACAATTCAGCCATTTTTTGCATTAGAGTCGTATTATAATAATAAATAGCCGTTGCTGTCACTCCGTTAGATGTCAATTGAGATTGCCCGGGACTATCGGGACCTATATCAAACCAGTCACCCAGTCCATACGATACAATATGGTTTTCAGCCTTTGATGTCAGGTAGTCCAAATAGCGTTTCATATCCGGATAATACTCCCGAATCAAACTTTCGTCCCCATACCACTGATATACATACCAAGGACATATTATAAATGCACTACCCCATTCCGGTGTATCTTTAAAACCTCCTTCAAACTCAACTAACTCTGGAGCTATTGTAGGAATTTGCCCATTCTCAGCTTGTGTAGAACGCATATCATTCATCTTTTTGGCATATAGCCGTGCCATATGATAACGGTATTGAAAAGAATACTGCATCAAATGGGCCTGTTCCAACCATCCAAGTTTTTCACGGTGAGGACAATCAGTCAGCACACTAGCCATATTACTACGCATCGCCCAATCAATCAACTTATATATATTGTTAAACATTTCGTTTGAGCAATTGAAACGTCCCACTTCTTTTGCCGAGTTGCATGTATGTAATCCGGTAATTTCCACAACTTCAGGCAAATTATCAGGATTAGGTTTTCCTAGAGGAACAGCACCTTCTATTTGTACATAACGAAAGCCATAATAAGTAAACTGAGGTTGCCAAGTTTCAATTTCAGTTCCTCGGGAAGTGTATGTGAAATAAAATGGATATCCTGAAGCACTCTGATTGACGCTATTATCCGGGTTCAATAATTCAGCCGGATGCAGTTTGACAGTTTTTCCTGTTTCCCCCTTTACCTTCAGCGCTAGAATGCCGGAAAAGTTTTGACCTAAGTCATACACCCAATCTCCATTTTCTGTTTCCACTAATCGGACAGTCGGCAAACGCTCCCTAATTTTCAAAGGTGTAGACCTTTGTGACAACAAGGTGGTTTTATAGTCTGAAACGATAGGTTTAGTCCATTTGCTATCATTAAAACCTGTAAGCATCCAACCGGGTTGTTCTTTTGTGGCATCATAATCTTCTCCTCCATATATACTACTAAACGTAATCGGGCTCTCAGCTGCTTTCCATGTAGCATCACTTACTAACTCTTGTTTACTCCCGTCAGCATATTCAACAACCATTTTCATAATCATCTTAGGAGCTCCATACGTAGTAATCATTTTCAAATACCTCTCTCTAGGTATATTATAAAAACCATTACCTAACATTACTCCCAATGCATTACTACCTTGTTTCAATTGTTTTGTTATATCAAATGATACATACAAAGCACATTTATCATATTTTGTCCATCCCGGATCCAAAAAGTTATCCCCTACTTTATCTCCATTCAAATACATATCAAAATGACCTAATCCTGAGATATAAGCAGTCGCCTGTTTAATAGGCTTATTCACCAAAAACTCTTTTCGAAATTGAGGAAGACGATACATACCTATCTTCTTATCTCCAACCTGACCTTGAATATTAGGAAAATGAAGACCGGTAGTTACTATTTCATCTTTTTTATCCGGCTCTAACGCTATCCACTCTGCTTTTCCCCAGTTTTTCTCAGTCGTCAACCCCATTTGAAAAGTTTTCACTTCACTCCAAGGAGATATTTGATTTTCTTTATTCCAAATACGCACTTTCCAATAGTATTTCTTCCCATCCTCTAATCGTTTACCATCATAAGGCACAAGTATAGAAGCAGAAGATTTTATTCTACCACTATCCCACACATTTCCTTTATGACTATCGAGTTCATTTTCTGAGTCAGCAACTAGTAGTTGCCAAGCAGCTTGCTCAAAGCCTCTCTCTTGTGCATTGATTTGCCAACTAAAGCAGGGCTTTATATTTTCTATACCAAGAGGATTCTCTTCGTGTTCGCACGTAAGATTATACACACTGAACTTGCTTTGTGCTGTAGCAGCAATAGCAATCCCCAATAATAAAGCAATGAGTAAAAAGGTTCTGTTTTTCATAAGTATTAGTGTATCGTATATATATCATAACTTCTTCAAAGGTTATGAAAAGCAAATATATAAAATATGTATCTACTAACCATTTCTTTTCTATTAGAAACATCCCATTCAAAATGCAATATCAAACAAAAGGAACCTCTCTAAGAGGAAGTTCTTGATGAAAGCAAGTGGTTAAAATGGAGATTTTACGTATGTTTGTTTCAATTGATAAAAAACACGTATGAAAATTATCTCCTATAATCTGAATGGTCTACGCGCCGCAGTCGGCAAAGGACTTGCTGAATGGATAAAAGAAGAAGACCCGGACATTTTATGTTTTCAGGAAACCAAACTACAAGACGATCAATATCCTACAGAAATATTCGATGCACTAGGCTATCATTCTTATCTATTCAGTGCACAAAAGAAAGGATATAGCGGTGTAGCCATTCTCACAAAAAAAGAGCCCGACCATATTGAATATGGTATGCAGATGGAAGAATATGACAATGAGGGTAGAATGATTCGTGCTGACTTTGGCGACCTTTCTATCATCAGTGTCTACCACCCTTCAGGAACGAGTGGAGATATCAGACAGGATTTTAAAATGAAATGGCTAGATGATTTTCAAACATACATTCTCAAACTCCGTGAAAGTCGACCAAACCTCATTGTCTGTGGGGACTACAATATAGCTCATGAACCAATTGATATACACAATCCTAAAGGGAACGCTAAAAGTAGTGGTTTCTTACCCGAAGAGAGAGCGTGGTTGAGTGGTTTTCTAGAAACCGGTTTTATTGATACCTTTCGATATGTTTATCCTGAAAAACAAGAATATAGCTGGTGGACCTATCGATTCAAAGCTCGCGAAAGAAATAAAGGCTGGCGTATCGACTATTGCATGGTTACAACCTCTTTGGAAGAAAAAATTAAAGACGCGCATATTTTAGGTAATATTGTTCACTCTGACCACTGCCCGGTTGTTTTAGAAATAAGCTAACAATTCCATAGTTGCTATTTTGTGATTATTCGTAATTTCAGATATACCAATGCATAAAAAAAGCAAGAGGGTGATGGTTGTTAGACCTATCACCCTCTTGCTTCTTATATAGTTGTCAATTAAGCTAAGTTATTTATAATTAGCCACATTATTGTCTGTAATTTCATAGATGTTATCATGCGCCGGTTTCTTATATCCCTTCTCCGAAATTCTTTTCTTAACGGCATCAATATCTGCTTGGGTAACTCTAAAGGTTGTATTCTTATCCATTATTCCTTTTGTATCTACGGGAGTCAAAAAACCCCATGATTGGAAGAAGTCCGTCAAGTCTAACTTGGCAACTTGGCAAACATTTTCAACAAACTTCAACTGATAAAAGCCATCTTCTGTAGATGTTCCGTTTACTGTAAATGTATTTGTTCTATATAGCTCATATAAATCTTTATAGAAATCTTTTTTACCTAATGCATCCATCAAATACAATTTCAGCTGCCAAAAGGGAATTAATTTATGGAACACCCCATTATATATACCCGCTTGATCACTATCATTAATTTCATGGTGAGAAATTCCTTTATTTACAAATTTTTCCAAAGCCTGGCTATATCGGTTATCCTTGATTAAGGTAGATTGATTTCCAAACGTTGCTTGTACATACATTGAATGAATATTATTCGTAACCTCCTGCATGCCAAACCACCGCAGACCGCGTGTTTGATTCGCATGCCCCACTTCATGAGCAGGTCCCCATGGTGTGCCTTTAAATGAAGATAAAGTAGTTAAAAGATTCATGGTGTTTTTCTCATACGCTGTCCTATATGTAGTAGCATACATATGCATATCCGTAGGATAGTCAACGTGGAAATATACCCGATTTTGGAACATTCTGTTATGTTTTTCAAGTCCCATAAACTCCTGCTCTAAATAGACTAACTGATCATATTGATCAATCAACGCTTTTCCATTCGGCGTATTAGCTCTAAATCTGTCTGTTGAGAAGGTGATGTGTGCATATTTACCTAACACATCAAAATCTTTATAAGTTGCTTTATCCAACAAACGCCGCCAGTCTTCTTCTGAATGCTTTTGACTATCATAATAACCGTTTACTGTTCCACCTGTTATATTCAACTTGATATTGGGCTTTGTTCCCGTCTTATCACCCGTATGGTACTTAACATATAACAATCCACTCTTAGATGCTGTAAACTTATTTACTCCATCTTTCATGATAAAACTTTCAGCACCATTCCCATATCCTATTCCTAAATCAATGGAAGTTAAAGACACATTTTGCCCTTTTAAGTCTGCGATTATCGTAAAGATCTCACCGGCTTTCAGCGCTATTCCGGTAGGATTGTCTAACACACTGTACGGGAACCATGTCTTGTTTGATTCATGCATAACTTCAGGATACTGGTATTGTTTGTATTCTTGTACCCTAAACTCCTTGTCATAAGTATTTCTATACATTTCGAGTGCTAGCTCTTTAAAGAATGTATCCGATATTTTATTTATATCAGCCAAAGTAATTCCAGATTTCAAGTCAGAACAAGCTTTGTCTGTAAAATAAGCGGAATAATCAAACGCGGAATTTTCACTTTTTCTGTAAAACTCCATTTCCGCGCAACTAACATAATTCCCCACTCCACCGGCAACTACAAATTTAATATTAGTTGGGTTTTCTAGGGGAGTTTGAAAAGAGAGAAGAGAAGGAGAAGAAGAGCCATTAAAGTCATAACTTCCGATTTCAGTATAGGTTGATTCATTATCATAGGAAACAAATAAATCAAACTTTTTAAACTTCCCATTTGACCCTTCTGTGCGAGGATAATAAATTAGATAATCCATCTGTCCTACATTCGAAAAATTATAGGTTAAGATAATTGGATTATCCGGTGTTATTAAAGAAGCATTCCATGTTGAGTGATAAATCGTTGACATATCATTGTCAAATGATTTTTCAACACTTTCTCCTGATTGATAAGCAGAAGCCTTCCCACTAGATACTTTTAGCTTTATATCATCTTTTACATCAGGTGCCATTGCTTTAGAGTCCTGTGTAACCTTAAAAGTAGCCCATGTTTTTTCGTAAGATAATGTAATCGTTGCTGAACGGGTTATGGATGTGTTGTTCGCTTGGGTAATTATTTTCCCTTTCTCTTGATTCTCAAAAATAGCCGGATCACACCATGATGCAGAAGATTTCACCTTTACCAAACTTGCCTCTATGCCTTTCAATGTAAAAGTAAATGTGAGCGAATCACCAACAGACTCTGATTGTAATTCTGCTTGACTTGGAGTAATAGATAATAGTTTATCAATATCATCTTCTCCACCGATGACATCATCATTTTTATCGCTACAAGATGCGATTGAAAAAGACAGAAATAAAGAGAGAAACAGAAACAGGAAGTGCTTTGTTCTTTTCATAGTAATCTAATTAGTTAAGTTTTATGTTGTAAATGCAAACTTATACGTTAATTCTCGCACAAACAAACAGAAAACTGTTAAAAAAACAAGCACATAACAAAAACCTATTAGACCTCCGACATAAGATACATTTTTTCTATTTCCCTAAATTTCCTCTATGTTCTAATACAAATTGACAAAAATCATGATACAAGCTTTTACTATCTTCATTTTCGGAGTTTTTCAAAAGATGTACGGTAGTTCCTCCTTGATAGTATGCGAGTCTTTTATTTTTTATTATGCCATACTCACTAAAAGCCCGCATATATTCACGGAGTCGCTCACCACGATTCTTCCCTTCAGCTAAGGCACTTTCATCAAATTCCACCTCCATATCCATATTATATTCTATGGCTGCCTTACAAGCATCTTCTAAGCGGTCATACTCAATTGCATCATTAAAGTAATGATTCGGTTGTTGATAAGCAAAGTTATATCCCAAGCTTTTCCAGTCTTTATAGCCATCTGAGTTCCAATAAGGAATCCAATTGAATCCATAGTTTAAATCATTTAAGTATTCACCTACATTCTTCAAAATGGTGCGTGTATGTGTAGCTGTCTCAGCGACCCAATAAAAGCCGGCTAATTCTACATTTTTATACGCAGCTTTATCAAACAATTCACGAGCATAGTTGATATACCATTTTACCGCACGCATACGTTGCTCATCACCTTGGGTAAAATCAATGGTTTCATCGTCTAATTCACCCCAGTTTGTAACTTCTGAAATAGGTTCAGGAATACTAAGTACGATTCTATGTTTATGTGCTGGTTCCCCTAATCGTGTCTTGATTATTTCTATTTCTTTTTCAAGCGCATCAATACACTTTCCTTCTGAAAAATACAAGTCTAACACCTTTTGCCAATCTTTTTTCAAAGCCGGTTCTCCTGCATATCCGGTAGCAAATTTCAAATGATTGATGGTATCAAATATTTCTAAAAAGAGGAATCCGTCAAAAAGCCATTGTTCTTTTCCATCCGGACTCGTATAAGTCAAATACGATTGTACAAGTTCTTTCTCCCAATTACCATATTTCCTGTTTTCACCACCGGAATACAACAAGACTAAATCATCTGTTTCTAGTAGTTCTGTTCTTTCAGCCTCCCATGAATACATAGGTGTACCGTTCGGACTAACAAGCGGTTTATTTTCCTCACATGAAAGGAAAACAGATGTAAGCAATACAACTCCGAATATTTTTATTAGATTCTTCATAAATATGTATTTAAGGTTTTTTTAATCAATATTCAAGCTACAGGATGGGGCGTTTGTGTCACTAGTATTCAATGCGCCAATCAGGTCTTTTACAGATGATATATTATGCCTATTCAAATAGTCTTCAATCCCTTCGATAATTTTAACAGAAGCACAAGGATTTATGAAATTATATGTCCCAACCTGTATAGCTGTTGCTCCGGCAAGTATAAATTCTACCGCATCTTTCCAGTTTGCAATTCCTCCTAAACCAATAACCGGAATTTGCACCGCTTTAGCTGTCTGCCACACCATACGCAAAGCCACAGGTTTCACACAAGGACCGGACAAGCCACCGGTTATTGTCGAAAGAATGGGTGTCCGTTTTTCCACATCAATAGCCATGCCTAACATTGTATTAATTAATGACACAGCATCCGCTCCTTCTGCTTCTACTGCCCGGGCTATTTCCGTAATATCCGTCACATTAGGCGATAGCTTTACAATCAAGGTTTTGGGATATACTTTCCTAACAGCCTTAACTACACTTGCAGCTCCGGCACATGTTACTCCAAAAGCCATCCCCCCTTGCTTAACATTCGGGCAAGAAATATTTAATTCGATAGCGGGTATATGTTCTAATCCGGCAATAACCTCAGCACAAGCTATATAGGTTTCTAAAGAAGAGCCACTCACGTTCACCATCATATGTGTATCCAAGTCTTTAATATCCGGATAGATATGTTCTGCAAAATACTCAGCCCCTTTATTCTGTAGACCTACTGCATTTAACATACCGGACGGCGTTTCAGCCATCCGTGGATAGTCGTTCCCTTCTCGATGCTCGATAGTAGTACCTTTAACAAAAATACCCCCTAAACGAGAAATATCAAAAAAGTCGGAAAACTCAACACCATAACCAAATGTTCCGGATGCAGTCGTTACCGGATTCTTAAACTCTAAACCTCCAATATTTACACTTAAATCGGCCATGTCAACTCTTTTATATTAAAAACCGGACCCTCTGTACATACACAAACATTTCCGGCAACAGTCTTTTCTACACAACAAAGGCAAGCTCCAACCCCACAAGCCATCATATTCTCTAATGAAACCTCACAGGCTATATCTTTATTTTTCGCATATGCCGCTACAGCCATCATCATGGGCTTCGGACCACATGTATAGATTTGATCATACAACTTTTCAGTCAAGATAGAATGATTCGTCACATATCCCTTTTCACCCATTGATGCATCTTCCGTTGTTACGTACACCTCTCCAAGCTGCTTAAATTCATCCAACATTTTCAAATCATCAGCTGAACGTGCTCCCAAAAGAAACGTGGGGATAATCCCTCTTTTCTTCAATTCACCACCTAGAAATAAAAGGGGAGCAACTCCTACACCTCCACCTATTAATAAGGTACGGGTGTTTTTTAAAGGGATAGTAAAGCTATTACCTAGAGGATACATCAAATTGATTTTTTCTCCCGGCTGATATTCTCCCAATGCTTTAGTGCCATCTCCCACAAACTGTATAAGTAGCCACAATTCATTTTTCTCTCTATCTACCCAACTAATCGAAAGAGGTCTTCTTAAAAATGTAGAGGGCGAACGATCAACTTGCACTTCTACAAACTGACCGGGCAACATCTCCGGCAAAGGAGTATCACTTGTCAATATCAACAAGCAGTAATTAGGAGGCAGCAGGCGATTTTCTACGACCTTCAAGTCTGTCACATATTTTTTTAATGCCATATATACTATATTCTATTAAAATCAATTACAAAGATATTCAAAAATTTGCTCGCATCTTCGCATATTCTTCTAGCCACAAAAAATCCGCAAAGAATAGTCTTATAACTATCTTTTGCGGATTTCTTTTAAGCTTTGATATAAATTCAATATTACTACTCTTTCAATATTACATCATGAGCCCCTCCTTCAACAATACTAGTTGAAGAAACCAAGGTTATTTTTGCTTTTTCCTGTAGCTCATTAATATCTAAAGATCCACAACTACTCATAGTCGCTTTCATTTTACCTACGGTAATAGCCAGATTATCTTTCATTTTACCGGCATAAGGGACATAACTATCTACTCCTTCTTCAAACTTAATACTTCCACCATCTCCACCTTGGTCATAGCGTTGCCAGTTTTGAGCCCGATTAGAACCTTCACCCCAATATTCTTTGACATAATTTCCACCTACACGAAGCACTTTCGTTGGAGATTCGTCAAAGCGAGCAAAATATCGTCCCATCATTAAGAAGTCAGCTCCCATCGCTAAGGCTAACACCATATGGTAATCATGCACTAAACCACCGTCACTACAAATTGGAATATAGTTGCCGGTACGTTGTTGATACGCCTCGCGTGCTTCAGCCACATCTATCAAGGCGGTTGCTTGTCCGCGTCCTATACCTTTTTGTTCACGGGTGATACAAATTGATCCGCCACCAATGCCCACTTTTATAAAATCAGCTCCGGCATCAGCTAGGTAATTAAATCCTTCAGCATCAACAATATTTCCGGCACCAACCGGTAAATCATGATAGTTTGTTTTAATCCACTCTATCGCTTCTTTCTGCCATTCAGAATAACCATCTGACGAGTCAATACACACCACATCAACCCCCGCTTCTACCAGCGCCGGAACTCTTTCTTTATAATCGCGTGTATTGATACCTGCTCCAACTATCAGTTTTTTGGTACTATCTGACAATTCGTTGGGGTTTTCTTTATGGCTATCATAGTCCTTGCGAAACACAAAGTACGCCAAGTTTTGATGCTCATCAATGATAGGTAAAGCATTCAACTTATTATCCCAAATAATTTGATTGGCTTCAGACAAGGTTATTCCTAGTTTCCCCACCACCAATTTTGAGAAAGGAGTCATAAAATCTTCCACCTTTTTATCCATCGGATCTTTCTCAACCCGATAGTCTCGACTGGTGATAAGCCCCAGCAACTTACCATTAGGCGTACCATCTTCTGTTACACCAATCGTTGAATGGTCTGTACTGTTCGCTAAATTTACCACATCACGCAATGTATGCGCAGGTGTCAAATTTGAATCGCTAACAACAAAACCTGCTTTAAATTTCTTTACTTTTAGCACCATTTCAGCCTGTGATTGAATAGGCTGTGAACCAAAAATAAATGACAATCCTCCATTTCTTGCTAATTCGATAGCCAGTTCAGGACCTGAGACCGACTGCATAATCGCAGAAACAAAAGGAATATTAAGTTCTATCGGAGACTTTTCTCCTTTTGCAAATTTCACTAAGGGAGTTTTCAAACTAATATTCGTTGGGACACACTCTTTAGTAGTTAGTCCGGGAATAAGAAGAAACTCACCAAAAGTTCTTGAAACATTCTCTAAATACTTAGCCATATGTATAATGTTGTTTGGAAATGAAATTGCGCACAAAATTACATAATTTCAAGCAGAAAACAGCATACAATTTTATTTTTCTTCGAAAAACACCCTACACAATCAATCCTATTTATAGGCTATTCACTCCAGTCTATAGGATTTCAAGCCTTGTCCGTATTCATTCAGGAAGTGTACTGACGGATACATCTTAAAATAGGCACTATCCATATATACCCCAAAACTCGTCACATGCCTTATCCCATATTTAGCATAGGTATCTATATCAGACATAAAGACTTCCTTATGCCAAGGCAACTCTTTTGCCGGTTTTTTCCATCCACTGAACAGGGATACATCTAGCCAATACTCTAAGACCTGAGCTGTTTCAACCGGGAATACCTTTAAATTATCTGTTAAGTACTGTAGGTATTCACCATGTGTTATTCGGCTATCCTCCCGAATCGCCTCTTTTTCATTTATTGGCTTCTCCCATGTGCGTTGGAAAGGTGCAAATTCCAAAAAAACACCTTCTTCCGGCTTTACCTTAACAGGAGCTTTAATCGTATTATGATAGGCCAAATGAGCCAGCATAGCTTGTTCATTCACCTCTGCTCTTAACGCTTTAACTAAGCGATTCTCCAAGATTAAAGCCTGTTCACTATCAGAAAACTCTTTACAATCCGGACAGAAACACATAGGCACTCCATCATCTATCCAATAAAAATAGCGACCGGTTGTCGGTGTTAAAACACGAGCATAGGCAACTGCATTTTCACAAACAGTTGCAATGGCTTTTTCTGAATGTACACAAAGGTTATAATCAGCCACACGCCTACCCTCTTCATTCATTCTAAACATCGTTGAATCTTCTTCAAAAAGCGTTCTAGGTAACAAATCACCCATGGAGTGCAATTCATGCTCCACGTCAATCCCATACCGTTTGCATCCTTCCAGAAATTCTTGTCCTTTTTCGGACGATATAAACTCAGACACTTGACTAGGCGTTATATGGGTAGCAATGGTCGTTAACCCCATTTCTTTTGCCTTTTTCGGCCAGTCGTACGTACTTAGGTCATTTACATCCAATATGATTCCTCGCGTTTGAAAGAAGGTTTCTTTATTTGTTTTATCCGTCACACAACTACAAAAAAACAAGAGCAAAACAGATACGAATAAAATAAATCGGGGCTTTTTCATGATATATATATTTCAAGTACAAACTAGTAAGTTTTTTCAACTCGAAAGTTACAAAAAATCAACATATATACATTATAATATAAATCTATTTTCAGCAGCAACTTATAGACAGGAAGAAAACATTTTTCTTTTCGTTTTTTTTGTATCTTTCAAAAGATTTACAATCATCAATCTAAGTACCATGAAGAAGATTAGTTATGAAGAGGTTGTTCAATGGGCTGAACAATTTCTAGAGAAAGCTGAGAATGAGCTGACACCCAAAGAAGTGAAAGAACAGCGCATGTTCGCTTCACTCATCCAAAACCCCACAAACAAGACGCTTTTATCGATGATGCTGGATGAGTCGTCGCAAATCAGGGACAACAAAACGATGTCTCGACGAATGAAACTCTTGTTTGATCGCTATGGAATTCCTGATTTTTTTAGTTCTACAGACCAATTTCTTATTTGGGCTTTCATGAAATTTGGCTATTGGTTTGATTTTATCGCCATGCCTATATTCAAAAGTAAACTACGACAAGAAACCAACAAAATCATTATTGCTGAAGAAAGACCGTCACTTACCAATCATTTGGCTAAGCGATGGAATGACGATATTGGTCAGAATGTAAACCTGCTTGGAGAAGTCGTTTTGGGAGACAAAGAGGCCAACAATCGCTATGAGAGCTATCTGGATGCTTTAAAAGAAAAAGACATCAATTATATCTCAGTTAAACTATCCGGCATATACGCCCAGATACGTCCATTAAACTACGAGAAGAGCAAGGAGGAACTCTGTAAGTTGATGACGAATATTTACAGGCGCTCAATTGAACATCCTTATATAGATAAAGACGGCATCAGTAAGCCTAAGTTCGTAAACTTAGACATGGAAGAATATAAGGACACCGACATTACGCTGGATGTATTTACGACTGTCCTCTCTATGCCTGAGTTTAAGGATTATTATTCAGGCATTGTCATACAGGCCTACCTGCCGGATGCGGAGCTGTTTTATGACAAGCTACTTGCTTTTGCAAAAAAACGAGTTGCCGAGGGAGGATCACCCATTAAAATACGTTTGGTAAAAGGAGCCAACCAACAAATGGAGAGTATCATCTCTTCTATACGTGGATGGGCTAACCCTATCTTACCCAACAAAATTGATGTAGATGCTAACTATATGCATATCTTGGACAAAGCCTTGTTGCCCGAAAATGCCTCATGCATCCATATTGGTGTCGCATCACACAACTTTTTCACAATAGGTTATGCATATTTGCTCAGTCAAGAGTTAGGCTCGTCTGAGCAGGTTACGTTCGAAATGCTCGAAGGTATGGCTAATCATCTACCACGTGTAATGAAGAGCTTAGGCAAGCATATCATTCTTTACACCCCGGTTGTTAAAAAAGAACATTTCTTGAATGCTGTCTCCTACTTAGTCAGACGAATGGATGAAAACACCGGAGAAGACAACTTCTTGCGCTACTCATTCGGACTGCATCTGAACACTAAAGAGTGGCTTTTCTTAGCAGACCAGTTCAAAGAGGCTTTAGCACGCAAAGACAGCATGAAGGGACATAAAAACCGCCAACAAGACCGTAGCCGGGCTCTTGAACCGCGTGGTACCATGGATGTATTTCAAAACGAACCGGACACGGACTTAGACCTTCCCCAGAACCGCTCATGGGCACTTGCTAACTTAAAACGTTGGGAAACCGAAGTACGAGATAGCAACTTTATCATACCTGTACAAGTAGGCGACCAACTAACTGAGACAGAGCATAAAAAGAAATATTATGACCGAAGCAGAGGAGACAGCGTAAGCTTCTGTGAGGCAAACTTCTCGACACCGGAACAGGTGAATGAAATCATTCAGATAGCCGAAAAGGATGCATCCGAATGGCGTAAAACACCTTTAGCCAAACGAAAAGAAATTTTGCATCGTACAGCCGATAACATCAGTGCAAACCGCGGTGACTTTATCGCTTGTATGTCTGCTATTACAGGCAAGACTTTCACCGAAGGCGATGTTGAGGTATCAGAAGGGATTGACTTCTGTCGCTTCTACCCCATCACCATGGAAACTTTTGAAAAACTCCCAACCGTTTCTTACACACCTAAAGGGGTAATTATGGTTATTCCGCCCTGGAACTTTCCTTTTGCCATTCCTGTCGGGGGTGTAGCAGCTGCTTTAGCCGGAGGTAATAGTGTACTACTGAAACCTGCGACCGTAGCACTACCCGTTGCCTGGAAATTTGCTCAATGCTTCTGGGATGCCGGTGTTCCAAAAGATGCCTTGCAAGTAGTATGTCCGGCCGACCGCAACTCGCTAAATGTACTATCCTCGCATCCGGTGGTGAAACACATCATTCTGACCGGTGGCACTGACACCGCTTTCAGACTGTTAGAAAACAGTCCACGCACTCCTCTTTCAGCCGAAACAGGAGGGAAAAACGCCATTATCCTTACAGCCAGTGGCGATCAAGACCATGCTATTCTAAACATCGTAGCTTCGGCATTTTTAAATTCAGGACAAAAATGTTCAGCCTGTTCACGCCTATTGGTAGATGAAAAAACATACTATGACGAAGCATTTAAAGCTAAATTGAAAGATGCCGTAGAAAGCATGCATACGGGTAGTGTATGGGATCCGGACAACCAAGTAGGTCCTATGATAACAAATCAAAACGACAAACTCCTGCATGCCATTGAGAACATGGAGCCCGGTGAGTCGTGGCTTGTTCCACCTGTCTTTCTGGATGAAAATAAATATATCTTGAAGCCTTGTGTTAAATGGGGCGTTAAGCCGGGAAGTTTCACTTTTGAAAACGAGTTATTCGGTCCTCTATTGGCAGTAACACCTATTAAAGATTTAGAAGAAGGAATAGCCCTGACTAATTCATCAGCCTACGGACTCACATCCGGTTTGCAAAGTTTGGATGAAAGAGAAAGAGAACTTTGGAAAAATAATATTGAAGCGGGGAATCTCTATATCAACCGTGGTATTACCGGAGCCATTGTGAACCGTCAACCTTTTGGTGGCATGAAACGTTCGGCATTTGGAGGTGGAAGTAAAGCCGGAGGAGTAAACTACGTGAGCACCTTTGTCAACTTTGAAGAAAAAGAAGTAAAAACAAAAGATATACAGAATGTATTGGGAGACATACTGGTAGGTGATGACTTGAATCGTTTTGCATTTGCAAGTCATAGCTATCGGGAAGCATGGAAGGACGTTTTTTCAAAAGAAGTTGAAACAGCTCCTTTATACGGCGAATTCAATTCGTTCCGTTATTTACCACTGAAAAACTGTGTGCTTCGCGCGAACGACCAAAAAGACTCCTTGATTGACATCTATCTAATTATGCAAGCAGCTTCAACAGCTAAAACTCCCCTCACGGTCAGTCTGCCGGAAACCATGCTCAATGCTGACACGGTGAAAACAGCCGCAAATCGACTGTCTAATATCACGGTCATTGTTGAAAGTGAAGCTGATTTCATGGCTTCCATGAAGCTGTTTGAGCGTGCACGTGCTTGCAGCCCTGAATCACTTTCGGATGCTATATATCAAGAAGCAGCTAAACTGGGCTTACATATCGGTTGTGAAAAACCACTGGTTGAAGGTCGTTTAGAGTTGCTTCATTACTTGAAAGAACAAAGTATTTCATTTGAATATCATCGCTACGGAAGTATTTTTATCGAACCGAAATAAAGACATTTTTATTTGATACCTAACAAGAAGGGTGTATCTGAGTTTTGTTCTTTGTATAGAAGAAACCTCAGATTACACCCTTTTTCTTTTGTCTCCATCTTTTTTACACACTTCATATAACTCCTCTGAAACTCTAAAACTTTCATTTTTGACACAGCAAAAAGCAAGTAAAAAAATGTCAGTAGTCTTTTGATAAAAACACTACTGACATTTTAGTAAAAGGGTATAGTCTTTTTACAAAAAGACAGTATTGATTTTAAACAAAGAATAGTGAGTTTTTATTTAACTGAGCACCTGTGAATTACGAATACTTCAAAGATAAAAAGGAAATAAATTGTCAAAAAAGTCTTTGAATTTTGCTACTAACTTTAACACGATTAAAAATAAATCAAGAAAGACTATTTTACAGAAAAGCAAAAGAGAAATAGCCTCTTTAGATACTTATTATTTAATCCATATATGTAAAGAGAGCATAGTATTTGCCGATATACATGCTGTATTTTATTATATAAAACCCACTTAAAAAAAGCTCTATAAACCCTCTTTACTGAATTCACAAAGCTTGTGGGCTTGTATTAACACAAGAAACCCAACATTTAAAGCAAACTGCATTTAAATTTATTTAACGAAATGTCCATACTAGCCTGAATTATTCTAACGAAAAACCTGTCATCAGAGGTGTGAAAATTGAAAACTAAAATGAGTATGAATAATTCAGGCTATATATATTGCGTCGTATTCACCTTTTTAAGTAAATCAACATGAAAAAGAAAAAATTATTTATTATTATTGTCGCAGCGATGCTCACTGTTTCCGTTGGATCTTTTGCAGGCATTGCTTTTACCACCTCATGCGGGGTAGAAGGTATGACTGTTGGACCAGATTTTTTTTGATAATGATGCGATTGAATTTTTTAATTATCTTCAAGATCTTAATGTAGCATACTGTGGAGAGGAAGGACCTGTACATTATGTCTCTGACGGACCAATTGAGCTAATACCTTAGGTTAATAATTGGCTTATAACAATTCATTGAAAAGTTTTGCAATACATCTCTTTTGTAAGGCAAAACTTTTCTTAACAAAGAAAATAGTATGAAAATTAATCTACTTATTTTGATGTTTTTTATTTGTTCTCCTTTTTTTGCTCAAATAGTAGTAGAGGGTGATATTGCGAATCGTTTTGCCAGTTTCCCTGAATTGGAGAATATGGACAAAACGGACATAGAGTGTATCTATGAGTACAATGTTACGGATCCTGAGCTAGACAGAACAAACACACATTTTGATATACTTCAAATAGGAAGAAATCACACGAAATTTTTCGGCTATCCAATGTATCAAACGGACTCTGTAATTTACAAAATGAATATTAACAAGATTACTTTTCGCAAATTCGGTGAGATTCGAAACCAATACAATGTGCAATCAGATTCTCCCTATACGATTTTTAAAAACAACCAAACAAAAATAATCACTTATTTCGACCGTGTTTTTGCGGATAAATATGTATACAGCGATTCAGTCTCTTTCGACTGGAAACTTTCGATTGGCACTAAAGAGGTGTGCGGATACCTCTGTCAAAAAGCTACAACCCGATTCAGAGGGAGAGAGTGGATAGCTTACTACACTACCGAAATCCCCAAAAGTGAAGGTCCCTGGAAATTCTCCGGTCTGCCGGGGTTGATTTTACAAATTGAGGACAGCACAGGATACCATCGCTTTACAGCCATTACTATACGCAATGCCCACAGCGATATCTATATAGCAAAGAAAGATTCTTTTAGAACTAATCGCAAACGGTTTAACAAACAATTGAGCGATTACAAAAACAATCCGAATGATGTGATATCAGGAAGTCAACTTACACCCAAAGATGCCTCCGGTAAAGAGATACCTATGCCTAAAAGAAAATTATTCCACAACCCGATTGAGTTGGAGTAAGCCCAAGTGATGATTAGGAAAATTGTCCCCATAATTATAAGCGTTGCATTGACCTGTACGCTGCATGCTCAGGTGGTTATAGACGGAACAGTTTCCGATAACGAGAGCAACGAGATAATCAGGGATGTGATTGTAAAAATCATCGAACCGGATTCGATGAAATCCATTATTTCCTATACCATTTCAGACAAAAAGGGCTATTATCGATTGCGGTTTCAAACCAAGCTCCCCAATGTTGATATAGAGTTCTCCTTCCTCGGATTCAAGACAGTAACTCGGCGTATCCCGGTAAAGACAACTACCCTCAATCAGGCTCTTTCTTTTTCGCCTATTAACCTGAAAGAACTTACGGTTAAAGCTCCGGACATATCTTCCCAAAACGACACCATCAACTACAATGTATCAGCTTTTATCAGCAAAGCAGACCGCAATGTGGAAGATATTTTACGCAAGCTTCCCGGCATTACGGTTCAAGAGAACGGACAGATTGAATATCAGGGTAAATCCATCAACAAATTCTACATAGAGGGATTGGATATGCTGGAGGGCAGATACAACCTCGCCACAAAGAATATTTCCGCTAATCAGATTACTACTGTACAGGTGTATGAAAATCACCAACCGGTAAGGTTGTTGAAAGGTGTCGACTTTTCAGATAGAGCCGCACTGAACATCACCCTCAAAGATAAAAAAATGACTCGTCCTGTAGGTAATATCCTTGCGGGAGGAGGATACGACTCCCATCCGCTATATAGAGGAGAGCTCTTCGGATTTATGGCCAACAACAAACGACAGTTCCTGCTATCTGCAAAAGGGAACAACAGTGGAGCAGACCTACAGAGTGAAACGACTCTATTTTACAACTCGAACGAAAGAAGAATCAAAGCAGGTGATTACATTGAAACAATCCCTTTTTCCGTGCCCGGTTTTATTATTCCTCGCACAAAGAAGGCTTCTGACTTTTCTGCTGCGCTAAACACATTGCGTAAGATTAATGAGAGTACGAATATTAAGCTCAACCTTGTCTATTCAAGAAGAAATCGTGAATATCTGCGCGAATCAACCTCTTCCTACTTCACAGGAGAGGATGCCATTACCATCCATGAGAACATGCAAAGTTACGGTTTCAATAACAATGTTGCGGGAACAGCTGTCTATGAAATGAATGCCGATTCGATATTTATTAAAAACAGTTTGAACACCAGATATACTTTCGGATCAAAGCATACCGACCTCTCCTCTTCACCCGATGCATATCAGGACTATTCACTCCAGCAGGTACTGCTCAGTAACGACCTTTCGCTGATGTGGCGAAGAGGCAAAAATACTTTTTTTCTTCAATCACTCATATCGGGAGGCTTAATGCCTGATAATGAACTTCTTGTTTTGGACAACAATTTTTCATCTCCGATATTGCAAAAAAACTCTGGAAGTATGCTCTATACCCAAACAACGACCGCTTTCGTTAAGAGTTTTAATGCTTTTTCAAATCTTCGCATCAACCTTCAGCTGGAGACCGAATATGATAAAATAAATAGTAAACTAAACAATCTTCATGAAGGCATTCAATCGGAGAATGATAACCATGGGTATAAAGTGTTTACCACCGTAACACCTTCTTACAATTTCAACAGAAATCGCTTCTCCTTTAGTCTCAATCTACCTATTCAATACATAAATATCAGTTACGACGATGATATACTAAACAGTACATTTAAGTTTAGCAAACCCTATCTCAACCCTGAAGCAAATATAAGATATGCCTTTAGTCCGGCTTTTTCCTTGTCCGCCAGATCTGGATTCAGGCATTCGACCGGGGACATCCTGTCGTTCATTATGCACCCTATTCAAAAATCTCACAATAAGGTCTTTTACGGAGAGTCAGGCATTCTGTCTCACAATCAAAGCAAGAGTGCATCGCTCAGATATGACTACAGACACGCCATGAATGGTTTGTTTTCCTCACTGAGCGTTATGTACAATCGATCCAAAAAAAATATTCTACGAGGTAGTAACGTTTCTGACGATGGTTTAGTGACATCGATGGGTACAGGCACGAAAAACTATGCAAATATGTTTTCTTCGAATTTTTATGTTGCTAAAAATATGCATAACATAAAAACCACTTTTGCCCTAAATGCCGGATATACCTACTCAAAAAACCAGGGAATACGTCAAGATAAACCTATCTCGTACTCCAGCAATTTAGCTTCACTGTATCCCTCCATTAACTTTAGGTCCATTAAGTGGCTCTCTTTAAGAGCACAGGGAAGCATAAGTATTTTAAGCCAGAAGATTAATGATGTCTCGAATTCCTCGTCTTCAATTACAAACTGGGGTGTAAATATCGATTTTTCCGTTTTACCGATGGATAACATCGAGATTTATTACCTACTGGATTACCGCAATAACCCTACAAGTTTGAACATGAGAGAGCAGGTTTACTTTATGGATGCAGGCTTTCGTTATCAGCCAAAGAGACACATAGAATTAGAAGCTACCTTCAAAAACATCACCAATATAAACATCTATTCGAACATCAATTATGTGGATACAGATATGTTTATAACATCGTTTCAATTGCGCCCATTCAGTATAATGTTTAGCTTCAAGTACTCTTTCTGATTAATCATCTCACAACAGCAATTTCTTAAACGGATAGTTTTTTAGTCCGAGCAAACATCCATCTAAACTGTATACTTCGGTGGATTAGACAAACTTCTCACGTTTTTGGAGATTGAGAAGTCCTATCATCAGAAAGACCAGTCCCGCTATAAAGAGGAAGAGGCGGCTTTTGAGGATAGTATCCTGCCAAATCATGGGGTGAACGTTTCCGGGAATGGAAAAGGGATTAAGAAAAACATTCCAAAAGCTGTTTTTAAGACCACCGGTTTGCATCAATACGGTAAAGAGCAAACCAAGCACAATCATCACCACCGCCGTACCGTTGCCACTTCTTAAAATGGTAGAAAACATAAAAGCCAGATTCCCAAAAAACAACATGGGAAATATCAACTGAGCTGCCATTTCAAAGATATTGACCGGATACAGCAAAAGTCGAGCGATATAAGCAAAAAGAACCAAAATAAAGTAATTGGCTATATATACAATTAGCATACGCACGCCCCAAACCCGATATCGATAGTTCGGTATACCAAAGATAATTTCAAGAATACGATTATCTTCGTCGTTCTGAATACCAAAAACGACCGGATAAAAGATGAGCAGCAAACAAGGAAACATGAGTAGATCATAAATGGTACTGACGTTAATCTCTCCCCTATTCCATGCCTGCTGAAACATGAAGAAAGCAAAGAAAGCAAAGGCTGCTAAAAGGAACCAAAAGAACTTTCCTGAAAATATAATCTTCAAATTATACTTCACAACCTTTGCAGGCAAATTGATATATTTTTTCAAGCCCATACTATTACATATTTTTCAATAAGCACAAATAAGCATCTTCTAAGTTGGCTTCTACCTGTATAGCTCCCGGATAAGGGGTATCTTTAGAAAGATAGCGCACTTGAATCATCTCACCTTCCTGGATGTTATGAATGACTAATGACTTATCAAGCTTTTCATCGAATGACACTTTGTCTATTAAGAACTGCCACACTTTGCCCACAGCCATATCGACCATATCTTCCGGTTCGCCAAAGTATTTCAGCTCTCCTTTATTGACCACCACTACCCGACTACATGAACTGGATATGTCTTCAATGATATGGGTAGAAAATATCACCACACGTTCCTTACTCAATTCGACCAAAAGGTTGCGGAAGCGAATTCGCTCGCGTGGATCGAGTCCGGCAGTTGGTTCGTCAACCACCAAGATACGAGGCAAGTTCAATAAGATGAGTGCAATACCTATCCGTTGTTTCATCCCTCCGGAGAATGAACCTATCTTATCGTCTTTCCTTTCGTACATGTGGACAGATTTCAACACATATTCAATGCGTTCTTTTCGAAGCTCCTCATTTGTCAATCCTTTAAGGATGGCTTGGTAATCAAGAAACTCCCAGGAGGACATGTTTTCATACGTACCAAACTCTTGGGGTAAAAAGCCAATAAGACTCTGCAGTTCTTCCCGATACACACGAGTATCTAAGCCGTTAATCCAAATGCTACCGTAGCTCTGATCCAGAATACCGGTAATGATACGCATTAAGGTAGATTTTCCGGCTCCGTTAGGTCCTAACAAACCAAACATACCCGTCTTAATTTCAAAGGACACGCCACGCAAGGCTTTAAACGGACGACGACGTTTTCCTAGCAAAGGAACACTTTTGACCATACGGAAATAAGAACGTTTTAAACCTATCAGTCGTTTTCCTTTCAATCGCTCGATGTTGATATCGTGCTCATACAAATATTGAGAGGTAACATAAATGGCTATAGCAACCGCCCAAAGAAAACCAATCACAGCTATAACAGAAGGATTGTCTAACATCTTATATAAACCGAATAGCACCAATGGAGGAATAGACCAGAAGATAATTCGATTGAGGTATCTCACGGCTTTACTGTTGGCAAAGCGGTAGAACAAGTAAGTCCGTATCATACGCCAGAGATAGAGTGTAAAGGCGTACATCACAAATGAGAGAATAAAGCCCCATAATTTACTGTCTATATATATATACGTAAAGTATATACCGAAGCCCCATAAGGCAAAGAGCCAGCTGCTATTTAAAAAGTCTTTGAGCGAATGATACTCATTGCTTAAACCTAAGCGTTTGCGAATCAACAGTCCACTATTCCACTGGCGAGAGAACCGCCCTGCCCGGTCGTAGACTTTAACTAAGTTGCGTACCACAATGTGAATTTCAGCATCGGGATCTACTACGTCCTTTTTAGCTTGTCGGAGACTGGTTTGTGCAAAATAGGTTACTCCGGGAATAAGCACAACTATTACGAAAAGATATACTGACTGCCATAAAATACCATCTACATATAGATAAACACATAAAACTCCTATGGCAAATAATACTAAATGAACAAATTTCACTCGTTTAGAAAGGCTTCGATACCAATCTAAGGTGTTTTCCATGCCCATCAAAAGAGTAGGCACCAATACCAACGTCAGCAAAGCAGAGAAAGCCAATCCACCAATAACGGTAATTGCAAAAGGTGAGCCGATAGCACCTGCATACTCAGAGTCGCCCATAGCCAATGGCATCATGGCTATAATGGTTGTAATGCTGGTAATCAAGATGGGACGAATACGTGAGAGTCCGGCAGTCATCAATGCTCGTTCACGCCTAAAACCTCTTTTCCGCAAGATATTGGTATAGTCAATCAAGATTATACTGTTGTTTACCACAATCCCCAGTAGAATCAAAAAGCCGACAAGGGTGTTAGCATTCAGTAAGCTATTATTCGTCATTATAAGCGCCAGCAAAGAGCCTATCGCTGCTAAAGGTATAGAGAATGACAAAACAAATGGCGTCGTAATGGACTCAAAAACACAAGCCAATATCATGAAAATCAACAAAAAGGCCGCTATAATTAAAAACTTAAATTCAGAAAACATGTCTTCTTCATGAATGACTTCAACAGCCACACCTGTCGGGAGGTTATAACCGGCAATGAGCTGGTCAATGTCTGCCCGGTATCCCTCAAGTAATGACTTGGACTGCTCAACACTTCGGATAAAATTATAACGCACTTCCAGCTGTTTGTCTTGATTGACACGCGTTATTCGCGAGCGTCCAAAACCTTTATTCACCGCAGCAATATCATTCAAGGTATGCAATCCTCCGTTTGCGTTCATGATTTGAATAGCTTCCAAATCATCTATCGTCTTTTGTTTTTTCTGTTCTTCTTCCTCCTCTTCCGGCGTCTTATCACGAATGATAATATCATACGACTCATTGCCAACCTTAAAGGAAGTTCCGGACGAATATTGAGTATTTAAGTTGGCCAGTCCTGAAGTGATATTTGAACGGTTGATTTCATACGTTGTGAGCAGTACCTGGTCAAATGCAAGATGTATTTCCGGTTGTCTCCTAGTATAGGACACCCATGAATTCCGTATAAAGTCTTGCTCGTCCAGATAATACCTAAATTCTTCTGCGACCAACTGCATCATGTCATAGTCTGACCCTTTGATAACGACCCGTTCTTGATTATCACCAATCCCCATCATACTCATAAAGGCAAGCATACCTCCCATAGAGCCTCCCCTGTTTTGTCCGCTCATAGCTTCAGAAAGAGATATTTCTGTTCCTTCAATATTCACCAGTTTGGACTGAACATCTGCTTTTATCTCTCCAATCTTACGCTTCCCTATTTTTTGATAATCTTCTTGTAGTACCAAAGTTAATACAGCGTTTTCTTCATTTATGCGACTTATCAGTTCTTTCTTCTCTGATATTTCTTCCAGACGCTCTTCCAGTACCTTTACTACATTATCCGTATTCTCTAGCGTACTTCCTGTTCGCATAGTTACATAGATGTTGAATCGGTCAGAGTCAACCTCTTTTCTTTGCTGAACATTGGTAGATACAGACCAGATAAGCATAACAAAAAGCAGAATAACTGCTCCAAAGATCGTTACACCCGGATTGCGCATGCAAGTCTTCAGCAATACGAGGTATACTTGAACAGGTCGCTGAGAGATAGACACCTTTTCGTAAAAAACACTACGGTTATTCTTCTTACGCAAAATGGCATAAGCTCCCATAGGTATTAGCAACAAGGCAACTCCCATAGAGATTAGCAAGGTGGAAACAATCGAAACACTGATGTGGTTACCAATCAATTTGATGATAAAATTGTCCGTAAACACAAAAGGCAGAAAAACTGTGATTGTAGTCAATGTAGCTGCCACGATAGATCGCCACACCTCTTTTGTTCCTTGTGTAACAGAGCGCTCCGGGCTGAGTCCTGTGCCGGATAAACGATAAATATTTTCCAGCACTACGATACTATTATCCAGCAGCATCCCCACGGCAAGCGCCATCCCTACTAAGGTAAGACTATTGATAGTGATACCTGCATAGTAAAAGAAGTTGAAGGCTGTATATACAGATATTGGTATGGATAAGGCTATGAAAAAGACGAGCCTAATGTTTTTGAGGAAAAACCAAAGCACCAATATGGCTAACAAACCTCCGGTCAGCGCCAAGTGAATGATTTGATTGATATTATCCTCCATAACCTCGGCCGTATTGGTCTCAATCACTATCTCGACATCCAATAAGGATAGTTCGTCATTCAGCTCATTAATTGCATCAATTGTGCGATGTGACAGTTCAATTAAATTAGCTTGGGCATCATTAACGAGAGAAACGGATACAGCCTCTTTCCCATTAACACGGCTAAAAGATGTTTCTTCTTGCAAATCAAAGAAAACAGTCGCAATATCTTTCAAAAACACCGGACCTGGTGCAACTACAATATTTTCCAGCTCGGACACTTTGGTATAGGTAGAATTGACATGCACAAAATATTGGCTATCGGTTTCTTTCACATTACCCACAAAGGTCTTCTCCTGTGTGTTGCTATTCAACATATTGGCCACACGAGAGGTGGTCAGGTTTAATGACTTACAAGCTTCTTTATCAAGCCTTACCTCTATGACCTTTCCTCGACCTCCATAAACATTAACAGCAGCAACTCCATCAACATTTTCTAATTCGCCCTTCACCAGTTCATCCACCACATTACGCACACGGTCAACGCCCCCGGTTCCACGCACTTGCAAAGTCATGAAGTTATTAGACATCATGCCCACATCTATCTTTTGCACACGCACCGTAAAGCCATCCGGAAGAGAAGAAGCTACTTCCTTCATCTTTTCTTCCAGTTTAAGCGAGGTGGTCTTAAAGTTCGCATGGCTTTTGAAGTCTATGCGGATAGACGACTGTCGTCCACTTACATCTGAGCTTATCTTATCTACTCCACCTATCGCACTAATAGCTCCTTCCAGCGGAATTATAACCTCTGACTCAACATAAGAGGGGTCCATGTCTTGTGATGCATTGACATTTACATACAAAACAGGAAGCTCAGCATTGGGAAGTAATTCAACGGACAACTGTTTATAGGAAACAACTCCCAGTAGAGTCAGTCCGATAAATAACATACTGATTGTTATTCTTCTATTTAGTAGAAAATTCATCCTCTTTGTTCAATCTTTAATGGTTATATCTTTCAGTTCATTCTATATTACAGCCAGTCTTTATGATTTCTCGACCACAGGCTGCTTACGAAATTTATATTTTATTTGCTCAAAGATGTAATACACACAAGGTATCACAACCAAGCTCATTAAGGTAGATGTCACCAATCCACCGACTACCGCAATAGCCATTGCCGAACGTAAAGAAGCGCCTTCACCGATATTTAATGACATGGGGAGCAGCGCCAAAATAGTGGTAATGCTCGTCATGATGATTGGGCGAATACGCTGTTTACCTGCTTCAACAATTGCTTCTGTCAACTCCATGCTAGTTTTTAACTGGTTGATACGGTCAACCAAAATAATGGAGTTATTTACGGCTATACCCGCCAGCATAATTACACCTATCACTCCCATAATATTAAGGGTCGTTCCGGTTATGAAAAACAACAGGATGGCACCCACTAACGATAAGGGTATAGTTAGGATAATCGTAAACGGATGTAACAGCGATTCAAACTGAGCTGCCAACACCATATAAACCAAGATGATGGAAAGCATTAAAGCAAACATAAGGCTCGCCATAGCCTCTTGTCGTTTCTCTTCTTCACCGGTAACACTCACTGAGTAGTTCAAGGGTACTTCAATACCACTTACCGCTGTTCGGATTTGCTGTGCTACTTTATCCAACGATTGACCGGCATCCATATCGGCCAATATCTTATTAATACGGTTTTGATTTCTTCTGAATATTTCTTTTGGTGCTTGTGATTCAGTTATGGTAGCAATTTCACGTAAATGAAACTCCTGATTGCCATTCTTAATTACCAAATCTTCCAACTCACTCGCTGTGATGTCCGGAATTTTGATAACTATATCACGCAACTCACCTTTATAGTCCATTTTGCCTACTTCACGCCCCTGCAACTGCTGCTTGAGTTGTCCGATAACAGTAGATACGGTTATATTATTTATACCTGCAATGGTGCGATCAATGGATACAGTCAATTCCGGTGCTCCATCAGCCATCGATGATTTAACATTATAGATACCATCTACCGTTTCCATTTGTTGCAGAACGTCATCCGTAATAAGACCTATTTCATCCAGCTCTTCGCCTCTCACTTCAACAACAATAGGTGAACCTTCATCTCCAAAAAGAGAACCCAAAGAGTTATCATCTTGCTTAAAAGCGAGTGTTAAGCCATCAATATTATCGGTTGCTTCTACAAAGCGCTCCATAACCTGTTCAGCAGAAAGCTTACATTCTTCAGATAGTGTCACTTTCATCATAGCTGTGTGCTCACCTTCAAATATTTCATTTTCAGACGATCCTTCACCCACATGACTATAGACGGTGCTCAGACTGTCTTCGCTAATAGCATACAGAATATATTCCAGGTTATTAACCACTGCATCTGTGCGTTCTAGCCGCGTACCTTCCGGCAAACTAACCGAAACGGTGAATGTTTTACTTTCGGAATGGGGTAAGAATTCTGTTCCAATAAACTGAACAAGCAAAAATGACGTTAGCAGTGCAACGACAGAAATTCCTATAACCAACCAGCGGTGCTTGATAAACGAACGTATCATCCGCCCATAACCTTTAAACTGAATGGACTTCGTTACTACTTCCACTTTCTTTCGTCTGGTTAGCTTGTCATATAACATAGGGACTAACAACAGTGCTACAAACAAAGAAGAAACCAGCGAAAAAGCGACCGTCCATGCTTGATCTTTGAAAAGCTCACCTGAAATGCCATGTAGATAAACAATCGGTAGGAACACCACAATCGTTGTCAATGTAGAAGCTACGACAGCTCCGGTTACTTCAGATGTTCCGGTTATAATGGATTCTTCCCGACTTAGCCCTCGCTCATGATTTCGGAAGATGCTTTCAATCACCACAATGGCATTATCAATGAGCATTCCTCCCCCTAATGCCAAGCCTCCTAAAGTCATCACATTCAGTGATAATCCATTAAAATACATCAAATTGAAAGTAGCTACAATAGATATAGGTATCGATAAACTGATTATAAATGTAACCCCTACTCGACGAAGAAAAACATACAATACTAAAACAGCAAGTACCAAACCTAACAAGGCACTGTTCTTAACTTCACCGATAGCTTGTTTAATAAAGGTACCTTGATTGCTTATTACTTGGAATTTATATCCGGGTAATGAGTTTTCTATTACTTGCAACTGGTTATTAATCAAATCAACCACCCGAACAGTGTTATGTTGCATCTCTTTATATATAGAGAGTCCGATGCAACGTTCTCCATTGATGCGTACAATATTATCCGGCCGGGCATTTTCAAACTCTACTTCAGCAACTTCACGCAAATACAAAGGTGCTTTATTTAGATTTGCTTCTGCATTTTGTGAAGCATTTGATCCGGCTGCTTGCTCAATAGGTTTATAACTAACTATTAAGTTTTCAAAATCAGCTTCCGAATTAAAGAGCGAAGCACTTTTAACTAAATACTGCAAACCCAGCTCACTCACTCGTCCACCCGAAATGCTTTGGTTATTCGCTTCTATCTTGGAAGAAATATCTTCCATAGTTAGTCCAAAAGCACTCAACTTATAAGGATCGGTCTTAATATTTAAGATAGATTTCTCTATACCTGACAGAGCAACTTCAGCCACTCCTTCAATACGAATCAGTTCATTACGCATATAGTTTTCAGCCACTTTGCGCAGCTCGGCCATATCTGTAATGGTATGATGCGACATAGCCACCAATACAACCGGAGCCATATTGGGGTCATGCTGAGTGATATTGATTGATTCAAGGTCAGAATTCTGCGAAAAAACACTCATCGCTTTCTGCAAGTCAAGAAAAGCTTCATCCATATCCTTATTCTGGATATATTCGACGGTTATACGTGCCGTACCGGCTTTAATAACGGACGATACTTGCGCCACATCACTTTGCCGAATAGCCATCGACTCCATGTTCTGCACAAACAGCTTTTCTATTTCTTCCGGTGGACGCTCACCTGCCTGAATCTCAACAAAGAGGCGTGGCGAATTCATATCCGGCATCAAGTCAACATTCAATCGATCATAAGATATCTTACCTAACAGTAAAATAGCTAAGACGACCATGCTCATCGTAACCGGGTTATTAATCGCAAATTTGATTATTTTCCTCATTTATTCTGTATAGTTATAGTATATATTTAAAGGCGAAGACCTAATCGATTACTTCAATACTTTAACGCGACTCTTATCACGAAGCGTTTCATACCCTCTGATAATTAAATTATCATTCTCGCTCAGTCCTTCCACTACTTGCACATTGTCATCGTCTTCAAGACCCGTACGGATATTACGCAAAACGGCCGTATTCTTCTCAACAATATAGACATGCTTTCTATTCCGATTGGATATTACCACATCTTTCGGAATGATAATAGCACTTTCTGCTTTATCAACCACGATATCCGCCTTTACAAACATACCGGGACGTAGCAACATTTTATTATTCTCTATCAGTATTTTACCTTTGAATGTGCGTGTCTCTATGCTAATTGCTGGCGACAGTTCACTAATTACAGCACCAATCGTATCATGCGGAAGTGTATAATGAGTGATATAAACCGGTTGATTGGCTTTTACATATTCGATGGTGCTTTCCGGTAGGTTAATATCCATATACATCCGCTTGTAATCCATGATACCAACCATCGGACTGTTTTGCTCTACACGTCCATCGGTCGTATAATGAGGCAAGGTAACAATCACTCCATCAAAAGGTGCTTTTATATCCATTTTATCCAGATTTATTACGGCATTTTCCAAGTCATAGCGGGCATTCGTTACTCGCACTTCCGTATTACGCATTTCGCTTAGCGTAACACCTCCCTTTTCATATAAAGCATTTTGCTTACTTTGTTCTTGCTCGGCAATTTCCAGGCTCAAACGTTTTGATTCAATAGCAATGCTATTTTCATAGGCTTTATCTTCCAAACGTATAATTAGCTGCCCTTTCTTAACTGCATCCCCTAACTTATATGGTCTTCCTGTGGCTGAATTCGTTTGAAGTTTATACATCCCACTCATCTCTGAATTCAGCTCAACACCGTAAGTGGCTCTAGCCGTTCCCGTAGTATTAATTAATTTACTAATTGAGCCTTTTTTAAGTTCCAGCACAGAGACTGGCGTCTCTATATCATTCTGTCCGCCTTGAGGTTGATTACCACATGAGGTAAATAAAACAACAACTAGCGAGAAAAGCAAACTTCTGTATTTCATATATATACTATTTGATTTTTACTAAATATAAGGTTAACGCTCACTAACTACTAAATCTTTCACAGGAATAATAGGCTTATCATTCTCAAAGTCATATAATGAAAGAATTTTCAAATTTAACAAAGACATTTTATAATTTATAAGTGTCTGCGAGTAAGTTATTTTCCTATTAGAAAGCTGGGTTTGAAACTGACTTATTTCCATTCCGGTTAGATCTCCTTCCCGATATCTTGCCAAATTAAGATCGTATGTCAGTTGGGCATTACGCACATTCTTTTGAGCAATATCAATCTGTGAACGAATCTTTTCTAGTTCACGCCATACTTGGCGAATATTTAACTCTATATCAACTTTCTCATTATCCTGGTTGAGTTTAGCAATGGTTTGGGCTGTTTTTTGTGCTCTAACACGTGCTTTCTTTTCTCCCCAGTCAAAGATTGGCACTGTAAAGCTCACAGAAACACGTGGGTTTTGTGTTGGGTTTTCATAAATATTACCAAAGCGTTCATTATCACCAATAATACCAATAGACATGGATATATTTCCCTTGAACTCATTCAAGCTTTTGGTGCTAATCATCTGAAGCTCTTCTAGCTCCATATCAATCTCACGTTGACGAAGTTCCATTCGTGAAGACATACCATTACGTACGGCTTGTTCTAAATCAACCAATACCGGATTCACATCGACTTCAGCTTTAACCGCAATATCTTCATTCAATGGAATACCTAATGATTTTTTCAGTTGATCTTTCCTATCTTCCAAAGAAGCCATTTGGTCTTCTACAGATGACTGTGCAGTTGCCAAGTTAACCTCTGCCTGAAAAAGCTCTTCTTTAGCTGCAAGGTCGGCTTCTACCTTATTTTTAATAATTTCATAGCTCTGATTCGCATTATCCAGCTCTTCTATTCTTATCTCCAGATTGCTTTGCGCCATATATACATTATAGAATTGCTGAGTGATGTTTACCTCTGTTCTTAGTCGCTCCAACGCATAACTAATACCTGCATTCTCATAGGCATACTCAATTCTTTTCAACTCCATTTTACGCACATTGTGTGTAAAAATAGGCTGGTTCAATCGTATGTACAGGTCGTTACTAAAAGCTCTATTTCTATTGTCTACACCCTCTACCTGCGACTTGTTGTCTTGCCATCCAAATGTATTGACAAGGGTTATCTCACCATCAGTCAATAAAATGGGTTGACTCACCGTAAATGTACCACTGGTGTTGAATCGTTCATTCGTGTACCACTGCGACAAGCGATTCTCAAAGCTTCTGGTCTTATTGTAGTTTACCGGGTCAAGATTAAGAGAAAACCTTGACTTAAGAGACGCTCTTTGTGCAACCAGATTCAACTGGTATCTTTCCAGATTTAATTTAGAATTCTTCAGCGAAGGGTTATTCTCCTCAGCAATGTCAAGCGCCTGCTCAATAGTTATTGACTCCTGCCCTGATGAAAGCCAGGAAATTCCCAGGAAGAGAACTATCCAGGTTAATTTAATCCATGACTGCCTATACTTCATAACTAACAATATTAATCTTCAATTTATAACTTCTACTTTCAAACTCTAACTTTTCACACAGCTAAAAAAAGGTTTACACACTTTTCATCTTCTGACTACTTTAACAGCATCTGCTGTAACAGAGCGCAACTTACACTCATTAGTCAAAACCACCTGAACCGTATCTTCACTGAAGTAGTATGTTCCTAATATGCTCCATCCCTCATCTGAGCGTTGGATATCAATATAGGCATCTTCTTCTTCATCGTTGTACTTCACTTTAAAACTATATTCAGCATCTCCTCTGCCTCTTCCACCTCGTCTTCCTCTCCTGCGGACTTCATCCGGTTTTTGCACATGATAGTATAAATCATAAGAGCCGGCAGCCGGGAGTGGTATTTTCCATGTAGCGGTCTGGCTTCCATTACCACTTTTAATGACATAGGCTGAGCGAATATGCGTCCCATAGTATTTCTCATTAGTTGTCAAAGTCCATTGCAATGGCGGACTCCAGTTTGACACACCCGAATAACGAAACGTGTTATCTCCTACCTGATCCAGCCATTTTGGCAAAAGCCCTACTACATCGGGTTCTGATAAGATAAATAACGTAGAATCCTCATTATCTACAATCACCTCACCTTCTATCTCATACGAGACATCTTCAACTAGATAGTCGCCTTCTTCATCAACCGTTTTATTTCTCTCTCGTTGAATATTTGTAATCGGCAGGTTGATTAAATTTGGCAGATTGGCTGACACCAATGTATTGACATGAACATTTCTGGGTGCTTCATCCCAATGGGAAACCAGCATTTTTGTTTCTCGGGCAGCCAATGACACTTTTCTTTGTGTACGCGGATCGTATACATTGAAGCGCCCACCACCTACATTGGTTGTTACGTGTATAATGCCATCATTATCCGAGTCGTTCGTGATTTGAAGCTTCAATACAAAGACCTCTTCTCCACGGTTAGAAATCTGTGTCACCTCCGGATTCCCTACCACATAAACCGGCAAAGGTGTTGGATAATTCCATGAATCCAGGCGTGTGTTCAGCTCTTCTTCTGCAATCATCCCCATCGTATCAAGCAGACTCTCGAATCTTAAATTGGTAAAGATATTCCGCTTTAATACGGCACGCAGCGAGTCCCTGTATTCTTGATATCCCACATTGCGCTCAGCATAAGCAAACAAATCATTGGCCTTGAGTGCTGTTATATTGTCTAATAAATCACGCTGCTCTTCATCTGCCAATAAACCCTTGAAGGAGTGCTGCTCTATAAGCAAGTTCGCCTTTTCACTGTTGCTTATCCCATTCATTTGTCTTATCCAGTTGTTATTATCAGACTTATCTTGCAGATAGAGTTCAATTAACCGGTTAGCAATGGGCCATTCTGATGAGAATATATTGTATCTAAAATTATAAAGTTGTGGAAAAATAAAATATGGATTTGTCTTGACAGTTATATTGACTGCACCTCGCTCACTCGACCAGTTCATATCACTTTCTAACCTCCTAAAAATCCATAAGAAGGCATTAAACGTACGCAATGCGGCTTCATCATCCGTTATCTCTTGTCCATTATATTGCGCCCAGCGTTTTTCATTCTTAACTCTTTTAGTTACGTCAGCGACATCAAACAAGCACCCTCTCTCTGGAAATAAAACCATTTCAGGCTGTAGCTTTTCCTGTGCTTGTGTCCAGGTTCGCGCATAACTAAAAAACTGTACGGGCACTTCAACGATTGAAAAACGATTAAAAGAATAATCAAGTGAATATTGTGCTTCAAATGAACGTCTGGACTCTCTGAGCTGCGTAGGTATTGTGTCAACTATAGCACCTAATACAGGTGTAAAGTAGTCATGTCCTTTCAAATGCCAAATACTGTAAGCAACACTATCTACATCAATACTTTTCTGTTCATAATCTCCAATTATGAGGGTCACGGAAGGCGAAGGAAAGTCAGTAGAGAATGTAAACAAATGGTCATTTGAATAGCTTGGTTCATCGGTTATTGTGTTTATAACTTCTTGATTAACCAAAGCTGTATCTGCATCCTGCTGAACAGCAGATGTGTCAGGTATGGCTGCTAATAGTTGAGAGGGGTGCGACTCCATGGTTCCTTGAGACAAAGCCTTCAGTCCGTTAAGTGTTTTCACTTTCAAATTGAAATTACTGAAATAAGCCTGCTGCCAATCGGAATGCTCACTACTGTATGATGTTCCGGGGCGAGGATACCAATAAGTTTCCGGTGTAAACAAGATAAAGTCTGCTGTTTGAAAGCTATATTTCTTATCAATACCAAACATCACGGTCGAAAACTTCTCTTCTAATAAATCTGAAGGGATATCTAAATAACAAAATTGCTCATTCACAACTCCGTCATAAGAAATGGTCAATATAGCCGAATCACCCAAAGCTATCTTTCGTCCAAAATCAACCAAGATTATTTGATAATCTCGTTCGAAAGATAAACTTGTTCCTTGCTCATCTATTATCTCACGCACCTGTAAGCCGGGATTAAGACAAAACGTAAATACCGAAGAGGTTTCCAGCGCACGACCTTTCATTGTGGCTTTTGAGGAGATTGTTTCCGGATGCTGCTCAACATACAATTCATAATCATCGACCACCATCTTAGGAGTATGCACATACTTGTTATTGATAGACGTATATAAAGTACGCATATCAGCATTTTTCATAAATGTATGAATATGATTATATGCAGCAAAGGAACCTATGATGATAAAAAAGAAAGATACTATAAGCCAGCGATAACTGGATTGACGGCTGTTAGGAAGTCTTCTGAATAAGAAGATAGTCAGGCAAATAAATCCTAGTCCTAGAAATAAATAGATAAAACGATGATTAAGAAGTGCCCATAAATTGGTAAAACCTACAATATCCGATTTAATCAATGGCAAATTATACACCATATAATCAAATACGTAATAGAACTTATCACCGATATAAAATAGCGTCAAGGCAATGTATCCCAGTAAAATCACAAACGTGATAGCCTGGTTTTTCAGAATAAGCATTAATCCAACAGACAAACCAAAGATAAATATCAATGTAGGGATACATATTAAGAAGAAGTAGATGATATAGGCGAGTCCGTCTACCGACACTCCACCTGCCAGATTGAACAGAATCACCAAAATGATAATGATCAAATCAAATTGAAGAAAAACTTGCATATTTCCCCATATCTTGCCCATCACATAGTCCGCATTACTCAGGGGATGCACATAAAACACTTCCGAAGTATCCAGCTTTTTATCAGACTTCAAGAACTCTGAAGAAAGAAAAACAGCTATGATTGCTTGTCCGGTATTGAGGAATAATAAATTCACATACGGAATATTCGAAGGGATGGCTCGCAGTATCCATAAACCACCATCTTCTGATATAAGAGCGATAAAATTGAAAAAACATAAGGCTACAACAGCCAAAAGCACAAATATGCGGTAGAACCAACTGCGTTTCAGCAATTTGCTCTCATACTTGGCAACAGAACGTATATTATGTATTTTCGACATGTATCAACCCCTCATTTCAATCATTTGTCCAGCGATTCAATTTTTTCTCCATATAATACACATAGGCATGTTCCAAATTTGGTGGATAAGGTTCGGCATCATAATCAAGAATCTCGTCTGCCACAACCTGCACTTCCCACCCTGTACCCGATGGGATAGTCGTAATAACCGGGTATTTCTTATCAACCAAAGGAAGTTCTTCACCGGATATTTTCATTCGCCATACTTTTCCTTCAGCCTCTTTTAGAATATCTTGTGGAGGTCCAAAAAAGGCTACTTCCCCTTTATTCATTAAGGCCATGCAATTACAAGTGCTGGAAATGTCTCCTACAATATGTGTAGATAATATAATTGTTACTTCTTGTTCACTAATCTCAGACAAAAGATTACGAAAACGAATACGCTCTTCAGGATCTAAGCCTGTTGTGGGCTCGTCTACAATAATCAATTTCGGATTATGAATCAATGCTTGTGCAATGCCCAAACGTCGCTTCATACCTCCGGACAATTTATTGGCATAACGCTCTCTTACATCAAAAAGCCCAACACTCTCCAGCATAGTATCAACAGCTTGTCTACGCTGTTTTCCATTATTCATACCGGACAGACGAGCTGCATAATCCAAAAACTCATAGGTTTTATATTTAGCGAAAAAACGGAAATCTTGCGGAAGGTATCCGAGTATATTACGCACTTCTTTACGTTGTTTCATCAAATCATACCCAAACACATCAACCTCACCCGATGAAGGTTCCATGAGCGCAACGAGGATACGCATAAGGGTTGACTTTCCGGCACCATTAGGACCTAACAATCCAAACATACCGGTAGGTATCTCCATATTGATGTTTTTCAAAGCATGATTACCGTTAGGGTAAACTTTATTTAAGGAACGTATTGATATACTCATTTATTTTATTGTGACGTACTCTATATAGACGCAATTACTTCATGAAAGTTTAATTGACCTACATGTTTTTATACACATATAGAGCAAAAACATTGGTTAATTTTGATTTACTTGATGTTTTTTTGGTAAAAAACTGCTGACAAAGATACATAAAAGTAAAGAATGACGTCAGTTATTATCTTCATAAAAGAAGCCTATCTTCGAGGGGTGATCATAAACAACAGTCTTCGAAGGTAGTTTACGTACAATCCACCATAGAGCAAAATCGCCACTTCCTCCCAATATCATCAAGCAGGCCAGTAGAATTAAAATATAGTTTCCTAAAAGTATGCCAATCAGCAAAGGCAAAAAGCCCAAAAGTATGGTAGGCATTAATAAGGTTATCCGATAGTGATTGGCCTGTATTGGCTCTTTGCAGTGACAGTAAGGAGCAAGAAACTGCCACATCACACCAAACTTGACCGAACGAAAACCGTTCTTTGCATAACGAGCAAAAAACACCCCATGAATCAATTCATGTAATACAATAGCTATCAGATAGAGCACGAAAAAAAGCACCACATATCCAACTATTTTTATCGAAGAAAATGATTGAAGTTTAAGTATAAAAGACTCCCAGTGCCATCGAAAATAAAAAAACAAGAAAGCAAATACCGGAAGAATCACTCCTAAAGCAATTAAATTCATCCGTAAGATTGAAACAGTTATTTCTTTCAACCCCTGAGCTTTTAATTTTTCATCCTCATTGTTCATAAATACAACTTATTGTAGCTATTAATCAAGCGTTATTCCCATTTTTTTCATCAAAAAAGACGCATTCATGTTTTGAGCAACTCCTTCACGAAGTAAATAAGAGAAAGAAAGTTCATCTTCATGAATATCTGCTTCAAAACAATGGTTAGCTATTTCTTTCGGATAGTCATTTATAAGCGTACCAAGCACCAGGTCGTGGGTGGCTATAATGCCACAACTACCGTAATTCACCAGTTGCTTCATGAGCGACAAAGAGCCTTTCTGTTTATCTAATGAGTTCGTTCCTTTCAATATTTCATCTAAAATGATAAATAAGCGTTCACCTTTGTTCAGCCGGTCGATAATCATTTTCAACCGTTTCAGTTCAGCAAAGAAATAAGACTCTCCGCTTGTCAATGAATCAGCCGTTCGTAAACTCGTTACTAATGAAGCAGGACAAACCGTCAGGCTATCTGCACAAACCGGCAAACCCGTACAAGCTAGCACAAAATTGACACCAACTGTACGGAGATAGGTGCTTTTTCCGGCCATATTTGCTCCGGTAATAATTAAAAATCCGGGGGCATGCTTGATAGAAACATCGTTTTTCACACATTCATTCCTATGTAACAAAGGATGACCAAGCTGTTTCCCTTCCATTACAAAATAGGCTTCTTCAATTAAGGGATAGGTATAGTCCGGATGATTGAATGAGTGTACGGCCATTGACACTAGGGCATCATAGTGTCCAAGAGCATCCAGCCAACGAATAGCATGAGGCCTGTTTTCAACATACCATTTTTCTAAAGCAAAAGCTTGACGTATATCACGTAAGTAAAGCATATTAGACAGAATGCCTGCCAAGCTAAAACGTTGGTCTAAAGCTCCGATTATACGGGATAAGCGTTTTATTTCAGAGGAAGCAAACAACCCGGAAGACAATAGCGTGTCTTTAAGAGCATTCAATTCCTTACTTTGGAATGTCCTGTTTTCCATGAGTATGAATAACCGGGCATAGGTATTTAATATTTTCCCTGATTTATCCATGCGCTGATAGAGCTTATTTACTTTTTTAGCAGGCAGATTGACCACTATCAGAGCAAACACCAGATATAACCCAATATATGAGCCGGAAATCCAATTAAGAGCAAAGAGTGCAATCAAGACAATCCATACTAAAGGTATCACGTATTGGAGAATCTTCCAAAGCATCTTATTCCCAATACTCAGCGAAAGTGTTTCAGCTAAAATATTCAATTCTCTCCGATGGTCCTCTTCCGGAAGGTCTGCTTTACCCAACACTTGAAAATGCTGCAAAGCACTTACTTCTGCTTGCAGTTCTCTTATTGCTTCTTGTCGTGCTAATATTTGATTTTTGTCTGAAAAAGGCTGTTTAAAAGCATTAACTAAGTACTCTCTACCATATCCGGTAACAGTTCGATTGATGGATTGAAAAATTGATTTTTCGCCAAAAAAGTCCAAGTCATAAGCAAAATCATGTTGCGTATCCATTTTATCCTGTGCGCCATCAAAAGCTGTACAGTCATTATCCAATGCCTTCAACTCCAGGTCATTTAGCACAACCATCTGTTTTACATAGCGCTTTCTGGCAAACTGCTTATTATGAATAATTACCAATGCCAAAAAAGGCAGAACAAAAGCTGCACCTATTAATAAAAGCCAGTTGATTGTTAAAGAGCGAAAATACCATAGCACAAAAAGCCCTACCAACAATAAGATTAATCGAGCAGTCCCTGTTCGGTATATCTTCTTATTAATCCGCAAAAGCTCAATGGAGTATTTTTGAACATTTGATTGGTAAAAGGAATAAATAGATTCAATCGTTTTCATTAGTGGAGCATGCTATTTTATTCAGAAAGAAATACCGGTGGCAAAGAGTCTTCCGATTGTTCAAGCGGCATATCATTGATACTCACTATTCCATCAACTACATATTTCGAATATCCACGCCATGGAAGAGCTCCAAAATATTCCTTGTATTGTAATTCAACAATCTTTCCTCCCGAATGCATCAATCGCTCGGCAATTTCTTTATTCTCAATAGAGAATTCAAATTCATTCGACTGAATATTCCCGGTTTGTGTCCTAAAACCAGACTGGATAAGTTTGCCTTCATACGTCTTAAAAATGACTCCTTTATAAACGACATAATTAAGCTGTCCTGATTTGACCCCTTCACCAAAAGGATAATAATAACGGATGTACACAAAGCCGGCTAAAAATAAAATGAGAAATAGAAGTATAATATTCCGTACTTTCCTCCATCCATTCTTTTTCTTTTTCGGCAATTCCTGCCTGTCTAAGTTTGTAGCTGTCATAACTTTATTTTCTACTGAATTACAAAAATAGGTATTATCTCCCAATCAGAGCAAAAAGTTTCTTTATGGTTACAGCATAAAGCCTATTTTCTGCCGGCATCAATACGCAAAAAGACAAACAGCAGAATGGTAAAACTAAGCAGAGAAGACCCCCCGTAACTAAAGAAAGGCAGTGGAATACCAATAACCGGAGTCAGCCCAAGAGTCATTCCTATATTAATAATTAAATGAAACAGAAAAATAGAAGCCACACAATATCCGTATATCCTTCCAAAGATTGTCGTTTGTCGTTCAGCCAAAAAGATGAGTCGAAGGATAAATAATGAAAACACTATCAGCACAAAGGTGGAGCCTATAAAACCAAATTCTTCACCAACTGTACAATAAATAAAGTCGGTATCTTGTTCGGGTACGTATTTTAATTTGGTCTGCGTACCATTTAAAAAACCTTTTCCTGAAAAACCACCCGATCCTATAGCTATCATCGACTGATTAACGTTATAGCTTGCGCCTGTGGGGTCATTCTCTAATCCCAATGAGACTTTTATACGTATTTGTTGATGGGGTTCTAAAATATCTTCAAACACATAATTAACAGAGTATAAAAACCCTAATGATCCCACGGCAAATAAAACAAGCAGTATATTCCTTCCACTCCAGGATCTAAAAGCGCCAAAAATCAGATAACCCGCAATGATAGCTAAATTACCCAGCAAAACCCACGTTAAATTAAACGGATAATAATGAGCAATAATAAAGGCGGCTATCGTTGTAACAAAAGCAATTAAAAAGAATAAAAAGATTATTCGCCCCTCCTTCCGCCTATCCATCAATAAAAACAAGAGGACTAATATTATTAATGCAATAACCACAAACTCTCCCAGCGGCGTAACTCCGGCTATCAACGTTTCGGCAAACTTTACTTCTATCACAAAAAAGGCAACGGCGCATATACCTAGCAGCAATACATAGCCGGACATCCCTTCTCGATAAAGCATAAAGAAAAAAGCAAAAAACACCAGTGCAGTCCCTGTTTCTTTCTGAAGAATAATACTAATCATTGGAATACCTATCAGCATACCGATAAGAAATATATTACGGGGAGTCGTTAGTTTGAATCCATAACCACTCATCAAGCGAGCCAAAGCAAGCGAGGTAGAAAACTTGGCAAACTCGGCTGATTGTAACCTAAAAGGTCCTAACTCCAGCCAAGAACGCGAACCTTTAATGTCAGGAGCTAAAAAGATAGTTAGCACCAACAAGACCAATACAAACAGATATGTGGGGTATGCATAGATATCAAAGAAATCTTTATCCAGCATCATTATCACGAAAATAGATACGAAAGAGATACCAATCCATATCAATTGCGAGCCGGGACGTCCGGAAGGATCGAACAGCCCTACGCTGTCAAATTCAAAGCTTGCACCGCAAATACTGAACCAGCCCATCACGACCAGCAACAAGTATAGAAAAATCATCAACCAATCGACAGTTTTTCGTAAAGCTATATTTCTTTTGGGTTGATATATCATTTACTGCAATAAGTATTTCATTTGTTCTTCTACAAGGATACTTTCTTCCGAAAGTTCTCCATTCAAATATTTCTCCATCATTAACCGACCAATCGGAACAGCATAAGTCCCTCCATAGCCCACATTTTCGACAAATACGGTTATAGCAACCTGAGGCTTATCATAAGGCGCAAAACCCATAAAAGCAGAGTGATTCTCACCGTGGGGGTTTTGAACTGTTCCTGTTTTACCGGCCACATCGATACCCGGTATTGCCGCTCTCCAACATGTTCCACTCACTACGGCCTGTCGCATTCCTTCTGCTACCGGCTGATAATGTTTCGCACTAATGGTTGGAATCCGCTTCTCCAAATATTTGACATCCAACACTGTATCTTGAACAGCCTTCACGACATGCGGTGTAAAGAAATATCCCCGATTAGCCATCGTTGCTGCCAAGTTACATAGTTGCAACGGCGTTGTTGTTATTTCTCCCTGTCCAATAGCGATAGATATAATGGTTTGTGAGTTCCATCTACCTTTATAAAGTGTATCGTATCGTTTGCTGGTAGGAATATATCCACGTTTTTCACTGGGCAAGTCTATTCCCAACTGACTGCCAAAGCCCATTGATACAATATGTTTTCTCCAGACATCAAGCCCTTCTTGAATAGTTGGATAGCGCTTTCTGCTATCTAACATATCATGCAGTCCCCAACAGAAATAGGAGTTGCAAGAGGTGGCTATTGCTGGCACCAAAGCTGCCGGAGAATAATGTGGATGACAAGCTGGTTTGCCACGACCAAGTGGATATCCCCCATGACAGCTATATGCTGTTGATGGTAGTATAACATCTTCTTCTAAGAAAACCAAAGCTTGAGCTATCTTAAACGTCGAACCGGGAGAATGAAAAGACATGATGGAGCGATCAAAAAGCGGTCTTTTCGAGTCATATTCCAATTTCATATAATTGTTTCCACGCTCTTTACCAACCAGTAATGACGGGTCATACGAGGGGGATGAAACCATGCAAAGCACTTCTCCGGTGGATGGTTCAATCATCACGATGCTTCCCCGCATATTTTTCATCAGTTCTTCCCCATATTTTTGCAGTTCGATATCGATTGACAAGGTTAAGTCGCGTCCGGGGATAGGTGCCACATCATGCATACCTTCTTCATAGCCCCCTTTAATTCGCCCATGCGCATCACGCAACAGAATTTCTACGCCTTTCACTCCCCTTAAATGAGACTCATAGGAACGTTCTACACCTGCCCGACCCGAATAATCACCTTGCACATAGTATGAATCGTTTTCAAGATCTTTCCTATTCACTTCGCCAATATTCCCCAATATTAAGGCAGCATGAGGGTAAGTGTATTCACGTATCGTCCGACTTTGCACATAAAATCCGGGGAATTTATATAGTTTCTCTTGTAAGACTCCATAATCATCTGTCGATAAATGATTCATAAACATCTGGGGCGTATAAGAAGAATAACCGGGATTCAATCGCCGGTTTTTCACATCTTCCATCCGCTTTAAGAATCGCTCTTTTGTTATACCCAGCGTGTTACAAAAGTCAGTTGTATCAAAGGGTTGTATCTCACGCGTAATCATCATGACCTCATAGTTTAGCTGATTAAAAACCAGCAACTCTCCATTTCGGTCATAAATAGCGCCTCGAGCCGGGTTAAGCGTTTTCTTAAAGAAAGCATTACTATCTGCCCATGCTTTATAATCACTATTAATGATTTGCAGATAAAACAACCGGATAATAAAAACGAAGGTAATCAGTAAAATGACTCCCCAAAAGACGTATTTCCGATTTTCTAAAATATATTTCTTAGAGTTATTCGCCACTTTTCACCGCTCCTATATTAAATGATTCTAATACATAGATTAGCAGAATAGTCAGCACCGAACTGGTCAATATCCTTAATATCAGAAAAAGGGGGTCAAAAAACGTAAAGGACTCAATCGTAAATAAAGTTATATGGTGGGTCAAAACGAACAAACATACCAACCTAAAGAAAGGACCTACACCAAAGCTTCTGACAGCAGGTGAAACATCTTCAGGAATATCTTCGTTTGAAAATAATTTCAACAACGGATAACGTGCAAGCCCCAATAAAGTACACGAGGCTGCATGCAGTCCTCCGGTATTTGACAGCCAATCAACAATTAGTCCGATAAGAAACGAGAGAAAGACTACCCAAGAGCGCGAAACACGTATGGGGAGTTTGAGGATATAATAAATGTATAGAAAGGGGGTGGCTAAATTGAAAAAATGGATATTGTTCAGTATTAATACTTGAAGTAATACCAAAAACACAAATAAGAAAACAGCATATACAACGTTCTTAATCATTTTTCATCGCCTCCTTTTGAATTGCGACTTGTTCTTCACGCCAATCATTATGAATAACCATTACGTTTTTCAGTCGGGTAAAATCAGTTGATAAACGTATTTTCAACACATTAAAGTTTGCATCTTTTTGTTCTTCTGCTTTTTCCACCCTACCTATGACTAAACCTGCAGGGAAAATAGCTGAATACCCACTGGTAATAATGGTATCGCCTGAAGCATATTTTGCATGCGAAGGAAGTTCCTCCATGTTTGCAAAACGACTATCCCTCCCATTCCATGCGAGTGACCCAAAATAGTTTTTATTTAAAATCTTACAGCTTAGTTTAAATTTGGTATTAATGATGGGTATAACCACTGCATAATGTCGCGAAACAGCTGACACAACTCCCACCACTCCATCATTGGACACGACACCCATGTCTTGTTTTATTCCATCGGCAGAGCCTTTGTCAATAGTCACATAGTTCAGCAGATGTACCGTACTGTTTCTAACCACTTCAGCCGGAAAGTATGTAAACTCTCTCATTTCAGTAGAGTCAGGCCGGTAAGCTTGAAAAGAAACCGTATCAGCTAACAATTCATCGATTCGGTCTTCCAAATCCAATATCTGCATCTGCAGCAACGTATTTTTCTCCAAAAGAGATTTATTTTCATCCTGTAGGTTGAAATAAGAAGTAACTGATGCAGAAATCGAAGCTACTTTCGCGGCGGCTACATTCGATGCCCCCAGCATTCTGTTTTGCTGGTAGGCATTATGATTAAATATCAACACAAAAGATATTAATTCAAGTACAATGAATAATAGCCAATGCCTTTTACCAATCAGAAACTCGAGTAGTTTACGCATACACCTCTAAAGGTACTAATAAGTAAAGTTTATCTAATCAAGAACTTAAACTTATCTATATTCTTTAATGCGATTCCGGTACCTTTAGCTACTGCATGCAAAGGATCTTCACACACATGGAAAGGAATATTTATTTTATCTGTCAAGCGTTTGTCCAAACCTCTGATTAGTGCGCCTCCTCCGGCTAAATAGATGCCATTTTTCACAATGTCAGCATACAATTCCGGGGGTGTTTGCTCTAAAGCACTTAAGATAGCTGCTTCCATCTTTGAGATGGACTTATCCAAACAATGAGCAACTTCCTGATACGAAACAGGCACTTCCATAGGCAAAGCCGTCATCTGGTTAGGTCCGTGAACAATAAAGTCTTCCGGTGGATTCTCAAGGGTCGTTAAGACAGAGCCCACATTAATTTTTATTTGTTCACCCGTACGCTCTCCCACTTTCACATTGTGCTGACGGCGCATATATTCTACGATATCAGCAGTCAAATCATCTCCGGCTATACGAATAGATTTGTTTGACACAATACCTCCTAACGATATAACAGCGATTTCTGTTGTTCCACCGCCTATATCAACAATCATGTTTCCCTCCGGAGCTTCTACGTCAATACCTATTCCGATTGCAGCTGCCATCGGCTCATAAACCATGTAGACGTCACGTCCACCGGCATGTTCAGCTGAGTCTCTAACGGCACGTAGCTCAACCTCAGTACTTCCGGACGGCACACAAACAACAATGCGTAATGACGGAGAAAACAATCGATTGCGCGAACTTAGCATTTTTATCATGCCTCGTATCATTTGTTCTGCAGCGTAAAAGTCAGCAATGACTCCATCACGCAAAGGACGTATAGTCCGTATATTTTCATGTGTCTTGCCATGCATTTGCCGTGCTTGCTCACCCACAGCCAAGACTTTATCTGTTCGTCTATCTAGGGCAACAACCGAGGGAGCATCTACCATTATTTTTCCATTGCTTATAATAATGGTATTCGCCGTACCCAAGTCCATTGCTATTTCTTGTGTAAAAGAGAATAATCCCATGTTTTGTTCTTTCTTTTTAAATTAATGTTTGAAATGCCGAACACCGGTTTTCACCATGCTCATGCCGTTTTCGTTGCAATATTGCACCGAGTCTTCATCACGGATAGAGCCACCCGGCTGTATCACCGAACGAATTCCGGCCTCCTTAGCTATTTCAACGCAATCCGGGAAAGGGAAAAATGCATCTGATGCCATAACCGCTCCTTCTAAATCCAAATTAAATGAGCGGGCCTTTTCGATGGCTTGCTTCAAAGCATCTACTCTTGAAGTCTGCCCTATTCCACTAGCCAGAAGTTGTCTGTTTTTCACTAATGTAATTGCGTTTGATTTGCTGTTTTTGACTACTTTATTGGCAAATAGTAAGTCTTCAACCTCTCTACTGTCCGGTTCCTGTATAGTCATCACCTCTAAATCTTTTTTCGTTTGGATGCTTAAATCTTTTTCTTGCACCAAAACACCATTCAACAAAGAGCGGAACTGAACAACAGGCTGCTTCTGCGGTTTGCGAGTCAATATGATACGGTTTTTCTTTTGCATTAGCACTTCTAATGCATCTGTCGTATAATCAGGAGCGATTATGACTTCAAAGAAAATCTTATTGATCTCTTCAGCAGCAGCTTTATCAATCATCTCATTCGTAATAAGAATTCCTCCAAATGCCGAAACCGGGTCAGCCTCTAATGCAGCTTCCCATGCTTCTAGCACAGTCGGTTTTGATGCGATACCACAAGCATTGTTATGCTTCAAGATGGCAAAAGTAACTTCGGCGAACTCATCTATTAAACCAATTGCCGCATCAATATCTAATAAGTTATTATAAGAGATTTCTTTTCCTTGTAACTGCTCAAACATGTCTGAGAATGCACCATAAAACATACCTTTTTGATGCGGATTTTCACCGTATCGTAAATGTTTGGATTCATCTATTGAAACACGTAAGGCAGAACCTTCTTCATCGTCAAAATAATTAAAGATGGCTGTATCATAGCCGGAAGATACGGCAAACGCTTCTTTAGCAAACCATTTCCGATCTTCAAGCGAAGCCTCAGCACCTTTTTCTTCTAATAAGTGCATCAATGTTTTGTACTGCTTTTTAGAAGCTACAATGAGAACATCTTTAAAGTTCTTTGCTGCAGCACGTATCAAAGAAATGCCACCTATATCTATTTTCTCTATAATAGAAGCCTCATCAGCACCTGATGCTACAGTCTCTTCAAAAGGATATAAATCAACAATTACCAAGTCAATTTCAGGTATATCAAACTCAACCAACTGAGATTTATCAGTATCATGATCTCTTCTTGACAAAATACCTCCAAATACTTTTGGATGCAAAGTTTTAACACGCCCCCCTAAAATGGAAGGATAGCCGGTCAAGTCTTCTACGGCTTCGCAAGGAATACCTAATGATTCTATAAATGTTTGAGTTCCACCGGTAGAAACCAGTTGTACACCCTCATTATGTAGTTTTTGTAAAATTTCATCTAATCCATCCTTGTGATATACAGACACAAGGGCTCTTTTAATACTCTTTGGTGCAGTCATATTACTATTGAAAGTTTTATCATTTTTTGAAAACACAAAAATAGAGATTTATTTTCACATATCCCTTTGACTCATGTGCTTATTTTCTATGACAACACAACTTAGACAAGCCTTCAAGCCTTCATTTCATATTTATGCACGCATAGCTTTATCGCTTTTGGTAAATATTCGACCTACAATGGTTAAATCTGGTTAATAATCGACTTGTTTCCTCATTCACGCCTAAGAAACCCGAACTGTTCTGTTAAAAAAAACAACGGGAGGTTAATCCGCAATTATTAGAAACAAACAACGACATAATCCACTTCCTATTTTATCTTATACGGCACATTTCTGAGAGTTGAAATATAAATTGATTTTTTCAGTCTAATCATCTATACAAACACCTAATGAGAAAATAAAGTGGATATGAGTTAAATGGATTCAAGTGATTCTTCAATTTCGCCCATAGTATTGATGCAAAGCAAGATAGACTTATCAGACTTATACCCAACCATTCAACCAAGGAACTATCATTCGATTGGACTCATGAAGCATCTTCTTAAAAGGCTATCGTCTTTGTCTAAAAACATCTTAGACTTTTAACTCAAAGGGTATAGACAATTAATCTTTCAACGAATGTCAAAAGCTCTTTTGACATTCGTTGAAAGAGCTTTTGACGGATGTTAGAAGAGCTTTCAACAAGGGTTAAAAGCTTAAATCCTACTACCTATTTCCCTAAAACACGCTATTCCACTGCTCAATAAGCCATATAGACTGTTTTATACGAAACGGGTTTACACTTTCACCTAACCACTCCGCCTAAAGTTGACATCCACCTCTTCATAAAACGAACGAGGTTTATATTTCCATCTAATTGCTTCTGTTTAGATTTACAAAGAGAGAACACAGACTTTACCTGCCAATAAATACATAGAAATCTACTTCATTAAAACACTACTTATACACCAATCATACTTGTAATGAAATTTTAAATCAGTTCACTCATATAAGATTACCTGATTAATACATACCTTTGCTGCGTATTTTATTTATTTTTCAAACAAACGCATAATACCATCTAAAAAATGAACATTAAACATCTTCTTATTTTGTTTTTCTTTTTGGGACTAATAGGTTCTGCTAAAGCACAGGACACTACGTATGTTAAAGTCGCAAATAGTACAAAACCCGTAAGCTTAAGCATGCCCATCATGATGGAAGACTCTAACCTTAAAGGTGAAAAATTTGGTCTGAAAGAGCTTATGGCTACGAGCATTCAGCTTCCTATGCAAAAAGATTTCACATACGTCATGAACGCATTGAATAATGAGTTCAAAATCATGCCTTCGGGTGAAGGGAATGAAGTGCGTTTTCTGTCTTTTCAAGTTGCTGCCGACAGATACAGCAAAGCAACTATCCAACTGACTACTCCGGATATGCTTGAGCTATATATAGAAGGTAAAAAAGAAGGTTCAAAGACAACAACAGAAGAAAATTCGTCCAAAGCTAAGTTCTTTAAAAAAGATATTACTTTATTACCTTTTCAAGCACAAAACATTGTTGTGAAATATTTCACTTCTTCCAAAGAAACTGAAGACGAACTCAAAGAAAGTGCTTTAAAAATAGCTGTAATTACGGCTAAGAGTGACTCATTAACGCAAATAACCACTGCGCATGACGGGAAAAGAAACACCAACCTTTCTGACAACATGACTGGCGTAAGAGTAAGTTCTACACGTATTTCACCTGATGGAAAATACACACTTATTAGTTATTATTCGGTGGATAAAAGTGGCAAATACACCTACTTTACGGAGCTTTATAATCTAAAAACCGGCAATCGTAAAAACATGGGTAATATAAATGGCAGCTGGATGCCTCATTCAAACAAATATTATTACACCAAACAATATAGAAATGCCACACAACTCATCAGCGTAAACCCTGATGATGGCTCTGAGACTATTTTAGCTGAAAATATTCCAACGGGAGGATTTCGTTTTTCTCCGGATGAAAAATCACTATACTTTTTTGACAAAGAGGAAAATGACACAAGAACCGGTGACTTCAAACTCTTAAAGTCGCCAAACGATAGACAACCCGGCTATATGACCCGCTATTTTTTAAGTAAATATGATTTAGAGAATGGAGTAAAACAAAGAATAAACTTCGGAAACAAATCGACTTCTCTAAGTGATATTAGTTCAGATTCCCGTTACCTACTTTTCTCCTCGTATGAAGAGACAATCACAGAACGCCCATTTCGCCAGTCTTCTCTCTATATGCTTGACATGGAAAGCATGAAGCTGGATACATTATGGACAAATGAAAAATTCGCATACAGCGGATCATTTTCTCCGGATATGAAAAGTATTTTAATCACCGGTGCTCCTGAAGCATTTGATGGCATCGGACTGAACATCCATGAAGGACAGACAGCTAACAGCTACGACATACAGGCCTACATCATGGATTTAGACAGCAAAAAGATTACTCCTATCACGAAAGATTTTAATCCTTCAATTAAAAGTGCTTTTTGGAATAAAGTAGACAATCTTATCTATCTAAATGTGGCCGACAAGGATTGCGAAAAAGTATATACATACAACACCAAGAACAACCGCTTTACCAAGCTTGACATGCCCGAAGATGTCATATCCAGCTTTTCTCCTGCTACAAATGCCCAAACAGCAACTTACGTTGGGAAAAGCACGAACAACCCAACCAGAGCGTATGCCTATGACTATAAATCGGGAAAATCAACACTTTTGAGTGATCCGATGGGGGAGTTTCTGGAAAATGTAGAATTAGGAGAAGTAAAAGACTGGAGCTTCACCTCATCTGACGGTACAACTATTGAAGGTTTTTACCACTTACCTCCCAACTTTGATAGCAGCAAAAAATATCCCATGATTGTATATTATTATGGAGGAACAACACCTACTACACGTACATTTGAACACCCCTATTCCATGCATAATTTTGCTTCACTAGGTTATGTGGTTTACACAGTTCAACCAAGTGGAACCATAGGATATGGACAAGAGTTTTCAGCTCGTCATGTCAATGCTTGGGGAATTCGAACAGCTGACGATATTATAGAAGGAGTACAAGAGTTCGTAAAACAACATGACTTTGTGAATGAAAAAAAGATTGGTTGCGTAGGAGCTTCTTATGGTGGGTTCATGACGATGTATCTTCAAACACGAACCGATATATTTGCTGCAGCCATTTCGCATGCGGGTATCAGTGCTTTATCCAGCTACTGGGGCGAAGGTTATTGGGGTTTTAGCTATAGTTCGGCAGCCAGTGCCCACAGCTATCCCTGGAATAACAAAGAATTGTATGTAGAGCAAAGCCCCCTATTCAATGCCGATAAAGTAAAAACACCTATTTTATTTACGCATGGCACTGTTGACACCAACGTACCCATCGGAGAAAGTATCCAAATGTATACGGCATTGAAAATACTCGGTAAGCCGGTCGAATTTCTACAAGTGAAAGATGAAAATCATGGTATCGCTAAATATGAACGCCGCATTCATTGGTCTAACTCCATGTATGCTTGGTTTGACAAATGGCTAAAAGATCAACCTCAATGGTGGGATGCCATGTATCCTGATAAGAAATAAGCAGATTTTATACCCCTATAATAGTAACCCCTGTCCGTTGTTTTTTTAAACTACAGACAGGGGTTGCTAATTACATCTCTTTCAATATTTCTGCAACAGTCTCAATAGTTTACGATCTAGTTTATGACCATACCAATCTTCGTATTCAATATCTTTCCTACCTGAATTCAATACTCCAAAAGAACCGCTAAACTCCCAAAGCCCCCATCCAATACCATGAGGTGTCAATATACTAAGCATATCTTCAAACCAAGCTAAAAAAACCGGATGGGGTGTTTCATTAAAGCATCCACACTCACCACAATGCACACCTACACCCTGCTTCGCTAAATCAATCCAAGGTTGAAAAACGTCTTCTAGTGTTTTTTTGCTGAAGTTAATTCCATCAATCACGCCCGGCCATACGGGAAGTGGCGCATCGTCCGGGTTTTTCCACACCCAATTCGCCCGATAATGAGAAATATAATGAGGATGATAACCGCGACAACTTTGAGCAATGGGCAAATCCATCAACTCCGGCACAACCAAAGCCCCCACATGATTGCCATCAGCAACAACCAGTCTATCCGGAGTCTGTTTATGAATTACATCTAAGCAACCTTTAGCTACTTTCCTGTAAATTTCGCCCGGGATAGGCGAGGATGGTGAGAACTGGTCGTTCATATCTTCCTTATAACAAGGTTCATTCACCAAATCAAAGCTCAGCAATTCTTTCGAAACTTGTTTAAAACGTTTTGCCCACATTTCCCAATGGGTATAAAAAGCTTTTTGAGCTTCTTCGTCTTTCCATAAATTGAACGGTTCATGAAATCCGGCATTTATACAAAAGCCGGGTGCACGATGCAAGTTCAGGCTCACATGAAGTTTATACTTATGCGCCATATACACCACTTTTTCAATAGCTTCAATGGCTTCTTCACGAAACAAAAGAGTCTCTTCGGGTGTAATATGCCTGCCTATTTGGGGGTCGTATGATATATAGCTTGGATAAGCTATTGGAATGCGCACAAAGTCAAACCCCCAATCAGCCATCCACTGAAAATATTGTCGCGTCTCCTCCATTTGTTTAGCATTAGACACATGTTGATTGGGAGTAAAAAAGTTGAGGAAATTAAACCCCCTCCAACGTGGAAGTGGATTAGAGTGAGCTTCGGATTGTATACTGGAAATAGATAAAGCGTCAGTGCCTAGCAAAGCAGCTCCAACTGCTGCGGTTTTTATAAAGGTTCTTCGATTAATAGGTTTCATAAGATTATCAGATTAAAATGTAATAATACAATTTTTCATCCAGAAAACGAAAAAATCGAGCTATTATGAATGAAACATCACAAATGCTTGTATATTTATAAAAATATTAACCTAAAGAGCATTTACCATGAAACGTATTATTCCATTTGTCATGACTTTCTTATGCTTTAGTCTTATTATTAATGCTCAAGAAAATGAAGAAAAAAGAGAGTTTCTGAAAGTCGACTTTAACGAAATTGAACAACAGGTTGCTGATACAGCCTACTACAATTCTTTAATGGAGAAATTTAAAACTCGCGAAACGATAGATGAAATGCTTAGTCCGGAAGAGGTTGCTATCGTCTATTATGGATATGCCTTTCACCCTGATTATGGGGGGAGTATGCAGGATGTACTTAATCAAATAACAATTGCAGACTTGATTAAGAAAGAAGAATATATGGAGGCTATCAAAACCTGCAAAGAGATATTGGAGATTCATCCGGTTAGTATAAGCACCATCAAAACTCTTTTTGACTTAATGTATGAACACGACCCAGCTTCACGCCCGGATTATCAAAGCTATTTACTTCGATATGTAATGATTATGACCGCAATTGGCCTTAGCGGCGATGGTAGTGAAGAGCACCCATACGTAGTCATAACCATCCCGGACGAATATGTATTTATGAGTTTCATTGAGCTTCCTAAATTTAAAACACGAGGTGGTGTGGGTGAAAAGCTTGATATGTTCGTTTTTGATGGGGATGAAGGTGAATATAAAGTATGGTTTGATATTAGTCGAGCCAGAATGCATCTACAAAAGGAATCTAATAAATAAACAGATTTTGCAATTATTATTTATTATGGGTATAAACAACCATTTTTCCATCAATCAAAACAAGAAATAACAATCACTAAAACACCCCGCACAAAGCTTGTATTTTGCATGGGTAATCACAATATATTCACTAACTTTGCAGCTT
>CAZSWS010000008.1:55570-59424 GCA_964610765.1 uncultured Parabacteroides sp.
ACAAAGCTTGTATTTTGCATGGGTAATCACAATATATTCACTAACTTTGCAGCTTAATTTACTAACTAAGTAAACGATTTGTACAATCAAATACATTACATCCTATGATTCAGTTTTTTCAATCTCCCGAAAAGACCGTGTTGGCTATTGAAACAACACAAAAATTCACCCAAGAAGATATTAAAAGATTAGTATGGTTGCTGAACGGAGGAACACTTCTTCCTTCAGATAATCTAGAAGGGTGGTTCGTGGGTCCCAGACGCGAAATGATTACTCCTTGGAGTACTAATGCTGTTGAAATCACCCAAAACATGGATATTCATGGCATTTCTCGAATGGAGGAGTTTTTTCCTGCTTCGTCAGAAGAAGCCGAACACGACCCAATGCTACAACGTATATATAATGGGCTAGGGCAAGATGTTTTTACAATTGACAAAACACCAGATCCCATTATTTACATTGATGACATTGCTTCATATAATGAAGAAGAGGGTCTTGCCCTTAGTGAAGATGAGATTGAATACCTGAATGATGCTAGTAACAAGCTAGGGCGAAAACTTACCGATAGTGAAGTGTTTGGTTTTTCACAAGTAAACTCTGAACACTGTCGCCATAAAATATTTAATGGTCAGTTTGTTATTGATGGAGTAGAGCAAGAAAGCTCACTCTTCAGACTTATCAAAAAGACATCTGCTGAGAACCCTAACAAACTCATTTCCGCCTACAAAGACAATGTGGCTTTTAGTGAAGGACCTAGAGTTGAACAATTTGCTCCACTATCTGGCGACAAACCTGATTATTTTGCCATTAAAGATATTGACACCGTCTTGTCTCTTAAAGCTGAAACACATAACTTCCCCACTACTGTTGAACCATTCAATGGGGCTGCAACCGGAACAGGAGGAGAGATTAGAGACCGATTGGCCGGAGGTAAAGCATCTCTTCCGCTAGCAGGAACAGCGGTTTACATGACTTCATACCCCAGAATGGAAGGAACTCATAGCTGGGAAAAAGTGTTAGACCCAAGACAATGGCTATACCAAACACCTGAACAAATCTTAATAAAAGCTTCTAACGGAGCATCTGACTTTGGTAATAAGTTTGGTCAACCACTAATCTGTGGTTCTGTGCTTACTTTTGAACATGAAGAGAACAACAAAACATACGGATTTGATAAAGTGATTATGCTCGCCGGAGGTATTGGCTTTGCCAACAAGCGAGATGCACTGAAAGAAGAACCTGTACCGGGAGAAAAAGTAGTCATACTTGGTGGTGACAACTATCGTATCGGAATGGGTGGAGGAGCCGTTTCTTCCGTAAACACCGGGCAATACACCAGCGGAATCGAATTGAATGCCGTACAGCGTTCCAATCCAGAAATGCAAAAAAGAGCTTCTAACGTAATTAGAACTATTGCTGAATCCGGAGAGAACCCCATCGTATCTATTCATGACCACGGAGCAGGTGGACACCTTAACTGTCTTTCTGAACTTGTTGAGGCAACCGGTGGAGTTATCAATATGGATAAACTTCCGATAGGAGACCCAACGCTTTCTGCCAAAGAAATCATCGGCAATGAAAGTCAGGAGCGCATGGGGTTACTAGTGAAAGAGAAAGATTTGGAGCAAATAAAACGTATTGCAGAACGAGAGCGCTCTCCAATGTTTGTTGTTGGAGAAACCACCAATGATATGCAACTGGTATTTAAACAAGCAGACGGGAACAAGCCAATTGATATGCCTCTTCAATATCTTTTAGGCAAATCACCCCGTACCATTATGGACGATAACTCAATGGATGAACAATGGGCGCCTGCTGTTTATAAAGAATCAGAGCTGCATACATACTTAGAAAATGTGCTTCAACTAGAAGCTGTATCCTGTAAAGACTGGCTCACTAACAAAGTAGACCGTTCTGTCAGTGGCAAAGTAGCACGTCAACAATGTCAAGGTGAAATACAACTCCCCCTGAGTGATCTAGGTGCTGTTGCACTTGATTATAAAGGGAAATCGGGCATTGCTACTTCTATTGGACATGCTCCCCAAGCAGCTATCGTAGACCCGGCAGCCGGTTCAGTTCTAGCTATTGCTGAAGCCTTGACTAACATTGTTTTTGCTCCATTAACTGACCAAATAAACAGCATTTCGCTAAGTGCTAACTGGATGTGGCCTTGTCGTAATCCGGGTGAAGATGCACGTTTATATAAAGCAGTAGAAGCAGCTTCAAACTTTGCCTGTGAACTTGGAGTCAACATCCCTACCGGGAAAGATTCACTCTCAATGACACAGAAATATAAAGATAAAAAAGTATTATCGCCAGGCACTGTAATTATTTCAGCCGGTGCTGAAGTAAGTGATGTCAAAAAGATAGTGTCTCCTGTATTGGTGAATGATAAAAGTACAGCTATTTATTATGTAGACTTCTCATTCGATAAGTTCAAACTTGGCGGTTCTGCTTTTGCCCAAACACTCAACAAAGTGGGTGATGAAGTTCCAAACGTAACTGATACGGAATATTTTGTAGATGCATTCAATGTTATACAAGATGCTATCGAGAAAGGACTAATCCTAGCCGGACATGATATCTCAGCCGGAGGTATGATTACCACCTTGTTAGAAATGTGCTTTGCCAATGTAGAGGGTGGACTTGAAGTGTCATTGGATAAAATATCAGAAGAAGATATTATAAAAATACTTTTTGCTGAAAATCCGGGCATCCTAGTACAAGTAAAAGAAAAAACTGCGTTTGAAAAACTATTAGAGTCCGAAGGTATTGCCTTTGCACGCATTGCTAAACCGACAGACGAGCGTCATATCCTTGTTTCTAAAGAAGGTGTTTCTTATCATTTTGGCATCGATTACATGCGAGATGTATGGTACAATCCATCTTACAAATTTGACATCAAGCAAAGTGGAAGTGCTTGCGCCGGAAATAGATTTGAAAACTATAAGATGCAGCCATTAGAATATAAGTTCAACAAAAATTTCACAGGGAAGCTATCATCTCTTGGAATAGCCGCAGACAGACGTACACCCAGTGGCGTTAAAGCTGCCATTGTACGTGAACAAGGCACTAATGGTGAACGAGAAATGGCCTACACCTTATACTTGGCTGGTTTTGATGTAAAAGATGTCCACATGACTGACCTTGCGTCGGGTCGTGAAACATTGGAAGATGTAAATATGCTGGTATTCTGCGGTGGATTCTCGAACTCAGATGTATTTGGATCAGCCAAAGGATGGGCTGGTGGTATCTTATTCAATGAAAAAGCGAAAAAGACTATTGATAACTTCTATGCTCGCAAAGACACGTTGAGTTTGGGAGTATGTAATGGTTGTCAGTTAATGGCAGAGCTAGGATTACTTTACCCTGAACATGCTGAAAAACATCAAATGCTTCATAACGAATCTCATAAATTCGAGTCCGGATTTATTGGTTTAGAAATTCCCAAAAATGATTCAATCATGCTAGGAAGTCTTAGCGGAACGAAGTTGGGCGTATGGATTGCACATGGTGAAGGTAAATTCTCATTCCCCTACGATGAAAAAGAATATAACGTGATTGCAAAATATGCTTATGACGGCTATCCTGCTAATCCAAACGGTTCTAAATGGGCTGTTGCAGGACTTTGTTCTAAAGATGGGCGTCACTTAGCAATGATGCCTCATCCGGAGCGCTCCATCTTCCCATGGCAGTGTGGTTTTTACCCGAACGACCGCAAAGCTAAAGATGAAGTAACCCCTTGGATTGAAGCCTTCGTCAACGCACGTACATGGATTGAAAATCAAAAGTAAATCTATATATATAAAAAGTGAGGCGGATATTCTAGTAGAGTATCCGCCTCGCTTTTCATA
>CAZSWS010000009.1:0-46974 GCA_964610765.1 uncultured Parabacteroides sp.
CCGCATCGGAGTGCGGGATGACGGTCTAAGGAGTATTGGCGGTATGGACTGGGGAATTGCGGTTCCCACAATGACGGTCAGGGGGGGTGATTATTAACAATATATATGTATTATTAACAGATGTTTAGCAAGGAGAAAACTCCTTTTTAGTCGAAAAAATGATTTTCTCTGTTTTTTGACTGTTTTTTGAGCGTTTTTAAAAAGGCTATACCCTTTTTTATAAAAGTCTATAGCCTTTTTAGTAAGTCAATATAGTCTTTTTTGAAAATGTCCCTATTGAATTTAGGGCAAAAAAGGCGGTTTTTCGCCTAAATAAACAAGGGCTGCAGCCACTCTGTAGTAGCTGCAGCCCTTGTTGGGACTGTGACGATTTCGCATTTTGCGAATCCTTATCGTCTATCAGGTTGATTCCATCTTAGGAAAAGAGAGCCATTCATCATCGGATGTGCATAGCCCGAATCAGTCGTGTCCGATGCCGACTCATTCGTTTAGGCTATACTTCCCGGCGGACTCTTAGCCACCACGCATGAGGCGGATAGCCTGTTCCCTATCCACTTCCTGTATGCCTTTTGTTGAATGACTTGATTATCCATGCCTGTTTATTTTCTATAAAGGTACCGTTTTTTACTTATCGTTGTCAAGAAATAGCGACCTTTTAACACGGAAATAAATAAGAAAGGGACTAGCTTCTTTTTCGTGTCGTCTTTTTGAATACGTATTATTTGTATTTTTGTATCTATAATGTACGCACTTCTTTTAAGTTTTGTGCTGCAAACATCATTTTAGGTATAGGCTCTATGCTTAAAAACAAAAAAAACGAATGAAAAAAGTTTTTGTAAGCGGATGCTATGATATGCTACATAGCGGGCATGTGGCCTTCTTTGAGGAGGCGGCAACGTATGGCGAACTTTATGTGGGCATTGGCTCTGATAGAACGGTCAATGAGCTGAAAGCTCGAAAGACAGTCTACTCCGAAAATGAGCGCCTATACATTGTTAAAGCATTGCGGGCAGTGAAAGATGCCTGGATAAATAGGGGTAGCGGTATGCTCGACTTTGAAGAAGAGCTGAGGCATTTGCAGCCGGATATCTTTTTTGTGAATAGTGACGGGCATAGTCCGCTCAAAGAGAACTTGTGCAAACAGCTCGGTATTGAGTATGTTGTAAGTCAGCGCGTGCCCCATCAAAACTTACCCCCTCGATCTACTACGGCACTCAGACAGGAGTGTGATATACCTTACCGTATTGAACTTGCCGGAGGATGGTTAGACCAGCCGTTTGTGAATCGGCTTTATCCCGGTGCTGTGCTGACTGCTTCGGTAGAGCCTGACTATGAATTTAATGACCGAAGTGGTATGTCAACCAGTTCTCGAAAAAAAGCCATCGAATTGTGGCAGGCGGGTGTGCCAACAGGAGATAAAGAACAATTGGCACGCATGCTGTTTTGTTATGAGAATCCTCCGGGAACAAAATATGTAAGTGGGTCACAAGATTCATTAGGCATCGTACTACCCGGGTTGAATCGTTTGTATTATGCAAACGATTTTTGGCCGGAAAAAATAGACTCAGTAACAGACCCGGCTGTGCTTTCATGGGTGGAAAGTCACCTGTGGTTAGTTCCGTTATTTCCCCGTCATGTTGATTATGACGTGTTGAGTGAGACGTATATCACGGCAGTTGAAGCAGAAAAGTTAAGCAAAGCAGCTGATAGATGTTGGGAAGCCATGCTGGCGGGTGATTTAGAAGCATGGGGACAAGCAACGATTGATACGTTTGATGCACAAATAGCGATGTTCCCTCGGATGGTTTCGCAAGAAATTTTAGCGACCTTAGCACCTTATCAGTCTGCCGTAAAAGGTTGGAAACTAACCGGGGCAGGAGGTGGCGGCTACTTGGTGATATTGAACGATAAACCGGTAGAAAATGCAATTCAAATTCGCATCAGAAGGTAAAGAGCTACCTTTGTGTGTAAGTAGAAAATATTAGTAGAGCACAGCAAGTGTTTGACCTGAACGATAAATAAGAAAAAATATGAAAGGTATTGTATTAGCCGGTGGAACCGGAACGCGCTTATATCCGATAACCAAAGGAGTGTCGAAACAGCTTTTGCCCATTTACGACAAACCGATGGTTTATTATCCCATATCAGTTTTGATGTTGGCAGGTATACAAGAAATTTTGATTATTTCGACTCCGGATGATTTGCCCGGATTTAGACGGTTATTAGGTGATGGATCAGACTATGGTGTGCGATTTGAATATGCGGAGCAACCCTCGCCGGACGGATTGGCACAATCTTTTATTATCGGTGAAGACTTTATCGGCGACGACTCGGTATGCCTGGTGTTAGGAGATAATATCTTTTATGGTCAGCGATTTACGGAAATGCTGCGAGGGGCTGTCAACAAAGTGGAAACGGAAAATAAAGCGACCATCTTTGGGTACTATGTGAACGATCCGGAGCGGTATGGCGTGGCTGCGTTTGACGAAGAAGGTAATGTGTTGAGTATTGAAGAGAAGCCGGCTAATCCTCAGTCAAACTATGCAGTTGTGGGGCTTTATTTTTATCCGAATGATGTGGTTCAGGTAGCCAAAAATATTCAGCCATCTGCTCGGGGCGAGTTAGAGATAACGAGTGTAAACCAGTGGTATATGAACGAAAAGAAGTTGAGATTGAGTTTGTTAGGGCGTGGTTTTGCCTGGTTGGATACGGGCACGCACGATTCGCTTTCGGAAGCATCTACCTTTGTTGAAGTGATTGAGAAACGTCAAGGTCAAAAAATAGCTTGTCTGGAAGAGATAGCTTATTCAAGCGGATGGATAGGGGATGAAAGGATGCTTGAAATAGCTTCTACGATGAAGAACAATCCCTATGGAAACTATTTGCAGCGATTGGTTGATGAATCTCGTAAGTAATCGGGATGTATGCATAAAAACAGCAAAATATATGTAGCCGGACATGGCGGGCTGGTAGGTAGTGCAATAGTCAAGTCGTTGCAAGAAAAAGGCTATCAGCATATTCTGGGTCGCACGCGGCGGGAATTGGATTTGACTTCGCAGCAAGCGGTGAATGATTTTTTCAGTCGTGAGCAGCCTGAATATGTATTTCTGGCAGCAGCACGGGTGGGTGGAATAGGGGCTAACGCCACGTACCGGGCAGACTTTATCTATGAAAACCTGATGATTGCCTCGAACGTTATACAAGCAGCTTATCAAAACAAGGTGAAGAAATTACTTTTTTTAGGTAGTACGTGTATCTATCCGAAAGAAGCTTCGCAGCCTATTAAGGAAAATTCGTTGCTGACGGGACCGTTAGAATATACCAACGAACCTTATGCCATCGCAAAAATAGCTGGTATGAAATTGTGTGAAAGCTATAACCTGCAGTACGGAACAAATTTCCTGTCGGTTATGCCAACCAATTTATATGGACCGCGTGATAATTTTGATTTAGCGACATCGCATGTGTTGCCGGCAATGCTTCGAAAAATATATTTAGCTAAATGTTTGTATGAAGGAGATGAAGCGGCTATACGGGCGGATTTGAATAAACGACCGTTGAAAAAAACAGCTGGTACAGCTACGTTTGATACTATTCAGCAAACTTTGGCTGATTATGGCATTCAAAAGACTTCAATCTCGTTGTGGGGAACCGGAAAACCGCTTCGGGAATTTATGTGGAGTGAAGATATGGCAGATGGCTGTGTATTTGTTATGGAACAAGTTGATTTTGAGGATGTAAAACCACTTGGGGGAGAAGTTCGAAATACACATATCAACCTGGGAACAGGCAAAGAGCACTCCATCGCTGCGGTGGCTTCGGCTATCGCTGCGAAAATCAACTATCGGGGACAGATTACCTTTGACAACTCCAAGCCTGATGGCACCATGCGTAAACTGACAGACGTATCGAAGATACATGCATTGGGATGGAAACACCAAATAGATTTAGAAGTAGGATTGGATATATTCTATACGTGGTATTTGAACCATTAACTCAACCCGTTTTTAACCAGATGAACAAATGATTATGAAACAAAAAACAGCACTTATAACCGGTGTGACCGGACAAGATGGGGCCTATCTGGCAGAGTATCTTTTAGAGAAAGGATATATCGTGCATGGTATTAAAAGGAGATCTTCGATGTTTAATACCGCCCGTATAGACCATCTATATCAAGACCCGCATGTGGAAAACCGCAACCTTATTTTGCATTATGGCGACATGACAGACAGTTTGAACCTGGTGCGCATCATTGGAGAAGTTTTGCCGGACGAAATTTATAACCTGGCTGCGATGAGTCATGTGAAAGTGAGTTTTGACACGCCTGAATATACGGCCAATGTAGATGCGTTGGGAATATTGCGGATATTAGAGGCTGTACGTTTGTTGAATCTGCAAGACAAAACAAGAATTTATCAAGCATCAACCTCTGAGCTGTATGGCTTGGTGCAGGAAGTTCCGCAAACAGAACAAACACCTTTTTACCCACGGAGTCCTTATGCGGTAGCTAAGCTTTATGGCTATTGGATTATCGTAAACTACCGTGAAGCCTACGGAATGCATGCTTCTAACGGCATCTTGTTCAACCATGAATCACCGCTGAGAGGGGAAACTTTCGTGACACGTAAAATAACAAGAGCCGTAGCACGAATTGCATTAGGGCTTCAAGATAAGGTCTATATGGGTAACTTGTCTGCACAGCGAGATTGGGGGCATGCCAAAGACTATGTGCGGGCGATGCACCTGATTTTGCAACAAGATGAACCGTCTGACTATGTGATAGCTACCGGAATAGCTACGACTATTCGCGAGTTTATTCGTCTGGCCTTTGGAAAAGTGGGGATGGAAATAGCCTTCGAAGGCGAGGGAGTAGATGAAGTGGGTCGATTAGCCGGACTTGACGAAGTAATCTTTGCAGAAAAAGTAGGAGAGAAATACCTGACGAATATTAAAAAGAGCCTGAAGGAAGCGTTGGTTGCTGTTGACCCCCGATACTTCAGACCTACTGAAGTCGACCTGCTTTTAGGTGATGCCTCGAAAGCGAAAAAGATGTTGGGGTGGGAGCCTGAATATCAGCTGGATGATTTGCTGAATGATATGGTTTATTCAGATATTGAATTGATGATAAAAGAATCCTACTTGCAGCAGGGAGGATATGATATCTTGAACACCTATGAGTGAAAGTTAGCACCAACGGTAAATAGATATTTGCATTTAAAAAAACTTAAATCTGACTGACTGCATCTGCGAATACTTGAATGGACTATGTAGCTATCTTACTGATAGATGCTGTAAGTTTGGTTGTATAGAATGCATATTTAAGAAAAAGCTTCTAAATATTTTGGATTAGGACTTGCACATTTTTAGTATCTTTGCGCAATGGGAAGGATTTTAGCAATAGACTATGGCGAAAGACGTACTGGCCTGGCTGCTACCGATACATTACAGTTGATAGCAAATGGGCTAACAACCGTACCCGGTAACGAAGTGATTCGCTTTTTGACCGAGTATGTTTCGAAAGAACCGGTTGAAATGTTTGTAGTAGGATATCCGAAACAGATGAATAATCAACCCTCTGAGAATATGAGTAAGATTGTACCTTTTGTCGAGCGATTGAAAAAAGCTTTTCCAAACATTCCTGTAGAATATTATGATGAACGTTTTACTTCTGTAATAGCCAAACAAACCATATTGGCAGCCGGAGTTAAAAAGAAAAAACGCAGAGAGAAAGCATTGACCGATGAGGTCAGCGCGGTGATTATTTTACAGTCATATTTAGAAAGTAAACGAAATTTATCCGTATGATTTTACCTATCTACCTCTATGGGCATCCTGTGTTACGCGAACCCGCAAAGCCCATAAATAAAGATTATCCAGAACTGAAAAAATTGGTGGCAGACATGTTTGAAACCATGTATAATGCCGATGGAATAGGTTTGGCCGCCCCTCAGGTGGGGCTATCTATCCAGCTTTTAGTGATAGACTTAAGTCCTTTAGCAGAAGACTTTCCGGAATTTAAAGACCTGAAAAAGGTAATGATAAATCCGGAATTTTTGTTTAAATGCGAAGAGGAAATATCTATGGAAGAAGGCTGTTTGAGCTTTCCCGGATTGCATGAGAAAGTCTCTCGCCCTGAAAAAATAACCGTCGCTTATTATGATGAAGATTTTAATCGGCATGAGGAAACATATGAAGGCTATCTGGCAAGAGTGATACAGCATGAATGCGAGCACTTGGCTGGTCATGTCTTTATAGATAATATATCTCCAATAAGGAAGCAGTTGAATAAGAGTAAATTAAACAATATTATTAAAGGTAAGGCTTCTTGTTCATACCGAACAAAAGTCATTAAAAAGTAGAAACCGAATTGTTATGAGTGATTTAAAACAAGCTATCCAAACGCTTCAGGAAAAGAAGCAGTTGGCACAGTTAGGAGGAGGCGAAAAAGCAATCGAGAAACAAAAGAATGCAGGTAAAATGACTGCAAGAGAGCGTATTGCTGCCATATTAGATGAAGGCTCTTTTATAGAAACCGACTTGTTTATAAAACATGCCGGACGTGATTTTGGCATGGAGAAGAAAGAACTTCCCGCTGATGGCGTGGTGACCGGTACAGGTTCTGTAAATGGTGCACCCGTATGTATCTATGCACAGGATTTTACCGTATCAGGTGGCTCACTGGGCTTACAACATGCTAGAAAAATCACCAAAGTGATGGATTTGGCCTTGAAGATGAAGTGTCCGGTGATTGGTATCAATGACTCGGGAGGAGCGCGTATCCAAGAAGGAGTAGGTGCTTTAGCCGGTTATGGCGAAATTTTCTATAGAAACACAATTGCTTCAGGCGTTATACCTCAAATCTCATTGATATTGGGTCCTTGTGCCGGTGGAGCTGTTTATTCGCCTGCATTGACGGACTTTGTCTTTGTGGTTGAAAATATCTCTAAGATGTTTATTACCGGTCCGAATGTAATTAAGACGGTGTTAGGCGAGGATATCTCTATGGAAGATTTGGGAGGAGCTAAAGTACATGCTGAAATCACCGGTAATGCGCATTTCTATGCACTCAATGAAATGGAATGCTTTGAACAGGTGAAAAGCTTACTGAGCTTTATCCCGGGTAGCAATGAATATAAACCGGAGTCAGTAAATGCATTAGAGCCAGAAACAACCTATAATCTGGAAGAAATAGTTCCTTCAGACCCTACACGCCCCTATGATGTGCGTAACGTTATACGAGCGATTGTAGATGGTTCGGACTTTTTTGAAATTCAAGAGCTGTGGGCGGCTAATATTGTTATTGGATTTGGACGCATCAATGGCGAGTCAGTAGGGTTTGTAGCTAATCAACCTATGGTGCTAGCCGGTGTTTTAGATTGCGACAGTGCAGATAAAGCGGCTCGTTTTATTCGTTTCTGCGATTCATTCAATATCCCCATTGTAACATTGGAAGATATGCCGGGTTATTTGCCGGGCGTTGATCAAGAGCATGCCGGTGTGATTCGTCACGGTGCGAAAGTATTGTATGCGTATTCAGAAGCTACTGTTCCCAAAATTACGGTTATCCTGCGTAAAGCGTATGGAGGTGGATATATAGCCATGAACTCTCGCCACTTAGGTGCAGACTTTATGTTTGCATGGCCTACCGCTGAAATTGCTGTAATGGGTCCGGAAGGGGCGGCTAACATCATTTTCCGTAAAGAAATAGCTGAAGCGGAAGATCAAGAAGCTATGCGCAAAGAAAAAGTAAAAGAATATATCGAGAAGTTTGCTAACCCGTATGTGGCTGCCGGAATGGGCTTTGTGGATGCGGTTATCGAGCCTAAAGAAACTCGTGAAATGCTGATTAATGCCTTGCAGTTTTGTGAAAACAAAGATGAGAGCAGACCGGCTAAAAAACATGGCTTACCTCCATTTTAATTCTTGGATGCAATGAACAATATGACAGATAAAGAATTGAAAACAATTGAGTTGGATGATGTTTTGTATAAAACAACATTGACCAAGAAGTTTGAGAACCGTTCTCCTTGGGAGAAACATCATATAGGCGATGTATTATCTGCTTTGCCCGGAACGGTGATTGAAGTGTTTGTTAAGCCCGGTGAGCAGGTCCAAAAAGGCGAAGTATTGCTGATTCAAGAAGCTATGAAGATGCAAAATAGAGTCTTGGCTCCGATAGCCGGTGTAATAAATGAAATAGATGTAAAAGAAGGTGATAAAATAGCTAAGAATCATTTAATGCTGAAAATCGGCTAGGTATAAGATTTCCGAAATTGATTTATTTATCTATTTTTGTTTCTTCATGAAATTGACTGAGGAAGCGAATGAAAAAAATAATTTTACTTCTTTTTTTTCAACTTAGTGCTTTCTCCCTATTTGCCCAAATAAATACTGACAGAGTGTTGGCAATAGGGAGAAATGCATTGTATTTTGAAGACTACGTTTTATCTATACAATATTTCAATCAAGTAATCCGATCTAAACCCTGGTTGGCCGAACCATACTTTTTTCGGGCAATAGCCAAATTGAACTTAGATGACTATAAGGGAACGGAAGAAGATTGTACTTTATGCCTAGAACGTAATGCTTTTTATGTGCAAGCTTACTTTGCTAGAGGTATTGCTTTGCATAACCAAGAACGCTTTGATGAGGCGGTAGAGGATTATAAAAAAGCACTGAAGCTCAGACCCGATGAGAGGTCTGTACTCACGAACCTTTCAATCGCTTATGTGCAGCAAAAAGATTTTGAAAAAGCCGAAGAGACTTTAAACTATCTGATTAAAGCCTATCCGAGTGTGTCAAATAGTTATGTGTCGCGTGCAGCTATGTATGTAGAGTCAGGTGATACAATCAGCGCGATGCAGGATTATGATAAAGCCATTGAACTAGACCCTTATTACGCACCTGTCTATGCCAGCAGAGCAGTCGTTTATTTAGATCAAGAAAAATATGATGAGGCATTGCGGGATTTTGACGAAGCTATTCGTTTAGACCCTTTACAAAATGCTTTTTATATCAATAGAGGGTTAGTTCGTTACAATGTGAATGACCTTCGCGGAGCTATGGCTGATTATGATCGGGTGATTAAATCAGACCCAAACAGCTTGGTTGCACGTTTTAATAGAGGACTATTACGCATGCAGGTAGGAGATAACAACCGCGCGATTGAAGACTTTGACGTTGTGTTGATGCTGGAACCCGATAACTTTTTTGCCTATTATAACCGTGCCATCTTAAATACTGATGTGGGTAATTTGCAGGCTGCTATCGAAGACTATACGACCGTACTGGAAGAATACCCTAATTTCACACCGGCTTATTATGCCCGGGGAGATGTGAAACGGAAAATGGGTGATGCCAAGGGAGCCGATACAGACTATTGGGCTGCGGTTGATATTGAAGAACGTGTGAGGAAAGAACGGCAAGAGAGCAGCGGTGCTAACTTGCTTGCTGAGAATACGTCGGAGGATAAGCAAGCTTCCGAGGCTTCATCAACGAAAGAAAACACGAATACCCGTGAGCAGTCAGATAAAAATATAACTAAGTTTAATAGACTGGTGGTTTATGATGAAAAGGATACCTATAAGAGCAAATACCAAAGTGAAATAAGGGGTCGAGTGCAAGATAAAAATGTCTCTATAGACCTTGAACCTCAATTTGTACTCACTTATTATGAGCAACAAAGTCAGCTGAATAAAACTATTTATTATAATAAAACAATCAGTACCTACAATGAACGAATGGCGCTGAACTATCGCTTGTTGATTACGAACAAGGAGTCATCATTGATTGAAAACCAAGTGCAGATGCACTTCAAGTCAATAGATGATTATTCCGGGAAGCTATCAGCTGAACCAACTAATCCGGATTTTTACTTTGGACGGGGAATGGACCAAATGCTGGTGCAAGACTTTGCGGAAGCTATCAGTGACTTTACCAAGGTAATAGAACTGGATCCTAACTATATCTTTGCCTATTTCAATCGGGCTGTGCTTCGCTATAAACAGCTGGAATATGAAGCGTCTACCTCGACGGCATCCGGTAATGTGTATGAGCAAATGAACAAAACGCAGCATGGAGTTACGAACTTTAATATGCCCGGCTCATCCGGTATAAAGCTCAATTCAGGCATGAACTACCAACTGAAAGAGTCTAAACATGCCATGGAGCATGAGCAGATTATGCGCGACTATGATAAAGTGCTTCAGCTGAATAGTGATTTCGTCTTTGCTTACTTTAATCGTGCGAATATCCGTTGCCTGCAAAGAGATTTCCGTGCGGCGATATTGGATTATGACGAAGCTATTTTCCGTGAACCGGAATTTGCTGAAGCGTACTTTAATAGAGGACTTGCCAAACTATCACTGGGTGATGTGTCAGGAGGAATAGTGGACTTAAGTAAGTCGGGAGAGTTGGGGATGATTAATGCTTATAACATTATCAAACGAATGACCAATACTTCCGGGAATTAATCAACTTCCTGAAGAAGCTTTTTGAGCATCGGTATCTCTTTATGTAATGATTCCGGAAGGAAAAAACGAACGTCTTTATGGTTCATAAAAGCTTCGCGAATGAATGTGGAGGATATATTCATAAGCGGAGCTGCTAAATAATCAACCCCTGCGGGTTTGGGGGTGGTTTCTAAAGTATGCCCATCCCGTGGATATACTAATATTCGATATTTCTCAATGATGCGTTGATATTCTTTCCACAGGTGGAAATTGTTCCAGCTGTCTGCCCCTATAACCAAGCTAAACTCTCTGTCCGGATGCACCTTGGAGAGAGCCGTTAGGGTATCTATCGTATAAGAAGGTCTTGGGAGGGAAAACTCTATGTCGCTAATCTTAAATTTAGGGTAATTGCCAATCACCAACTGTATCAAATGAAGCCTGTATGCATCCGGCAAAAGACTTCCTATCTTTTTAGCCGGATTTTGTGGAGAAACAAGAAACCATAACTCATCTATATCGGTATATTCGCATATCCAGTTAGCTAAAGCTAAATGACCGATATGTACCGGATTGAATGAGCCTGAAAATATAGCCGTGTGTTTCATGAATGAATAAAACGATGGATAGTTTGATAAGATTCTTCGATAGCTTTATCTAATTGGTCATTGACTATTACAACATCATATTGAGGAGCAAAAGAAAGTTCATATTCAGCCTTTTCTATTCGTGATTGGATAACCTCAGGACTGTCTGTCCCTCGCTTCTCTAACCGTTCTTTCAAGACTTCAATACCGGGAGGCTTTATGAAAACAGCTAAAGCTTCTTCTTTGTAAATCTTTTTAATGTTACAGCCTCCTACCACGTCTACATCCAGTATCACGTTGCTTCCATTTGCTAAAATCCTATTGACTTCAGCTTTTAGTGTTCCGTAGAATCGATCTTGATAGACCTCCTCATACTCCAGAAAGTCGCCTTTTTGAATGCGTGAGCGAAACTCCTCAGGTGTCAAAAAATAGTATTCAATGCCTTCCTTTTCTTTTCCTCTGGGAGGGCGACTGGTTGCAGAAATAGAGAAGGATAGGTTTAATCCTTTAGCTAGTAGTGCATTGATTATGGTCGACTTGCCTGACCCGGAAGGGGCAGAGAAGATAATGAGTTTTCCGGCCATCTTATAATACGTTTAATATTTGTTCTTTGATTTGCTCCAGCTCGTCTTTCATGCGAATAACGATTTGCTGCATTTCCGGATGATTGCTTTTAGAACCTAGTGTGTTGATTTCGCGTCCCATTTCCTGAGCAATAAAGCCAAGCTTTTTCCCTTGTCCATGTCCTTCGCCCATCGTTTCAATATAATATTTGAGGTGGTTGGCTAATCTGTTTTTCTCTTCATTAACATCGAGCTTTTCAATATAGAATATCAGCTCTTGCTCTAGCCTGCCCTGGTCATATTCGACATCGGGTATTTTGGAAAGATTGTCTAACAGGCGATTCCTTATTTTGTCTAGGCGTTCTTCTTCGTAGGGTTCAATCTCTTGTAAGAGTTTGCTGATGTTGGTTACTTTTTCTTTGAATAAGTTTTCTAACATCTTTCCTTCTTGTATACGGAACTCAGTCAGTTGTTGAATAGCCTCTTCGATGCATTTTTTCACGATTCCCCATTCGTTCTCATCTAACTCTGATAGTTCAGTTCTGATAACTTCCGGCAGTTTGAGGAGTGTTTTAAACCAATCGGTCGGTTTGTCAATCTCTAATTCATCTGCAATTTCTTCAATCTGCTTTTTGTAGGCAGCCAGTGCATTGAGGTTTATTTTGCTGTTGTTTTCGACTCCTATGTTTTCAATGAAAATATTAAAATCAACCTTTCCTCTTTCAAGCGTTTTAAGTAGCAAACTGCGAATTTCCATTTCTTTTTCTTTATAGATAGAAGGAATCCGCGTGAAAAGATCCAGCTGTTTACTGTTAAGTGATTTTATCTCTATAGTGACTTTTTTATTAGGCAGTTCAGAGGTGATTTTCCCGAAGCCCGTCATTGATTGTATCATATCATAAATGTTTTGTGCAAATATAACCCATTCATCATATAATAGCTAAAAACTATTCGGCATATTCGCTCTGTTGTTTATGTGATTGCATAAAAAAGCCCGGCTGTTATCTTAGCCGGGCGTTCTTTAGTTAATCTTCTGTGCAGGTAGTTATGCTTCGTATGTAAACTTGAGTATGGTTGCGGCATAAGGTTCGACAGCTACTTCATACGACCATGAATCTGTCAAAGTGCCAACAGAGGTTTTGCCGGTCAGTAAATTGGTTACTTGAGCTGCTTTGTTTTCTTTTAGGTGAGCATAGTGGAAAAAGTCAATCGGTATGTCAACTTTTACTTTTTGTTGAATTTGGTCAAAGTTGGCTACAACAAGAATTACCTCATTTTTATAACTCCTCAAGAAAGCGTATTGCTTGTTAGGGTTGAAATTCGGATTGTTCATATTCACATACATCAAGTCAAAGAAAACCCCTTGGTTGATGGCCGCTTCGTCGCGGGCAATGGTTAGAATCTGTTTATACTGTTTTCTTAGTTCACGCTGATCTTCGGTTAATAGTTCTTCGTCAAACTTTCCGTTGTTGTTCCATGCTCGCACAGACTCCATGCTCCAATAGTCAAAGATGGTTGTACGTCCATCCAGTCCGCTGTATCCTTCTTTATCCATTCCTCGTTCACCCAACTCTTGTCCGTTATATAGCATGAAAGGGTTGGTGTTGATCAGTGCAGACACAGCAATCCCGGGAATAGCAGACCAAGGTGTTCCGGCAAAGAAGTCAGAAGCAATTCGTTGCTCGTCATGGTTTTCAAGAAAGTTTATCATGTGTTGTTGAATACCATCAATAGACTGCCAGCAGTTGGTTATTTTAGATGCAGGATCGTGTCCGGCAATGATGGAGCGTATGGTTTCGTATAGACCGACTTTGTCGTAAACATAGTCGAACATACCATAGTCTAAGAATCTTCTATAGGAAGCGGTGTTGTATATTTCAGCAATGAAGAAAATATCTTTTGAGTTTTTTACTTGTGGAATAACCCAATTCCAAAATTCGATAGGGACCATTTCAGCCATATCGCATCTAAATCCATCCACACCCAAACCAGCCCAGAATTGCAATATGTCCAGCATTTTACTCCAGGTGTCCGGGATAGGAGTGAAGTGAGTTCTCCCGCCATTCATATAGTCTATGCCATAGTTTAGCTTGACTGTTTCGTACCAGTCGTGCTTGCCGGGTGTAGATGTGAACAAATCATTTCCTGTAGCTTTAGCCGGGAATTCGCTGTATTCGAAGTCTTCTTGTTTTGCGCCGAAATGCAAGGTCATGACAGATCCCGGCAGATAGTAGAAGTTGTTGAACGGACTAAACGATAGATGCATATCGTCATCTTCACCTAAGTCTTTGATATAGGCAGGCTTGTTTTTAGAAGCATACTGTCTTGAAACATGGTTAGGAACGAAATCTATAATAACCTTTAGACCGGCTTTATGTGTTCGATCTACTAATTGTTGAAACTCGTCCATGCGGTTGAGGACATTGTTTGCTAAGTCAGGGTCTATGCTGTAATAATCTTTGATTGCGTAGGGGGAGCCGGCATTCCCTTTGACAATGGCATCATGGGCTTTTTGAATTCCATATAACGAATAGTCTGTTTTAGTAGCATGTTCTATGACCCCTGTATACCAAATATCAGTCACCCCTAGTTCTGATAATTCAGCAAGCGCTTTGTCTGAAAAGTCAGCGAGCTTTCCACAGCCATTGGCTTCTATGCTACCATTAAAAATTGGTTTAGTATTCTTGTTTCCAAATAAGCGGGGGAAAGCCTGGTAGATAATCTTTTTTCTTTTTTCCATTTGTTCACCTTTCCTATGATCCGTTCTTTAGGCGGAATTATAAATATTAATAAATACGAAGAAATTACTTGCTTCTAAAGCGATGGCTGATTTGTTCAAGTTTCCTGTTCAGCACTCTCTCTTTCAGCGTGTCAATAGTTGCTTGATATCCAAGCTCCACAATCATCTTTACATTTTCTAAATCAAACATTTTAAAGCGTTGAATATCGGCCGCTTCGATGAGTAAGTCGCAAAGTTCTCTGTCAACTATTGCATTGGCTCTATACATATAGTGATAGGAGCGTTCTGCAATATTGAAAAGAGTTTGTTTATAGCTATCAGCGGTATAAGCATTTACGTTGACTCCTATAATCTCAACACATTCACTCCTGATATTCTTTACCGGGAAATTCCGTAAAACTCCTCCGTCAACATAATGAATGCCATCAATCTTGATAGGCTTAAAAAGAATAGGAATGCTGCTTGAGGCTACAAGAGGGTCGATAAGTGGTCCGCTTCTAAACTCTTTGCTAACCCCATGATCCAGGTCGGTAGCAAGCACGACCAAGGGGATTCTTAGCTCTTCAAAGGTTTTAGCTCGTAAGTTTTTATCCAAAAAACGACTCAATCCACTAGAGTCGAATAGTCCGTCAGTTGGAAACTTTATTTGAGCAAAGTCCGAAAACTCTTTTCCGGTAAAAAGTTCAATTATTTCATTAGTGGTATATCCATCAGCGTAGAAAGCCCCAACAAGTGCACCTGCGCTAGTACCTGCTATAATGTCCGGTTGTGTAGCGCACTCTTCCAAAACTTTCAGTACTCCTATGTGTGCGAATCCTTTTGCTCCGCCTCCGCTGAGTACAAGTCCTAGAGGGTATTGTTGTTTTTTTTTCTGTATCAACATGGCTTTCACTTTAAAAACAAGCTGGCATCTTAAAATGTTTAATAAATGAAGTCTAATTCTAGGTTCCGTGCTATGAATCTTTTTACTTTTGTGGCAAATTAGATGAAATGATTGGAGTTCGAGATTTAACAAAAGGTAAAATAAGTCGCTTGCTTTTTACGCTTTCTATGCCTATTTTGGGTACTTCTTTTATCCAGATGGCCTATGGACTAATCAATATGGCCTGGGTAGGTCGTTTAGGTACGGAGGCGGTTGCGGCAATTGGAGCCATATCAATTATTTTATGGATGTCAAACTCCATTGCCATCTTTACGAAAGTAGGCTCTGAGGTTTGCGTAGGTCAAAGCGTGGGCTCTAAAGATGAATTAAATATACGAAGCTATACATCCCATAATTTGACAATCGCCCTAGTGGTGTCTATTGTGTGGAGTGTCGTGTTGTTTCTGTTTGCGGAAGAGGTTGTTAGTCTATATCGGCTGGAAGCTGAGGTAAGTCAAGCTACCGTACGTCTGCTTCGGGTTGTCTGTACGGCGCTTCCCTGTTTGTTTTTAAATGCTACGTTTACCGGGTTATACAATGCTGCCGGACAAAGTAAAATCCCATTTTATACCAATGGTTTTGGATTGGTGCTAAACGTTCTGCTTGACCCGCTCTATATTTATGTGTTTGAGTGGGGCGTGCATGGAGCGGCTTGGGCTACATGGACTGCCCAAATACTTGTTTGCCTGGCATTTATTTATCAAATGAAAAAGCGTAATCCCATTCTTCCCGATTTGAAATTCTTTGGACGTTTATGTAGAGAGCAAACGTTGCGCATCATTCGGATAGGCTTGCCTGTATCGGTATTGAACACGTTGTTTTCAGTTATTAATCTCCTGATGGCTCGCACAGCGTCTATTTATGGAGGGCACTTGGGTGTGATGGCTCTTTCGGCAGGAGGACAGATAGAAGGTTTGGCTTGGAACACTTCACAAGGATTTAGTACGGCTTTGAGTGCGTTTGTGGCACAAAACTATGCGGCCGGAATGAAGGAACGGGTTATTTCAGCCTTTTATACCACTTTGAAGATTGCTTTTGGAATAGGCGTTGTATGTACTTTTTTGTTCTATTTTATGGGGGAACATATTTTTGCACTGTTAGTACCCGATGCTGAAGGAGCCCGCATAGGAGGTGAGTTTTTGCGTATTGACTCTTACTCCATGATGTTTATGATGCTGGAGATATCTGTACAGGGCTTGTTTTATGGTTCAGGACGCACATTACCACCTGCGATAGTGAGTATCTCATTCAACTTGCTGCGTATTCCTTTGGCTATTCTTTTAGCCTCTTCAGGTATGGGGATAGCAGGTGTTTGGTGGGCCATGAGTTTAACGAGTATCGCTAAAGGAGTCTTATTGTTTGTTTGGTTTTTTGTGACGAAAAAGAACTTACTCAAATAGTTCACCCCCTTTAGTCTTGCTTTAGAGATTTCAACTAAGCTGTTTGTCTGTACGTAAAAGGCTGTATATATGGATATCGGCATAGTATCCGTTTGATTGTAGTTCGCCATCTCGCTCTGTGCCTTCCAGTTGAAAGCCCAATCGCTTGGGAATATTATTGCTTTGCGTGTTTTCTACGGCACATTTAATCTGAATCCGGTGTATGGCTAGTTCTTTAAAAGCATACCGGCACAAAATAGCGACCGACCGTGTTACTATGCCTTTACCCTGCTCATTTTCTGAAATCCAATAGCCAATCTCTGTACGACCGTTATATGTGTCTGTTTCTTTAAACCCTATCAGCCCGACTAATTGCTCGTTTTTTATAATGGAAAATACCGGACTGTCAGGGTCTTTAAGCATGTATGAAACAGCTACCTCACTATCATCCGGGGTTCTGGTGTCTGCAACAAAAGGCAGCCATGCACCTAAATAGCTTCGTTGGCTGTCAATGAGCCGGAAAATAGCCGGAGCATCCGATTGCTTGAGCAGACGCAACGTTGTTTGTTCGTCTACCTGAAACGTTTTCATGTTTTACTGATTATTTAAGCTGTTTGATGGCTTTGGCTGTCATCTCTGCAATGTCTGAGGCGATAAGCCCTTCTTCCGACCGATAGGCTGCCGCTAAGTCACCGGCTAATCCATGTATGAACACTCCACTTACAGCAGCTATTTCAGGAGCTAAACCTTGTGCTAATAAACTCAAGATAATGCCGGTCAAGACATCTCCACTTCCGGCAGTTCCCATGCCGGGATTGCCAGTGCTGTTGAACAAAACATTACCCTCCGGTGTGCATATAGCCGTGTAAGCTCCTTTTAAGACAATGAATATCTTGTGTTCGGTGGCTAACCGTATAGACTTCAGCAAACGATCGTATGAGTTAGAGCTTTCGCCTGCGATGCGGTCAAATTCTTTGGGGTGGGGGGTGAGGATGCTGTTTTCAGGAATGTAATTCAAGGTTTCCTTGTTTGAAGCAATAATATTTAAAGCATCTGCATCAATAACCATTGGACGTGTATGTGTTTGTAGCAAACGTTCCAACGCCTTTCCGGTTTCCATTTGTTGTCCTAGCCCCGGCCCGACAGCAATAGCACTATAGGCTGTTATCTCAGGGACTGAGGTGAAATAGTCAGCATGTTGATCAAAACTTACCATTGCCTCCGGTTGACCTACTTGCATAATCACCTCGCCTCTTTTAGGAATATGAGTGGTAAGCATTCCTACGCCTGAACGTAAGCATCCGCGAGCCGCTAAAACGGCAGCACCCATTTTTCCGGCACTACCTCCAATAAGCAGCGCATGGCCATAAGTGCCTTTGTGCCCAAAACGTTCGCGAGGAGGGAAAATTTCGGCTATATCTTCTTCGGTCATCATCGCAAAGCTGGTATCTGTTTCTGCTATTCCATCGGGATGTAAGCTGATGGGAAGCACTTTCCATTTGCCAATGTAAACTTCATTTTCAGCAAAGAAGAACGATAATTTGGGAAATTCGAATGTATAGGTAACACTGGCACGTATGATGGCGTTCGGGTCGTTGCTTCGGTTGTCTTCACCAAACAAACCGGAAGGGATATCGATAGATACAATCGTAGCTTCAGACTGATTCAAATAACTAACCAACGCAGCAAACCCACCGGTCAGTGGGCGATTAAGACCGGAGCCGAACAGTCCGTCTATTACTATGTCGTAAGCATTCAGTTCGGGAGGAAGAAAATCGGTGACAATCTCAATGAAATCGATGTTGTCCATATTTAGCAACCGCTGACGGTTTAGCTCGCAATCCAGTGAGAGGTGTTTGCCGGGGTTGAATAAGTACGTCTCTACTCGATATCCTTCTTCATTGAGCAAGCGAGCAATGGCAAGTGCGTCTGCACCATTGTTTCCTTGTCCCGCAAATATAACTGTGCGAACCTGTTTCGAATAGGTGCGGATATACTCGTTTACAAAAGCCATGGCAGCACGTTCTACCAGCTCGATCGAGCGAATGGGCTCGTGATCTATTGTGTACTGATCAAGAATCTTAATTTTCTCGGTTGGAAATATTTTAATCATAGAGGGTCTTTTTTTGTTTCTGACAAATTTAATCATTTCGTAGCGATAATAATTATTTCTTCTTTGATAAACGCTGACTCGCAAGTTTGACGTTTATTATTCGGTAGAAAAACTATCTTTGTATGTACTTGTTTAATACAGAAACATTATGCTGAAAAAAGACTTTATATTACGAATACTAGAACAGTTTGCTAAAGATTTAGCCGTGTTTCTGGCTGGTCGTTCCGGAAAAGGAGATGAAGATGAGTCGTTTGGTGTGTTTTACACACGCTATCTTCAGAAAGAAGCTTCCTTTTTTTATGAAAGCGATATAGATGCTATTCGTGCATTTATTAACGAACAACCCGACGACCGGCGATTAGCCTATATGGAAATGCTGGCCGAATTACTTTATCAAGATGCCCCCATACATTTAGAACCGGTCACACACGCAGATTTGTATGAGAAATCGCTGGCGTTGCTGGAATGGTTGGATGAAGAGAGTAAAACTTATTCGCTTGATAGACAGGATCGAATGGCACTTATAAAGTTAGAACTTGAAAAATAAACAGGAGAAAGTTTGTTGATTTGGTTTTTTTTGTAACTTTGCTGCATCAAAATGTAAGAAGAAATGATGTTTAATATAGTAAATAATGCATGGTGGTGGCACTCTCAATTATCCCAAATTGTGAGACCAAGCGGTGTATATATACTATAATCATACATAGATAAAAGCATATTAAAAGCCTGTCGTACTCACGACAGGCTTTTTTTTTGATTATTAATCAACTAAATATAAAGAGATGGAAAAGTTTAAAGTAGATGAAAAAGGTTATTACGGAGAGTTTGGCGGGACTTATATCCCTGAAGCATTAAAAAAGAATATCGATGAGCTGCGAGAGTCATATCTGAAGATAATGGAAGAGCCCTCATTTAAACAAGAGTTTGATACGCTTTTGCGTGATTATGTAGGACGTCCTTCGCCTCTATACCTGGCTAAGAAGTTGTCTGACAAGTGTGGATGTAAAGTGTATCTGAAACGCGAAGACTTAAACCACACCGGTGCACACAAAATTAATAACACTATAGGGCAGGTATTGATAGCTCGTCAGATGGGTAAAACCCGTATTATCGCTGAGACCGGAGCCGGTCAGCATGGTGTGGCCACAGCTACGGTCTGCGCATTGATGGGTATGGAATGTGTGGTTTATATGGGAGCGACCGATGTGGAACGCCAGAGTCTGAATGTGAAAAAAATGGAGATTTTAGGAGCAACAGTTGTTGCCGTTCCTCAGGGTGGAGGCACGTTGAAAGATGCGGTCAATGCGGCTATTGATGACTGGTGTGCTAATCCCGATGACACATTTTACCTAATCGGTTCAGCCATCGGGCCGCATCCTTATCCTGATATGGTTGCTCGTTTACAATCGGTTATTAGTGAAGAAACGCGCAAACAGCTAAAAGAAAAAGAAGGCAATGAAAATCCGGATTATATCATCGCCTGCGTAGGAGGTGGAAGTAACGCTGCCGGAGCGATCTATCATTACTTGGACAATCCGGAGGTGAAGATTTTGATTGCTGAAGCAGGGGGTAAGGGCATTGAGACAGGACTATCGGCTGCCACCATGCATCTAGGCAAGAAGGGGGTTTTACACGGGTGTAGAACGCTTTATATGCAAGATGAAAATGGCGAAGTACAAGAACCTTATTCCATCTCGGCCGGGCTGGATTATCCGGGTGTTGGTCCTTTGCATGCCTTTTTAGCCCAAACCAATCGTTCAGAAGTGTTTGCTATAAACGATGACGAAGCCATGCGGGCAGCTTATGAGCTCATGTTGTTGGAGGGAATAATTCCGGCCATAGAGTCATCTCACGCCTTAGCCGTACTGGATAAAAAGAAATTCAAAAAGGATGATGTTGTGGTGCTTTGCTTATCGGGTCGAGGTGATAAGGACATGGATACATTTATTAGTTATCAAAATGCCGAGAAAGCAAAAAAAGCTGAAGCCTGTCTGGCTGAATGCGTCTTATAAAGAGCCGAATAGCTATTTAAGTTTGGTGCAACGAGGTTATGCTGCATGAAGGCTGGGGCTTTCAATAGAGCGAGTAAATCCAATCAAACCAGGCAATTAATTTTTTGAATATAGACAACTGAACTTTTAACCCTTGTCAGAAGAGCTTTTGACCTTCGTCGGAAGAGCTTCTTACAAGGCTTGAAAGCTCTTTCAACCTCGGTTAAAAGATTAATTGAGTATGTGTATTTTCTTAAAAAGGTAGAGGGAATGTAGATAAAGTCTACTCTTCGAACTGTTCTTTGTATAGGTTATAATACTTACCTTTCAGTTGAATAAGTTCCTGGTGTGAGCCTTGTTCGATTATTTGTCCATCGTCCAGCACTAAAATTCGGTCTGCATTACGAACAGTTGATAATCGATGGGCTATAATCAGACTTGTTCGTCCTTGCATGAGTTGGTCTAATCCTCTTTGAATAAGTAGTTCGCTACGGGTGTCAATGTTGCTGGTCGCCTCGTCTAGCAACAAGATGGCCGGATTTGCAATGGCTGCACGCGCAATATTTAGCAGTTGCCGTTGCCCTTGACTAAGGTTTGCACCATCGTTTTCAAGCAGGGTGTGATATCCTTGTGGAAGGCGCTTGATGAATGAGTGAGCGGCTGTAAGTTTTGCTGCTTTGACAACTTCTTCATCAGTAGCTCCCAGTCGACCAAACCGTATATTATCGCTTACAGTTCCGGTGAATAGATGTGTGTCTTGCAATACGATAGCCATTGATTGGCGAAGACTTGACCGCTTGATATGATTGATAGGTAAATTGTCGATGGTAATGGAACCGGAATCAATATCAAAAAAGCGAGGAATCATGTTCAGAATCGTCGTTTTTCCGGCACCTGTTTCTCCTACAAGGGCTATTTTCGTACCTCGTTTTGCCTGAAGAGTTACATCTTTTAGAATCGTCTTATCCGCGTTGTATCCAAAGTAAACATTATGCATCTGTAAGTCGCCTTTGACTTCGTGCAACTCAATAGCGTCCGGACTATCTGCCTGTTCAGGCGACTCGTCAATTACCTGAAATATGCGTTCCGCTCCTGCAAATGCAGCTTGAATACTGTTGTATAAGCTGGCTACTTCGTTGATGGGGCGGCCAAACTGGCGCGAATATTGTAAAAATGCCGCCAGTCCACCTACGTCAAATCCTCTCAGTATGGCTAATAGACCGCCAACGATGGTAACCAACACAAAAGAAAGGGTGTTCATATTGTTCATTACCGGCATCATCAGTCCGGCATAGAACTGGGCTTTCTCTGACTTGTCTTTGAGTTGTTGATTCAGTTCGTCAAACGTAGCTTCAACCTCCTTTTCATGACCAAAGACCTTAATGACTTGCAGACCACTGATCATTTCTTCCATATAACCGTTTGTTTCACCCAGTGTTTTTTGTTGATCCTGAAAAAAGCGGCGGCTTTTGTTCACAATCATTTTAGCCGTGATGAACATGAGTGGAATAGTTATGAGGGTGACCAAGGTCAATATAGGACTGATGTAAAGCATCATACTGAAGATGCCAACCACCATCAAAAGACTGGTGAGTATATCGGCCAAGCTATCTGTAATAGCTACGCTTACTAAGTCTATATCGTTGGTGTATCGACTCATTAAGTCTCCATGTTGATGAGTATCAAAGTATTTGATGGGTAGACGTTCCATTTTTTCAAATAATTCGACTCGCATACGGTTGACTGTACGCTGACCTATAAAGTTCAATGTGCGGTATTGAATAAATACGGCAATAATGCCTGTAACGTAAATAACAGTCAACAGCAGCAGGGCGTGGAGTAATCCACTATAATTGCCGGGAATGATATATGTGTTAATAATGGGGCGAAGCATATACGAACCGGCTAAATTGCATATAATGCTGATTATGATGAGTAGTCCGACGGCAAACAGCCATTTTTTATCACTTGCTGTATAGGCCAATAACCTACGGAATGTTTTTTTGGCTTCCTTCGGCTTTCCTTCGTGTTTATAGTGTTGTCCGTGTGCCATATTTAAAAAAACATTTGTTGCGAATGATATATTTCTTTGAAAATAGCAGACTTCTCCATCAGTTCAGAGGAAGTTCCTATCGCTTCTATTTCTCCATCGTCTAGCACCAGTACCCTGTCTGCTGCTTGCATCGTGTGTAGTCGTTGTGTGACCACAAAGACAGTCGTGTCTTTAAGCAACGCATGCATGTTGTGACGTATTTTCTTTTCAGTTTCAGTATCAACGGCACTTGTACTATCATCCAGGATAAGTATTTTAGGTTTTAGAAGCAAAGCCCGGGCTATACAAATCCGTTGTTTTTGCCCTCCTGATACATTCACGCCCCCTCGTCCTAATATAGTTTGGTAGCCATCTGTAAAAGAAAGAATAAAATCATGTGCTTCTGCCGCTTTAGTAGCTTCTTCTACTTCTTCCTGTGTAGCGTCCGGCTTGCCCCAGCGCAGATTTTCCAAGATAGTCCCGGTGAAGAGTTCGTTTGTTTGCAAAACCATACCAATAGCATGTTGCAAAATCTTGAGGGGGTATTCTTTTACGTTTCTGCCATTTATGCACACTTCTCCCTCTGTCACGTCATATAAGCGTGGGACTAAATGCATAAGGGTGCTTTTGGCTGCACCTGTAGCTCCTACAACAGCAATGGTCTCGCCTTGATGAACGGTGAAGTCGATGTTTTTTAAAACATCATTTTCTCCACCACTATAGCGAAACGATACGTTCTTAAACGATACATCTCCTTTTTCTATGGGATAGTTGTTGCTGATACTCTCTTTAGAATCGGTGATGGAGGGTGTTGCTTTTAATACTTCCTGTATACGTTGTGATGATGCTGTAGCCCGGGCAATATTCATAATAACCATAGCCAGTAGCATCAATGCCATTAGGATTTGCATGATGTAGTTGACAAATGAGATGAGTTCGCCCACTTTTAGTTGGCTGTTCATGACTTTATCTCCGCCAATCCAAAGAATGGCAACTACGGAGAGATTCATGATTAGCTGCATCATGGGGAACAAGGTGACTACTGTGTTAGAAGCTTTGGTTACTTTGTTACGTAGCTCAATGCTTTTTTGCCCAAACTTTTTCACCTCGTAATCTTCTCTGACAAATGATTTAACCACCCGAATGTTAATCAGGTTTTCCCTGACCACACTATTTAGCTGGTCTATCTTTTGCTGTACCTTCATGAATAGCGGGAAGGCTTTTCGTAAGATAAAGAAGATACCTATACCCAGCAAAGGGACTCCTCCAATTAAGACAATGGCTAGCTCTGCATTGATTTTTAATACAAAGAAAGTAGCCAGGATGAGTGTCATCGGCGAACGCAACATCAAGCGCATCCCCATTAATATAACTTGCTGAATGCGCGTAATGTCGTTTGTTAGTCGCGTAAGTAATGATCCCGGACTGAAACGATCTGTCTCTGTCAGAGAAAGTTGCTGAAGCTTCGAAAAGAATAGCTTGCGAAGGTCTGTGCTGAATCCGACAGCTGTTTTAGAGGATATATGCACGTTGATGATGCCAGCTACCAAGCCAAACAGGGCAACTACAAACATAATCCCTCCCAATCGTGTGATGATTGCGAGGTCTTTAAACATGACTCCGTCATCAATCATCTGAGCCATCAGCCACGGCTGTATGGTCTCGCTCAAGACGGTTAAGAGTACAAGAAGAGGGCTCAAAAGTAAACCGACCTTGTATTTTTTTAGTATTTGTAGGTAATGGTGCATATAAAACAGTTGTTTATCCAGAAACTATCTGCATAAACAGACAAAAATAACTAAAAAAGAAATGGTTTCTTTTTATTGTTTCAATGGAATATATAAGAAGGAGAAGAGTGACTTTAGAATGTAACTACTTTATCAGCCCATACCACCAAGTCAACGCAGTCTATCATTGTTGAGATTGGACATGCATCGGTTGCCCCTTTTTTGCGTGTTTCGAGACAGGTTCCACAGGCTAGTATCTCACCATCGGCTTCAACAAACTTTTTTAACTGTTCGTCTACGTTATATTTCTCATCAGTGAGCCCTTCACACTCTACCGCTTCACCCATCAGAAACATTTTCACCTCGTGCCCTTGCTTCTTTGCCGTAGTGGCAAACCTGAATGCGTTCCAGGCTTTTTCAAGTTCTTTGGTTTCTAAAATAATTCCTATTTTCATACTTGCTGTGTTTTAATAAGATATACATTGTCTAATAATAACAACTGTATCAGCGTTTTGTTTGGAATGGATAGTTAAGCTTATAAATCATCATTCCTTCTAAACCCCATACTTTTTTGTCACCAAAGCAGAAAGAAAGTAAGAAGGTATTAGGGGCAACAACTTCTAAAGCCGGATAGCAGTGCCATAAGGTTGGATCGTTTGGCAATGTAACCTGTTGTTCCCAGGTTTGTCCTTCATCAAATGATACAGCCAGACTAAGTGGCGCACGTTCGCTAGGGTGGTCGTTCCAAACGGTCACAAGTGCTTGTGTGTATGGATCTCGGATGATTAAGGCGGGTGAACGGGCTGATACGAGGTTGCCTTGTTGGGCGTCGCTCCAGTTAAGACCTCTATCGGTTGAATAGGAGAAATACTGAAATCCGCTACCGGTTCTGATATACATGAGCACTTTCCCATCCTTGAGTTCTATGAGTCCCGGCTCTTGTTTGATTACCCCTTTCGGACCTGTCACCTTGCCACTTGTGTGCCATGTTGCTCCCTGATCGTCAGAGTAACGGCAGCTGATTACTGCATCTTGCTGAAATTCGGAATTTATAAACTGATGGTGTGCTACGGGGACAAGTATCCGCCCGCTTTTAAGCTGAATAACCCGATTGTTATTTAAAACGAAATAGCCTGTTCCCGGAGGAATGCATGGATTAGGATCGCTCCAGGTCTTTCCTTCATTGGTAGATATACGCATGACCGGATAGCAGTCGCGATCACTGTTTTTAACGAGATAAAATAGAGCTATCTTCTTGTTTTTAAGTCTGAGGAGAGAGACTGACATAACGTTTTGTGCGCCTTCGTTTTCAACAATGACGCGTTCGTCTCCCCAGGTAGATCCATTGTCCGTAGATACTCTGCCTATTAAGGAAGCGCGACTATTGTCGCTCACGCCTTCAGTAAATTGGGTGTAAACGGTTAAGATATGTTTGTTTTTGAGTATCAAGAAATCCCCTTCGCTCGTTCGCGGATTGCCCGGTTGTGGCTTTAGATAGAGAGAGTCTTTAAGTGTTAGCTGAACCCCTTTTTGAATAGCTATGGTTTGTTGTGATAATCCCCATGAAAAGAAGATCAATAGGAAAGAGAGTATCCACCATTTGTTGTTGTTCATGTTTGTAAGTTTTAATGGGTTTTATTATAGTCTGAATTTATTCCTTATTTATTGTTGTGAGTGGTTTTAGTGTGCTATTCATCAGTCATAGATGTTTAGAAAAAGGAGGTAAATTTCAACCCTCCTGATAAAGCGCTGATAGACAGTCTTTCATTCGAAACAAATTTGTCTTTGATGTCTGTGTAATAATCGGATATGATTAATCGGGTTTTGGGCTGAGCATACTTATAGTCAAGATAGAGCGAAAGACCTAATGTGGGGGCAAGCATTGCTGTGATAGACCCCCCACCACCTACAACGAATGAATTGTTTACCTTGTATTCCATCATAGGAATCTTTTTTTCTGAAAGTTTTCCTCCGTTGTCTACCATTGCTTCCATATCTATATTTCCTCCGACACCTTTTCCAAGTCCGACAAGTAGTTTCCCTTGCAAAATAAATTTAGGACTCAGTATCTTTGCATAATATCCACCTACCATAAAAGTTGCATAGCCAAAGGATTGAATATCCATTTGTGGATTTATATATTCCGCAGGCAAATCTTCCCAATCCAAATCACCTATGGCACTTTGCTCGAAAGGCATATGTAGAAATCCTATTTCACCTCCGATTCCCCAACGCTTGTTGAAGTAATAAGCTCCTTCGATAGCACCTTCCAGCCCTAGACCTTCAAATGAGTGCGCGTCAATATAAAAGGCTTGCCCAATCCTAATAGAAAGAAAAGAGGGGTTTTCCAATTCTTCTCTAAGGTCGAATGGAGTGAAAAAATCGCCTTTGTTTTTATAAAAGCTATTGATGATGAGGTAGCTGAGTTCAGTTGATAGGATACCTATGCCTGCGCCGGCTAATATGTCAGATAGCCAGTGTCGATTGTTTAAGCTGCGGCTTACTCCGGTGTATGTACTCATGGTGTATCCCAGAACGCTGTAGAGGGAGTTGACGTGTCCGTATTCTTTATGTAGAAAGCTTGCATTCATAAATGCCGTTGCCGTATGTCCGGAAGGGAAAGAATTTCGGGTTGTTCCATCGGGACGCATCACTCTTGCAGTATATTTAATGGAGTTGACCAGTCCGCCCATGATTAGCATACCGCCTCCCCAGTGAATAAGTGCTCTGCCAAATTTATTGCGTCCCTTCACACCGGATAAGTTTAAGGCAAACGCAGTTACACCGGGTGCATATTGTGTATAGTTGTCCAGCTTGTTTCTAAAATCAGGGGTATATCGATTACGAATACTTCTTACGTTATTGTTCGCATTCCATGAAATAGCAGAAAGACCTCCAAATATAGCCGGGGCTATTGTGTGCTTCCAAAAAGGGTCGTTGAATTTCTTTTGAGGGAGTAGCGTGTCTTTTTTTAATGTGTATTGCTCGTTCGTTTTGATTGAGTTTGATAGTGTGTAGCGCTGCTTAGCTACTAAAGAGCTTGAGAAAAAAAGTAAATATAGGATGGATAATATAAAAAGCCTCATGTGTATTTTGATGCGAAGTGTTGATAAGTGTTTTGTATCTGGCTTTGTGATAGGCAGATGCCGTATATATGCTTATTGCCTATAAGTCAAGATTGCATAAAAATATGAAAAGATTCCTAGATAATGATGTTCTTTCAGCAAAATGTTTGCTTTAACCGGCTACTAATCATTCTGATTGTCCTTTCTCTTCTTACCATAAATACAACCTTAGTGTTAAACAAATTATTATTCTAGTATGAAACCGGACTTGACTTTACTGAGTTTTAGAGGTGGAATAGTGGCTCGTGTAAAAACTATTCGTATATTTACGAACAACACGTAAATGTATTGAGTCATGAAAATACAGACATTATCTTTACTGCTATTCGCGTTATCCTTCTTTTCATGTAATACAAAAACACAGGAAAAAGATCAAGCGAAATTAATGGTTCTTGAAACGGTTGTGGCGGAAGAAATTATTCCGGTACACATATTCGGGCATATTTATATTGAAGGGATGGTCGATTCAATCAAGGGAAACTACCTCTTTGATACGGGAGCGCACAATCTGTATTTTGATCAGGTGTTTTATGACGAGAGCGGCATCAAATTTTCTGAAGTGAGTAAAGGGATTATTGGTGGTGCGGGCACCGGGAAAGAATCAGTTCCTTTGATTATGGATAAAGTATCTGTGGATATTGACCCTTTTGGTACTTATACTACATCGATGGTTCCTGTACTGAAACTTAAAGAAATACTGGGTGATTTTGTAGATGGTATTTTGGGGTTGGACTTGTTTTATGAAAGCATATTGGAGATAAACTATGAAGATAAATATATGAAGACTTATAACTCCATAGACTCTATAGGCCTGTCTGGCTATAAAAAGATTCCTATCAGTATTGAAAAAAGGAGACTCTATATCCCTCTGGAGGTGCAAGTGAACGATGAACTACGTGTGAAGGGAGAGTTTTTATTGGATTTAGGAGCAGGGGGTAGTATTAGCTTTACCAGTCCTACGGCAAATAAGTATCAAATGGAGAAAATGAAAAATCCTAAAGCCAGATACTATACGAAATATGGTGGAGTAGGAGGTGAAGGCGAGTCATATTCTTTTCAGGGAAATGGGGTAGATATTGCCGGCTTTTCGTTGGATACTGTTGCGATGGGCTTTTCGCTGAATAAAGAGGGTGCGCTGTCGTCAGAACGGCATTCTGGATTAGTGGGAAATAAAGTCTTTAAAAACTTCCACCTGGTCTTGGACTTTATCAACCGTAATTTGTATTTGAAGCCTAATTCAAGTTTTGGCACTGATTTAGGGAAAGAATCTTCGTTAGGATTTAGTTTTACGAATAGGAGTAAAACGCTACAAGCGTGGATGGTGACCGGTATGTATGTGGATAGCAATGCCGAGAAAAGTGGTTTAAAGATTGATGACCATATTACCCATGTGAATGGGAAAACGGTACTGGATGTGCCCTTTGGTGAAGAAAATAAACTTTTTGAAGGAAAAGAATCTGTTGAGCTGGTTGTTGTCCGCAATGAAAACGAAACGCTGACGATTCGCTTCGATAAGAAAGACGTGTATTAAAATATCTGTAAGGCAATAGCTGCACAGGCTTCAGCATCAGCCAGTGCATCGTGGTGATTAAGTAGCTCAAATCCACAAGCGGCAGATACTGTCTGTAGCTGGTAGTTAGGTAAACCTTTCAATACTTTTCTGGCTGTTCGGCAGGTGCAATAAAACGCATAGTCCGGATAGTCCATACCATAGGTTTTAAAGGCTGCTTTCAAACATCCTTCATCAAAGGGAGAGTTATGTGCTATCAAGGGATATTCAGCAATCAAAGGTGTCAGTTCACTCCACACTTCTGAAAAGACCGGCTCATTGTCTGTGTCTTGTGCTGTTAGTCCATGAATACGTGTGTTCCAGTAGTTATAATAGTCGGGCTCCGGTTTAATCAGGCGATGTACTTTCTCTGTGATTAATCCGTTGCGCACAACCACCAGTCCTACACTGCATATGCTGGAGCGTTGTTCGTTGGCTGTTTCGAAATCGATAGCGGCAAAGTCAAGCATGTTTATCCTATTTTCTCTAAGATAGCTGAAGCAATGAAATCAGCAGCTTGTTGATTTTTACCTCCACCCATGACCAACATATCAGCATAATTGCGTGAAGGTTCAATGAATTCTTCGTGCATCGGGCGTACCACTTTATAATATCGGTCAATCACCATGTCAACAGTTCGACCGCGCGATTTGATGTCTCGTCGCATGATTCGGGTAAGCCGCTGATCGGAAGGTACTTCTAAGAACAACTTCATGTCTAAAAGATCTCGAAGTTCCGGGCAAGTATAGATAAGGATTCCTTCAACAATCAATATCTTCTTAGGCTCAGTATAGATTGTTTCCGGTAGGCGGATACATTCCAGATAGGAGTAGGTGGGTATATGAATCGGCGACTCGCCTTGAAGCTTGAGTATATCTTTAACAAGTAGTTCCCATTCGATGGAGTCGGGATGGTCGAAGTTGATTTTACGGCGTTCTTCCAGTGGAAGTTCTATTGCATCCCGGTAGTAAGAGTCTTGGGATAAGATGACGATTTTGTCGGCAGGGACTTGTTTGAGTATTTGTTTGACCAAGGTTGTTTTACCTGAACCGGAGCCTCCGGCAATACCTATCGTGTACATGTTGTTTTAAATATTAATAGTTGAATAGACTTAAGATATAGCTTGTTTCATAGATAACTGAATCCTTTTACGTGCTAAATCTACACTGATTACTTTCACCTGAACGTGTTGATGGATAGATACAACTTCTGCCGGATCGCTTACAAAACGGTCGGCAAGTTCAGAAATATGTACTAAACCATTTTCTTTAATACCTATATCTACAAAGCATCCAAAGTTGGTAATGTTGGTAACAATGCCCGGAAGCGTCATTCCTTCGTGTAAGTCTTCAATTGATTTGACTGAACTGTCGAAAGAAAATAGCTGAATCGCTTTTCGGGGGTCGCGCCCCGGTTTGTCCAGTTCTTCCATGATATCGGTTAATGTGGGCATCCCGATGCGGTCTGAGATATACTTTTTGAGGTCAAGCTTCTTCTTTAGCTCTTTATTCGTGATAAGTTCGTCAACATTCGTATTCAGGTCTTTCGCCATTTGTAGAACAATGGAATAGCTCTCAGGGTGAACGGCCGAATTGTCTAACGGGTTATCTCCTTCGCGGATGCGTAAGAAGCCGGCACATTGTTCAAACGCTTTGTCACCCATGCGCGAAACGTTCATCAGTTCACGTCGGTTGCGAAAAGCTCCGTTCTCTTTGCGATAGTCTACAATGTTGCGTGCCAATGCATTGCCTAGTCCCGAAACATAGGTTAGCAAGTATTGGCTGGCTGTGTTTAAGTCGACCCCAACTGAGTTTACACAGTTTTCTACGGTTTGCTCCAGACTTTGCTTCAAGGCTGTCTGGTTTACATCGTGTTGATACTGTCCTACGCCAATGCTTTTCGGGTCTATCTTAACTAATTCTGCCATAGGGTCCATTAATCGCCTACCAATACTGACCGCACCTCGAACCGTTACATCATATTCCGGGAATTCTTCGCGTGCTATTTTAGAGGCAGAGTAGATAGATGCCCCATTTTCACTCACGACAAAGACCTGTACTTTTCGGTCGTATCGGATGTTGGTAATAAACTGTTCCGTCTCTCTGCTGGCTGTTCCGTTACCGATAGCTATTGCCTGAATATCATACGTTTCGACCAAATGGGCTACTTTTGATGATGATTTGGTACGTTCACTTTGTGGAGGATTAGGGTAGATGGTCTCGTTGTGTAGTAAGTTGCCTTGTGCGTCCAGACATACCAGTTTGCATCCGGTTCTATACCCGGGGTCAACACCCAGCACACGTTTTTGTCCTAAGGGGGGGGCAAGCAATAGTTGCTTAACGTTTTCTGCAAACACACGGATAGCTTCTTCGTCAGCCATTTGTTTTGTTTCTTTCATGAACTCCGTTTCAATCGACGGCTTTAATAGTCGCTTAAAACAGTCTTCAACGGCCAGAGATACTTGTTCAGACGATTCGTTTCGTCCCTTAACGAAGTTTTGTTTCAATCGATCTATGGCTCCTTCCATGTCAGGGTCAAGTGATACTTTTAGAAACCCTTCAGACTGTCCACGCATTAAAGCCAAAAAGCGATGTGAGCCGATGCGATTCAAGCGTTCGTCAAACTCATAATAGTCTTTATATTTGATGGCTTCTTCTTCTTTTCCTTTCACCACTTTGGCAGCGATTACTGCTGTACGATTGAATGAATTTCTGACTGTATTTCGGGCTCTTTCATCTTCGTTTATCCATTCGGCAATGATATCACGCGCTCCTTGTAAAGCTGTGTCAACATCGGCTACCTCATCATTGAGAAAAGCCTCTGCGTGAAGCGAAATATCTCGATCTTGCTGAGAAAAGAGTCGTTTAGCTAATGGCTCTAAGCCTTTTTTACGAGCAATTTCAGCACGCGTTACCCGTTTGGGTTTGTAAGGGAGGTAAAGATCTTCCAAAACGGTTCCATCCCACGTCTCTTCAATGCGCTTTTTCAAGTCGTCACTTAGCTTGCCTTGTTCATCAATGCTTTTAAGGATGGTTTCTTTTCGCTTAGTCAGTTCTTTTAGTTTCTCCCATTGTATTTTGATTTGTTCAATCTGTACTTCATCCAGTCCCCCGGTTACTTCTTTTCGATATCGGCTGATGAACGGTATAGTAGCCCCTTCAGCCAGCAAACCAATTGTTTTTTCTATTTGTCTTTCAGAGATGGAAAGCAGATTAGCTATAATAGCTGTATATATGGATGTCATGTTTAAATAGGGTTATTCTTCAATTAGATAATATAATCGATCAATGATTAAGGGTATTTCTTCTTCTTTAATTCCGGCGGCTAATAAATCAGGAATGTCTTGCTTAAACAGCTTGACAAATCCTTCCATACCATCGGGCGTACTCTTGACGGCCAATTGATACTTTTGTAAAGCTGTAGCTGTTTGTTGCATAGCCCACTCAGTATGCCCTGCATTGAGATAGTCTTGCATTTTGGGGCGTTCGCTTTCTATTTTTGCATAATAGTTTTGTGCTTGTTCAAACTTGCCGGTCAGGAACGAACACCAGGCAATAGGTCGCCATGCCTTATGACTTTTACTATCTAAGTAATCTACTTTGAAATAGCATTTAAGTGCCTCTTCATACATCTTTAGCTCTAAATAACAATGCCCGATGTTCAACTGAATAGATAGATTGTTCGGGTCTAATGCTTCATGGCGTAGATAATATTCAAGCGCTTTTTGAGGTTGTTTTAATGAACGATAGCATGCTGCTATACGTTTTAAGACCCATTTGCTGTCAGTATGTAGCATTTCTGCATGTAGATAGGCTTCTAAAGCACCATGTATATCGTCAGACAATTGTTTGCAGTAGCCGATTTTCTGGAATAGCACATCGTCGTCCGGTTTTCTAACTGAAAGCTCTTCGAAAAGAGGCAAGGCATCTTTGACATAGTTTTTACGTAAGTAATACTCTGCAATTACAGTCAAGCTTTTATCGTCTGATATATAAGGGCGTATGATGGGAAGATTATGAAAGTCGAGTGATAAACTAAAGATATCTTTAAATTCATGTTTATACGGGTATATCTTATGAAAACGGTATAAATCTTGAATATACTGACTGATAATGCGCTCTATCTCTACCTGGTCAGAAGGAAGCTCAGCACTGCTCTGTTGCAGGAATTCGTTTGCTTGCTCTGAAAACTGCGAAAGCATCATGTTGCGAGCAGATTCAGGCATTTTAGAAAGACTGAACGATAGGGAGTATTTATCGGAGTTGCACAAAAATGGTGCTTCTTTGAGTGTTTTATACAAAGAGGCTTCCTCAGGCGTTGAGTGAGCCTGAAAATCTTTATAGTGATTGTCATAAAGCAGCACCCAATTAGGTACATCGTTAAAGAAAGGAAACCCTTTTAGATGAATAAAGGTTGAGTGCATCACGTCAGCACCTTCTTGTTGTAGTTCGCCAAGCTCTTCAATTTTCTTGCCCAACTTACCTTTTGAAAGCATGTCTTGCCATTCCGGATTCATGGCGTCTCCCTCCATGTCAGAAGCTAAATCCATCAAGTTCATTTTGTCATTAATCTTGGGCGTTATCTTTAAGATTTCCGGAATAAGTTCTTCACGTAGTTTACGAGAAATATTCTCCGTCTCTCGGGAAAGAATAAAGCGTAAGATAATGGTGCGTACAATCCGAACAAAATCAGGCGACTCGCTAAGTAGCATGAGGCGATCATGAATGTCAGTATATACAGCTGTTCGGTTTTGATAAGCATATAAAATCAGCAGTAAGCAGATATACGACCGAATACGAGCTTCGGGCTTACCGGACAAGGCGACATCAAACAGTAAATTAACCTTCGTGATGTCGAAACGACTTTGGATAGAGAGGTACAGAGCAGAAACAATTTGACAAGCCACTTTGTCATGTAAAGAGTCGTTGTCAAAGAGTAGCTGAATGTCAGCTGCTTCACGAATAGAAAGTATATCCGATGTCCATATTTTATAAAATAGGGTGAGCAAATTATTATCTAGTGTTTCATAGTCAGATACATCACTCGATTTTTCTATGATTTTAGAAAGATCAGCATAAGTGAGTTTCTCTTCTTGTATGCGTCTTTTTTGAATATAATAGGTGTGTTTGGACTGAACGGATTGTAATTCGTTATATACCTTTTCAGTTAGCTCGTATAAATTGATTCTGAGGTTGCTATATATTTGATTGCGCTGAGGGTCTTGGCTCCCTTGCGTGAAATATATCAGCATGTATTTATACGTTTCCTGAAGTTTGTTCAGCTGCTCTAGGTGATTAATGACCTGAGCATCTTGGATAATCATCTCCAGCTTGCTAAATGCAAGTTTTAGCTCACAATGATCTATGTGCTGAATGACTGTCTGATATTTTGTGTATAGTTCGGTTGAATTCATGTTGAATATGCGATAAATCTAAATTCAAAAATAGAGTTTTTAGCTTATATAACCTATTAATTAGTTACATAGTCGTACTCTTTTTAAAGGATAGGTCTTTGTCATCAAACATTCCTGTCTGTTGAAACGGATAATCAAAGTAGAATAAACTGTTTCCGGATAGCAAAAATATGCATAAAACTTCCGGCTTAATCGTTGTGTTTTACTTTTTTAGTATATAGAAGTCGCTAATTTTAGCTACTTTTGTACATTGAAATAAGAGTATATTATAGATAAATGAAGAATATCCGAAATTTTTGTATTATAGCACATATTGACCATGGCAAGAGTACCCTGGCAGATCGTTTGTTAGAGTTTACCAAGACTGTTGAAGGTAAAGAAATGCAGAGTCAGGTACTGGATAGTATGGATTTAGAGCGTGAGCGTGGTATCACAATTAAAAGCCATGCCATACAAATGAACTATCAATTTGAAGGGGAAGACTATATTTTGAACCTGATAGACACTCCGGGACACGTGGATTTCTCGTATGAAGTGTCTCGTTCTATCGCTGCGTGTGAAGGTGCTCTTCTAATTGTCGACGCCGCACAAGGAATTCAGGCTCAGACCATCTCTAACTTATATATGGCTATAGAGAATGATTTGGAAATTATTCCGATAATAAATAAGATAGACTTACCCAATGCCATGCCTGAAGAGGTCGAAGACCAAATTGTCGAACTGTTAGGTAATAAAAGGGAAGACATCATTCGTTCCAGTGGTAAAACGGGCGAGGGGGTAGATGATATTTTAAAAGCTATCATAAAAACGGTTCCGGCTCCGAAAGGCGACCCGGATGCTCCGTTACAGTGCTTAATCTTTGACTCGGTGTTCAATCCTTTCAGAGGTATTATTGCCTACTTCAAAGTAGTTAATGGTGTTATTCGTAAAGGAGACCATGTGAAGTTTATCGCTACCGAAAAAGAGTATGATGCGGATGAAGTAGGTGTGTTAAAACTTACAATGAATCCACGAAAGGAAATTCGTACAGGTGATGTGGGGTATATTATATCCGGAATTAAAACGGCCAAGGAAGTGCGTGTGGGTGATACCATTACGCATATAAGTAATCCGGCTAAAGACGCTATTGCCGGCTTCCAGGAAGTGAAGCCAATGGTGTTTGCGGGTGTTTATCCAATAGATACGGAAGACTTTGAAAACCTACGTGCATCGCTTGAAAAACTACAACTGAACGATGCTTCTTTAACTTTTCAGCCGGAGAGCTCTGCGGCTTTAGGCTTTGGTTTTCGTTGCGGATTTTTAGGCTTGCTCCATATGGAGATTGTGCAAGAGCGTTTGGATAGGGAGTTTAACATGGATGTGATAACAACCGTTCCTAACGTGTCGTATAAAGTATATGATAAGAAAGGTAGCTGTAAAGAGGTAGATAATCCAAGCGGTCTGCCGGAGCAGACATTGATTGACCGTATTGAAGAACCCTATATTCGGGCTTCGGTTATTACACAAACAGCGTATATCGGTCCTATCATGACTCTTTGCCTAGGTAAGCGCGGAGTGTTGATTAAACAAGACTATATTTCCGGCGATCGGGTAGAGGTGTTTTTTGATATGCCATTGGGAGAGATTGTTATTGACTTCTATGATAAATTAAAGAGTATATCAAAAGGATATGCCTCGTTTGATTATTATTTATATGACTATCGCCCCAGTAAACTGGTTAAGCTGGATATCTTGTTGAATGGAGAGATGGTAGATGCTTTGTCAACATTGACTCATGTGGATAACAGTGTGACATTCGGACGCCGTATGTGTGAGAAACTGAAAGAGCTGATTCCTCGTCAACAGTTTGATATAGCTATTCAAGCCGCTATCGGTTCAAAAATTATTGCTCGTGAGACTATTAAAGCCGTTCGGAAAGACGTGACTGCCAAATGTTATGGTGGTGATATTTCTCGTAAGCGTAAACTGTTAGAAAAACAGAAAGAAGGTAAGAAGCGTATGAAGCAGATTGGAACGGTTGAAGTACCTCAAAAAGCTTTCTTAGCTGTACTGAAACTGGATTGATAAAACAGATATATATTAAAAAAGCGTTTAGCTCAGTAGCTAAACGCTTTTTTAATATATAGATAATCTGCCGATTTATTCTGCTGAGCTACCCCAGTCAGTAGGTTGGTTGCCCATTTCAAAGACTAATTCGCCTCCCGATACAATAGATTTGAAGTCTATAAATGGTTTGTCTAAAGATTTACCATTCAGTGTGGCAGACTGAATATAAACATTCTCTTTGCTGTTGTTGTGAGCTAAAATGTGGAAAGTCTTTCCTTCTCCAACTTGAATGGTTGCCTCTTTAAATAACGGACTTCCAATCACATACTTTCCTCCTGCAGGCTCTACCTGATAGAATCCAAGTGATGAGAGTATGTACCAAGCAGACATTTGCCCCACATCTTCGTTCCCGGATAATCCGGCAGGTTGGTCGTGATACAGGTTCGTGAGCACGTAGCGAGCTTTCTCGGCTGTTTTCCATTGTTGACCGACATACGGATACATATAGATGATGTGGTGGCTCGGTTCGTTCCCGTGTGCATATTGTCCAATCAAACCGCTAATGTCCGGGGATGCTTCTTTGCCTAAGTCGCCCTCAACAATGAAAAGAGAATCCAACTTTTCAATAAAGGCTTCTTTGCTACCGAAAAGATTCACTAAGCCCTCTGCGTCATGCGGAACTAGCCATGTATATTGCCAGGCGTTTCCTTCAGTATAATCATTTTCACGATGGACGGACTCAAAAGGATTTAAGGGAGTAGGGCGGAAGTTACCGTCAGCAGATACCCCGCGCATGAAGCGAATAGTCGGGTCATAAAGATGTTCATACGCTTTACTTCGTTTAAGGAACAGCTCATAATCGTCGGTTTTTCCTAATTGCTGAGCAACCTGTGCAATACACCAATCTGCCAATGCATATTCCATGGTTTTAGCAACTGACTCGTTCTCTTTATCAAAAGGCACATAACCTATTTCTCTCATCCATAGCAAGCCCCTTTCGTCTAGTAGTGCAGAGGCTTTCATGGCTTCGTAAGCCAGTTCTTTGTCAAAACCTTCTATTCCTTTTAGCCATGCATCTGCCACAACAGGAATGCCCGGATTTCCTACCATACAGTTTGTTTCATTCGCCATTAGATGCCATACAGGAAGCTTTCCTTGTTCTTTGTATATCGTTAGCATGGTGTTGATGATGTCGCTCATTTTCTCCGGATGAATAATAGTCATTAATGGGTGAGCTGCACGATAGGTATCCCATAAAGACAGGGTTGTGTAATTGACAAATGAAGCTTGTGAGTGGACTTGTTTATCCGTTCCCCAATAATCCCGGTTGACATCGCAAAACTCAGACGGAGCAATCATACTGTGGTAAAGTGCTGTGTAAAAAACTTTCCGGTCCTGTTCGTTGAGTGCTTCAATAATGACTTTGTTCAACTCCTTATTCCATGCATAATCTGCATCGGCTATGGTTTGGGTGAAATCCCACCCCGGTAGTTCGGTTTGCATGTTTAATGCGGCATTGGTTGTACTAACGGGTGATAGGGCTACCTTGACATAAAGAGGTTCTTTGTCGGAGTTGTCGAATATTAATTCACCGTAAGCTACTTTTTTGACGATGTTATCCTCTTGTTTTCGTTCTATCTCATGGGTTTGAAAAGACTGAATAGGTTTAGAGAATACAGCAGAGAAATAAACTCGTTGGTCATTAGCCCAGCCGGACGAACGTCTGAATCCGGAAATCAGGGTGTCGTTTTCTTGCGTGATTGTTGCATCTACAAAGGCATCCCAGCCAATCCCGTTTTCTAAGTCAATAATTAGTTTAGCCGTTTCATCAGGGTATGTGTATTTATGAAAACCCACTCGCTTTGTAGCCGTGAGTTCTACATCAATCTTGTATCTGTCTAAGTGTACGGCATAATAGCCCGGTTTAGTTTTTTCGCTGTCATGACTAAACAGCGAGTACATGCCTGATTCTGAATCTTCAATATGCCCCCTGCCAATACTCACATTGCCTGTAATCGGCATAAATGAAATATCTCCTAGGTCGCCAATACCTGTTCCACTGAGGTGCATATGTCCAAAACCATAGATGGTTGAGTCTGAGTAGTGATAGCCGGAGCACCAATCCCATCCTTGAGTGATGTTAGTAGGTCCAAGTTGGACGAGGCCGAAAGGCACGTTAGCCCCCATAAATACATGTCCGTGGTCGCCAGTTCCAATGTAGGGGTCTACATACTGGGTAAGAGGAATGAGTTTGCCTGCTGATTTCCCTCCGTGTTGACAGGAGAGGAGTAGACCGGTAAAAACAATTCCCAATAAAATGAGTGAATAACATTTCTTCATAATATACATAGGTCGTATGTGTTTAAATAGTCTATAAAGGTAGTCCTTTTTACCATAAGCGGTTGTTTGGGTCGCTGAACTTTCATAGCCTAAACCATAAAAAATCACCCTCAGCTTATTTCAAGCAGTGAGGGTGATTGAGTGGATATTAGTAATGTCTTTTTATTCAGCAGTCTCCATAACTACTTTTTCTCCAATAGGTATTCTCATTCTGTAGAAGGATCTCCAAACAAATACGAGTCCGAGTATCAAAAATGGAATAGCAATATAGATTGAATAGTCACTTTCCGGATTACTCCGCATTTCAATACATATCTCAGTGGCTAACAGACCAAATAAGGTGGAGAATTTAATAATGGGGTTTAAGGAAACGGATGACGTGTCTTTGAATGGGTCACCTACCGTATCCCCAATAACAACAGCTTCATGAAGTGGAGAATTCTTTTCTTTTAAATCTACTTCAACTACCTTTTTGGCATTATCCCAGCTTCCTCCTGCATTAGCCATGTAGATGGCTTGGAACAAACCGAATACAGCTATGGATACTAAGTATGAAACAAAGAAGTTAGGATCCATAAAGGCAAAAGCCAGTGTGAGTGAGATAAGCGCAATGAAGATGTTCCACATGCCTTTTTGAGCATAGAGCGTGCAAATCTTAACCACGGCGATTGAGTCTTCAATATCTGCTTCTTTTTTATTCATATTGAAGGTTTTCTTGATAAACTCAACAGCTCGATAAGCTCCGGTTGTAACCGCTTGCATAGATGCGCCGCTGAACCAGAAAATAACGGCTCCTCCACATATAAATCCGAGTAAAACAGGTGCGTCTGTCAGTGAAAGCTGCAATAGTCCGGCTTTCTCTAAGAGAAGGATGATGGAGAAAATCATCGTAGTAGCTCCTACAACAGCGGTTCCAATAAGCACCGGTTTAGCTGTAGCTTTAAAGGTGTTTCCGGCAGAGTCATTAGCTTCCAGATAATGTTTCCCTAATTCAAAATCGGGTTCAAAACCAAAATCTTTCTTTATTTCTTCAGAGATGTTGGGGATATCTTCAATTTGTGAAAGTTCGAAAACAGACTGTGCATTGTCTGTAACCGGTCCATAGCTATCAACAGCAATGGTGACCGGTCCCATACATAAGAAGCCAAAGGCTACTAAACCAAAGGCGAAGATGCTGGCGTGTGCTCCTAGAATAGCTTCAAGCCCCATTCCTGATGTGAAATAGGCAATAACCATTAAGCCAACGATGAGTAAGCCAGTCCAAAACGCACTGAAGTTACCGGCCACAATACCGGATAGTATATTTAGCGAAGGACCACCTTCACGTGAAGCGGTGACAATCTCTTGTACATGTGCAGATTTTGAACTGGTGAATGCTTTGGTGAATTCAGGGATTAAGACGGCAGCCAATGTTCCACAACTGATGATAATGGCAAGTTTTAGCCAAAGTGTAGTATCTTCCATGTCGCCTAGCAATAGATGACTCATGAAGAAAGTAGCTGAAATACAAAGAATAGCTGCAATTCGAATTAAACGCATCAAGGGTGCTTCAAAATCGAACATTTTCTTTTTAGCATAAAGCTTTTTGGATATACCTTGATTAATGAAGAAAGCACAACCGGATAAGAAGTCCATTAGGAAGCGCATACCAAAAATCCAAACGATAAGCTTTGCTTGAATATGTGGATCGGCTACGGCCAATGTTATAAAAGTAATCAATGCAACGCCCGTCACGCCGTATGTTTCAAATCCGTCAGCCGTAGGACCTACGCTATCACCGGCGTTATCTCCTGTACAGTCGGCAATAACTCCCGGATTTCTGGGGTCGTCTTCTTTTACTTTGAACACCACTTTCATCAAGTCAGATCCAATGTCTGCAATCTTAGTAAAGATACCGCCGGCAATGCGGAGAGCACTTGCTCCTAAAGACTCGCCAATTGCAAATCCCAGAAAGCATATTCCTACAATTTCACGAGGTACGAATAGCAAAATAAAGACCATCATAACCAGTTCCAACGAGATAAGGAACAAGCCAACACTCATGCCGGCACGTAATGGAATGTTGACCACATCTAGTGGGCGACCTCTTAGAGAGGCAAACGTGGTACGTGCATTTGCATAGGTGTTCACCCGTATGCCATACCAGGCAACTGCATAAGACCCTGCCATTCCTATAATAGAATATAGCAAGACTTGAAATACGACCGAGAATGACTGACCAATCAGCCCAAAGAAATAGACACAAAGAACGGCCGCTATAATAACAAAGAGCATGATTAAAAAACGTCCTTGCTGAATTAGATAGGTGCGGCAGGTGGCATAAATAGTGCTGGCCACTTTAAGCATGGATTCGTGTGCAGGAAGTTTTTTGATTTGTTGAAATAAATACAAGCTGATACCTAGCGTTCCGGTAATAATCAAAGCACCATAAAAAAGAAAATCCCAAGAGCTAATAGCTTTTCCTAAGATGTGAAAGGTGCCCTCGTGTAAATCAGGGATGGCTAAGTTTACTTCGCTGGCTTGTAGCAGGGGAAGACATGCAAAGAGCATGAATAGCATAAGACCAAAAACATTTTTAAGTTTTTTCATGGAAAACGGTTTTTTTAATTATACGTTGGTTAAAGACATATTTTAAGATTAAGCTAGGGTGAAGAATATGAAAACTTTACCCCAAAATATTATAATTCCAACAAAATTACAAAACATTTTATGCCGTTATACTTTTCTTCTTATGCTTTACAATCTGTTTTTACACCCGAATGTTGAATGATTGTTAAGATTATGCCCATCACTGAGTATTGATTTGATGATGCTTTTAGCGACTGAATTATTTGATTATTTTTGACTTATGAATATATAGTATGAAATAAGTGTGATTTATAATTGCTTATTAATTAAAGAAAATTAAACGATGAAGACAGCGTATTTTGCATCCGGATGCTTTTGGGGAACAGAATATCACTTTGAACAGATGGTGGGCGTTATGCGTACCGCTGTAGGATATATGGGAGGACACGTCAAGAATCCTACTTATAAAGAAGTGTGTGGAGGGAAAACAGGTCATTTAGAAACAACCCAAGTAGCGTATGATCCGGAGAAAGTTAGTTATGAAGAGTTACTTCAATTGTTTTTTGAAACGCATGACTTTGCGCAAACAGACGGGCAAGGACCGGATATCGGGTCGCAATATTTGTCTTGTATTTTTTATACGGATGAGTCTGAAAAGAAATTGAGTGAATCTTATGTAAAGAAATTAGAAAAGCTGGGCTTTAAACCCGCTACACAACTTCGTCCGGCTGTTGAGTTTTGGCGGGCTGAGGAGTATCACCAACAATACTACCGCCAAAAAGGCACGACGCCTTATTGTCATATCTATCGGAAAATATTCTGATTTATCAAGAATTATCTTTGGCTTATGGTCGAAGTCTATAAATAAAGAAAGGGTTGCTTGTCGAAACAAACAACCCTTTTCTTTATCTTTCTGTATTTGATTAGAATCTTTTTTCTTTGATTCTAGCTCTTTTACCGGTACGTTCGCGTAGGTAATAAAGTTTTGTTCTACGTACTTTACCCACTTTGTTTATAGTGATGTTTTCAATAAAAGGTGAATCCATCGGGAAAATTCTTTCTACACCAATGTTTTCAGACATTTTACGAACAGTGAATCTCTTTTTATCTCCATTACCGGAAATGCGAATCACTACACCTCTGTACTGCTGGATACGTTCTTTGCTACCTTCTCTAATACGGTAAGAAACAGTAATTGTATCACCGCTTTTGAATGCGGGATGTTCTCTTTTAGTTGCAAAAGCCTCTTCTGCTACTTTAATTAAGTTCATTTTGTTAGCTTTAAATAAAGTGTTTATAAAAACAAAACGCAATGTAAAAGGGCAACTCTTCCCTCCAGAGATTGCGTAAAGCGGTGCAAAGTAATGAAATATTTTCTTGACAAACAAATCTTTATCTTCCCTTTTTCTCTCAAAGTAAGTCAAATGCCCGATTTATTAATTAGTTTTGTGAAGATAATTCATGGTGAAGCCTTTTATTCATGATGTCCATCTTATGCGAAACTATAAATACATTTAATTAAATAAACATGATGCTCGAGAAATCATTTCGTATTATCCAAAAACTTTTATTGACATTCGTTTGTCTAACGCCTTTTGTGTTTTCTGTAGAGGCTCAAACTCCCGATGCTAATCGGTTGTCTGTTAATCAGGAATTACCCACTATTACGGGTGCCCGGCAAATAAATCCTACGACGGTGGAGGTGCTGTTTTCTGATGATCAAATATTGGTGCTTGATTTTTATGGCTCTAATATCTTCCGCATGTTTCAAGACAATGAAGGAGGTATTATGCGCGATCCGGAGGCAAAACCAGAAGCTCAGATATTAGTAGATAATCCTCGAAAAGCAGTGAATGACTTATTGCTTACAGATGATGCTTCTGCTGTAACTATAACCACCGACAAGATAGCTATTCGATTCGACAAGGCTACAACGTTATTTACCATCACTAATTTGCTAACTGATGCAGTTGTTGTAGAAGAGATATCCCCTATATCTATCGAAAAAGATAAATCAGTATTGAAATTCAAAGAACATGCAGATGAGTATTTTTATGGAGGAGGGGTGCAGAATGGTCGTTTCTCGCACAAAGGAAAAGTGATATCCATCGAAAATCAAAACAGTTGGACTGATGGAGGCGTAGCTTCACCTACACCATTCTATTGGTCAACCCAAGGATATGGAGTGATGTGGTATACTTTCAAGAAAGGTAAATACGATTTTGGTGCAAATGAAAAAGGGGTCGTAGAGCTTCATCATGAAGCCGGCTACCTGGACGTCTTTTTAATGATAAATGATGGAATAGTAGCTTTGTTGAATGATTTTTATCAGTTGACCGGTAATCCGGTATTGCTGCCTAAGTTTGGTTTTTATCAAGGTCACCTGAATGCTTACAACCGAGATTACTGGGTGGAAGATGAGAATGGAATCCTCTTTGAAGACGGGAAGAAGTATAAAGAAAGTCAAAAAGATAATGGTGGAGTTAAAGAATCACTGAATGGTGAGAAAGACAATTACCAGTTTTCTGCCCGTGCGGTAATTGATAGATATAAAGCGCATGATATGCCTTTGGGTTGGTTGTTGCCAAACGACGGATATGGTGCCGGATATGGACAGACAGGCACACTGAAAGGCAATATAAAAAACTTAAGAGAACTAACCGACTATGCCATGGAACAAGGGGTGCAAATAGGTCTATGGACACAGTCAGACCTGTATCCCAATCCGAAAGTAGAGCCATTATTGCAACGAGATATTATTAAAGAAGTAAGAGATGCAGGGGTTCGGTTATTAAAAACGGACGTTGCATGGGTGGGAGCAGGCTATTCATTTGGTTTGAATGGCGTGTCTAATGTTGCACATGTGATGAGCTATTATGGAAACAATAGTCGCCCGTTCATTATTTCGTTAGACGGTTGGGCGGGAACGCAGCGTTATGCCGGGATTTGGTCAGGCGACCAGACCGGGGGTGCTTGGGAGTATATTCGTTTCCATATTCCCACTTACATCGGTTCCGGACTTTCCGGACAGCCCAATATATCCTCCGATATGGACGGTATCTTTGGCGGAAATAAGCCGATTATCAATACACGCGACTTTCAATGGAAAACATTCAGCCCCATGGAGCTCAATATGGATGGTTGGGGAGCGAATCCCAAATATCCACATGCTTTAGGTGAGTCTGCTACCTCCATCAATCGCTGGTATTTAAAGTGGAAGTCAGAGTTGATGCCCTATGCATATAGTATTGCTGAAGAATCCATTGACGGACTACCTATGATACGTGCTATGTTTTTGGAGTACCCTAATTCGTATACGAAAGGGAAGGCTACCCAATATCAGTTTATGTATGGCCCTTACTTCCTGATTGCTCCTATCTATCAGGAAACAAATACCGACGAGCAAGGAAATGATATCCGACACGGCATTTATCTGCCCGAAGGTCAATGGATAGACTACTTTACAGGCGAACTGTATGAAGGTGGTCGTATCTTGAACTGCTACGATGCTCCTTTGTGGAAGTTGCCGGTCTTTGTGAAAAACGGAGCTATTATCCCATTGGTGAATCCGAATAATAATCCTACGGAAATCAACCAAAATCACCGCATTTTTGAGGTATATCCTTACGGAAACACATCGTTCACGCTATATGATGATGATGGCTTGACCGAAGAATATCGATTGGGAAAGTCAGCTACTACACAAATAGAATCATCAGTTTCGGGTAATGGAAAAGCTACAATATCGATACATCCGTCAGTAGGTGACTTTACGGACTTTGTGAAAGAGCAATCTACGGAGTTTCGTGTGAATGTGACGCAAAAGCCTAAAAAGATTCACGCCTCTATCGGGAAGAAAAAAGTGAAGATTAAAGAAGCTGCTAGTTTAGAGGAATTTATGCGTAGTGAGAATGCTTATTTTTATGAAGCAGCTCCTAATTTGAATAAATATGCAACCCCGGGAAGTGACTTTGAAAAAGAAGTTATTACCAAGAATCCGTTGCTTTTCGTAAAACTGGCTTCTGTAGATATTACGACTACTCCGGTTACTGTTAGCATAGATGGATTTAAATATAATCCGCAGGATAATCAACACATTCATGCAGGAAGTGTAACTCCTCCGACCAACGCAGGCGTAACCGAAGAGAATACGGAGGCGTATACGTTGATGCCTACTTGGGATAAGGTTGCTAACGCCGACTATTATGAGATTGCCTTGAAGGATATGATTTATAGTACCATCCGACAAGAAGAGCTGTTATTTGATGGTTTAGAAGCTGAAACAACGTATGATTTTCAGATACGCTCAGTCAATAAAGACGGATATTCAGATTGGCATCCTTTTGCAGCAACAACTAAAAGCAATCCCTTGGAGTTTGCAATTCAAGGTATTATTGCAGAGTCTTCGGCTTTAGCCCAAGGGCGTTCATCCAGTGTAGCTAAACTGTTTGATTTTGACGAGAACAGTATGTGGCATACAAAATGGGATACGGTTTCGATTCCTTTAGATATTGTAGCCGATTTGAAAACAATCAATCAGCTGGATAAATTCCATTACTTGCCACGTATAGGAGCGGGTAATGGTACGGTCTTAAAAGGAGAAGTCTTTTATAGTAAAGACAAAGAGAACTGGATATCTGCCGGTGCGTTTGAATGGGTGAGAGATGATGAGGTGAAAGTATTTACGTTTAGCAATAAACCAGTAGCTCGCTATGTAAAACTGAACGTAACAGAAGCTACCGGCGGATTTGGTTCAGGTCGACAGATATACATCTTTAAAGTACCTAATACTGAGAGTTACTTGCCGGGAGATATAAACAATGATGGTAAGATTGACCAAAATGACTTGATGTCTTATACCAACTATACCGGACTAAGACAAGGTGATGCAGACTTTGAAGGATATATCAGTAATGGCGATATCAATGAAAACGGATTGATTGATGCGTATGATATTTCATTGGTTGCAACACGCCTGAATGGTGGAGTAAAACCTGGTAAAGAAGAGAAGGTAGAAGGACAGATTGAAATGATTTCTGACAAACAGTCTTATAAGAAAGGTGAGACAGTCGAAATTATCATTAAAGGTACTGATTTGCGTTCAGTCAATGCAATTAGCTTTGCTTTGCCATACAGTCCGCAAGATTATGAATACGTAGGTATAGAGCCCTTGAATATGAAAGCGATGGAAGGCTTAACGAACGATCGTTTACATACGAACGGAGTGAAAGCACTGTATCCAACCTATGTTAATTTGGGCAATCAGGAAATGCTTGAAGGAACCATTGAATTGTTTAAGATTAAGTTGAAAGCCCAACGTGATATCCGCTTTGATTTGGAGGCTATTGATGGAATCTTGGTTGATAAATCCCTAAATACACAAAAGTTTTAAAGCTTGCATGTAAAGTAAAGAAACCTTGATATAAGT
>CAZSWS010000009.1:47074-57301 GCA_964610765.1 uncultured Parabacteroides sp.
GGATGAGAATGACTATAAGCCTATTTCATTTATGTTGTAACAATAAAGTTTTTCTTCTACCTCGTTATAGCCATAGAGTAAATTATTGACTTGGTCAAGCCACATTTCTCTGATAGGAACAGCCAGTTTAATTTTCTTAATAAAATTGCCCTCCCAATCGAAAACATGAATAATATCCGGTTCGTAAATTTCTGGCAATATATCTAAACTTTTTCCTAGCCACAGAGCAAAAATATAATCGTTGTTGGAAGCTACCCTATAGTAATAATATTTAGAACCCTCCATTGTTCCATAGAATATAGAAAAGTCGTCTGTGTTTTTCATACGATAGCCCTTCACTTGATGGCTTTTTAAATCAATGATATTTATTTGCCCCAATCTTGACATGGTTTGAACTACTTTTGTACCATCCGGTTTATATGAGTTGTCGGTAAAAAAGAAATCATTAGTATAAACCATGCTTTCTTTGTTTGCTATTGAGTTTTTGAAAACACTGATTTGATCTATTCGCTCATTGGAGCTTATGGTTCTTAACTCAATAAGAGGCAAAGTTGGTTCTTCATCTGTTTCAGCAGGGTGTCTATAAACAAATAAGCTGTCTTCTCCTGCATAAAACATGTCTTTGAAAGGTATAATATGCTTTTCTGTTTGCCAATTATAAGGTATTATGGTGTCATAAATAGTCTCGTTTTGCTCCAGTGATTTTGTAATATTCCAAGTAACCAGTTTGTTGTCGCTGAACGCATATAATAAAGTCTTCAATTCATTGTTTTCTGTGAAAAATTGAGTAATCGGCACGACTCGCAGTACTTCATTTGGTCCTTCACCGGAAGGTATGAAGAAACCTAAATGTTGATTATTGTTTAAATTAAATACACTATACCATGCGTCTCGATATTTATGACTCCAAAAGAAAACAAGAGAATCATATACAGCTATATATCCATCATAAATGCCATCAAGCTCTATTGTGCGAGGTTGAATCTCAATCATGTCTGCCAAATCACTAAACTCTACTATTTCGCCGGAAAAATGGTCGGAATCCTTGACGTCGCGACAAGAAAAGACCATAGTTATTGTGAATAGCAAAACGCTAAATTTGATTATATCAGTGGTTTTCATGTTGCTGTGTTTTTAGGTACAATAAGTATTTTGTTCGGTAAGATAAATGTTTAATTCCAAATGTAGTACATAATTTGGTGAGTACAACTTATTGGGTGTGATAAAGTGTAATTTGTGATATTCAGCGCGTGGTAATTGAGTGGTTACACCTTATTAATTGCTAGGTAAAAGCCACAAGGCGGTTTTGTCGTTATTATTTTTATTGCGTACCTGACGGCATGCGAGTTTTTTGGATGGACAGGCTCTCTACCAATATTTCATGCCTACAGCATGGAAAGTCCTTGCGGATATTGTCGCTTGCTAAATTGGATGGGGTAAACGCCTCTTTATCCCGTAGGGATTACATATTGGTAGAATAGGTTGCCTGATAGGGGTTGGAATGCCGTAGGTATTTAATATTAGGAGTGGAAGGGAGAAGGATATGGATTTTACGTCCGGGAATTGATTGTACTATTATCAAACCGGTTGTCGATAACCGTTACGTCTGGTGTGTCGGAGCAAGGGACGACTATGTGGGGGCTGTGTGCTAGATGAATGTGTGAATCGTGTGTATGGATATAAAAAAAGTAAGATTTCACGAAGGAGAATTATCCTTATTTGTGAAACCTTACTTATTACTTAAGCGTTCAGGATAAGCCTTATCCTAAATACGCTTTCAAGAGCTTGCTCCGAGTTCCTTGTCTTAGTCTTCTAATTGCTTTTTCTTTAATCTGGCGTACACGTTCTCTGGTTAGACCAAATTTGTCGCCGATTTCTTCTAAAGTCATTTCTTGAACTCCAATGCCGAAAAACATCTTGATAATATCAGATTCTCTTTCGGTTAATGTGGCAAGTGCTCTATCAATTTCTTTTGCTAGTGATTCGTTTATTAACAATCCGTCAGCAACAGGTGCGTCGTCATTAATAAGCACATCCAGCAGACTGTTATCTTCACCTTCCACAAAGGGAGCATCTACGGAAATATGTCTTCCGGATACTTTAAGTGTATCGGTGATTTTATCTACCGGAATATCTAATTCTTCAGACAGCTCTTCGGGAGAGGGCTTACGTTCGTTTTCTTGCTCGAACCTGGAGAGGGCTTTGCTGATTTTATTCAGCGAACCTACTTGGTTCAAAGGTAATCTGACGATACGTGACTGCTCTGCAAGAGCCTGAAGAATAGATTGGCGGATCCACCATACAGCATAAGAGATAAATTTGAAACCCCTGGTTTCGTCAAATTTCTCAGCTGCTTTAATCAATCCAAGATTTCCTTCATTAATCAAGTCTGGTAGACTTAGTCCTTGGTTTTGATACTGTTTAGCTACTGATACTACGAAACGTAGGTTTGCGCGTGTCAATTTCTCTAACGCTCTACGGTCACCCTTTTTAATAGCCTGTGCCAATTCAACTTCCTCTTCAACTGTAATAAGATCTTCCCGGCCTATTTCCTGAAGATACTTATCAAGCGAAGCACTTTCGCGATTGGTAATAGACTTTGTAATTTTTAATTGCCTCATCTATTGTACTAAAATGAAAATATAGGGTTGCAAAGATAGTGAAAATAAGCGTAACCGACCGAATTCAACCCTTATATTCGATCGGCTACATATTTTTAACAACTGAAACGCCTCATTTGTTTAGAAATTTATTCATTAACTAGGTCTACTGCATAGTAGCGAGTGCGTCCATTCGGGTAGAATCCTTTGATAAAGATTCCTTGCTCACTAGAAACACCTTTCAGTATGCCATCTACAATTCTGAACATATCTTCCGGGGTAGCTATTTTTTGATTATTGACTTGCATAATGATAAAGCCTTTCTGGATGCCTGCGCTCTTGAGTTTTCCGTTAGTTACTCCGGTTACTTCTACGCCATAGCTCACCCCATGTTCTTGCTTTTGCTTGTCAGTAAGTTCTTTCAAGGCTGCTCCAAGTATTTCAGAGCTATCCTTGTCTCCTTTTATGACTTCTGTGCCTCCTTGTACATTACGTAACTCCACGTTGAATGTTTTAGAGTTTCCATAACGATCCACTTTGACTTTGATTTTATCGCCCGGGCGATATTTGCTGATTTCCAGTTGTAGTTGACTAGGAGTCTTAATTTTCGTGCCGTTTACTTCTGTAATGACATCCCCTACTTGCATGCCGGCTTCTTTAGCTGAGCTGCGTTGGGCAAATTCTGCAATATAAGCTCCTTCGCTTACTTTAATTTTCTCATCTTTTTCTTTGGCTACATCAATTGGTGTCATACCGACTCCTAACATGGCTCGTTGTACAGAACCGTATTGTTTCAAGTCGCTGACAACCTTAGCAGCCATACTGATGGGTACGGCAAACGAATATCCGGCAAAGTTGCCTGTCTCAGAATATAAAGCCGTGTTGATACCTACCAATTCTCCTTTCGTATTTATCAATGCACCCCCACTGTTTCCGGGATTGACAGCGGCATCTGTTTGAATATATGATTCAATTTTAGAGCGGCTTTGTTCAGTCATCCCTGAACTGATTGAACGTCCTTTGGCACTGACGATTCCGGCTGTAACCGTCGAAGTCAGATTAAAGGGATTACCAATGGCTAGCACCCATTCTCCAATTTTTAAGTTGTCTGAGTCACCAAATGGAATGGTGTGCAACTTATCTGCTTTGATTCGTATTAAAGCAATATCTGTATTGGGATCTTTCCCAATCACCTGTGCTTCAAATTTTCGGTCGTCGTTTAGTGTAACTTCCAGCTCGTCTGCTCCATCAATCACATGATTGTTCGTGATGATGTATCCGTCGTCAGAAATTATAACTCCCGAGCCAAACCCTACACGAGGTTGTTGTTCCATTTGTCTTCCGCGAAACCCGAAGAAGTATTCAAATGGGTCAACAGCTTGCTGTCTGCCGGACGATTTTGTGACCGATTTAATGTGCACAACTGCATGAACGGCATTTTCAGCCGCCGTCGTAAAGTCTGTGTTTTCAGCAGCTACCAGATTCGCAAGCCGTACCCCCGATTGGTTGAACAGGCTGCTCGCATCTGAGGATGAAGTTGCTGTAGTATAATTCTTATTTAACACATACGTAGTAGTCCCTATGGCTACTCCTGCGCTTATGATTGCCGTTAGAGCAATCGCTAACATATTATTCCAAGCTTTTTTCATAGTTCTGAAATTATAAATTTAGTTGTTTTACAATTCATATTGAGACAAAGATATATTCAAATACTGTGCAAAAACAAGGTGATAACCCCGTTTTTTAACACTTTTAACGGCAAGCAAGCTCCGCTTAACCCTGATTAACGAGGAGGGGTTGATAATGTCTCAAATTAACATTTTAACATTTTAGAAAGCTGACAAAATGTCGCATTTTATAGATTGTAACCTCATTGATTCCAGTGGAGTGTGTGTTTTTGTCAGGAGAAGGCTCTTTATGTATAGCTCCATGTATTTACGAGAAATGCGGTGGTAGGTTTATAATTATCGTTGTTAAATTACGCGGTTTACTTGATGGACTGTTTGCTATTTTGTATTTTTGATGAAAATAACGAGAAGATGAAGAAGTCTGGATTAATCAATCATTATTATGGTGTATATATAGAATGGGGTCTTGCTTATCAAGGTCGCTATAGGTGTGGACCGCCTAAACGGGAGGCATGAAGTCTTTGAGACGTTTCGGATTGGTCTTGAAGATGCCATTGTTAAAAACCTGACTGCACCGCTCTACCTGAAATAATAGGAATCTTACTCTTTACGATACAGACGAATCGACTATAAACATTTTTATTGAATCGTCTTTCCCTGATGAAACGAGGGCTGTGGCTATTTAAAATAGCTGTAGCCCTCGTTTTTTGATGGAAAAAAGCCCTTTTTTCGCCTAAATTCAATACTGTCATTTTCAAAAAAGACTATATTGACTTTGCAAAAAGGCTATAGAGTTTTACTAAAAAGTCTATAGCCTTTTAAAAAGTCACTCAAAATCATTCAAAAACGCCACTAAAACCGAAAATCAGCTCTGAGTGCGCTCTTTTGGTGAGTCTTGCTCTGTTAATAATGCGTAAATAACACTAAAAAGCATCTGGTTGAAGCACTTTGATGGGGTGATTCTTTGGGTATTTGTTTATAAATATTCATCGTGCGAATTTAGTATATGGAGAAATTTATAATTTTGTAAGACCCATATATAAAACCAACTATGCAATTTATTACACCTGTTGATATACCTGCGAGCCCTTGGAAACTTTCTCATAACGATGGATTGATGACGCTGGGTTCTTGTTTTGCAGAGAGTATAGGAGACAAACTGAGGAAAAATCGTTTCCAGGTAGATGTAAGCCCATTTGGGGTATTGTACAATCCGGAGTCGATAGCTACCGCACTTGTTCGCTTAATGCAGCCTGTGCCATTTCAAACTGAAGAACTTTTCAGGCATGAGGGTCTGTATCATAGTTTTTCGCATCACAGCCGTTTTTCTATGTTGGATAAAAAAGCATGTTTAGACGGTATCAATGAGCGGTTGCAGACTTCTTCCGAATGGCTTCGCAGTCGGACAAACCGCCTGTTGGTGACTTTCGGAACAGCCAATGTATATCGGTTAAAGTCAACCGGTGAAGTGGTGAGCAACTGCCACAAGATGAGAGATGACTTATTTGTCCGAGAACGGCTTGATGTAGATACGATTTTTGTTCATTGGAAAAGCCTATTAGAAAAGCTTTTGGAGCTTAATCCCCTGCTAAAAGTGGTGTTTACGGTTAGTCCTATACGACATTGGAAAGATGGTGCGCATGAAAATCAATTAAATAAGTCGGTATTATTACTGACAATCAATAAATTGCTGCGCACGTTTCCGGAACAAACGATTTACTTTCCGGCTTATGAAATTATGTTGGATGAATTGCGTGATTATCGGTTTTATGCTGCTGATATGATTCATCCTTCTGAAGTTGCCGTGGACTATATTTGGTCACGTTTTGGTGATTCATTCTTCTCGAAAGAAACATTTACCCTCCTGAAGCAGGTCGAAAATATTCGTAAAGCATTAGAACACCGACCGTTTAGTCCGCAAGGTGAAAAGTATAAACAATTCTTGACACAAACTTTGTTAAAGATGGAACGAATCCATGAAAAAAGCCCTTACATTTACCCATGGAGTGAACTGGAAGAACTTCGAATAAAAATAAATGACTGATGGAGTACTCAATAATAGACATAGCAGCTATATTACAATTGAAAACAGAAGACCTAAAACCGGCAGTAGTTAAAGAACTGCTTACGGATAGTCGTACACTGACCCGTCCGGAAGATAGTCTCTTTTTTGCAATAAAAACGGCAACGAATGACGGACATAAGTATATTGCTGACTTATATGAGCTGAATGTGCGAAATTTTGTTGTTTCAGACCTTCCTGTCCATGCAGACCAGATGGTGGACGCCAACTTTCTGGTAGTAAAATCGCCTTTGAGAGCTTTACAGAAAATAGCGGCTACACATCGGGCTAAGTTTGACATTCCGGTGATTGGCATTACGGGAAGTAATGGAAAAACAATCGTAAAAGAATTTTTATACCAATTACTTCACGATGACTTTAATATTGTACGTTCGCCACGTAGTTACAATTCGCAGATAGGAGTTCCTTTGTCAGTGTGGCAAATGAATGAAAAGCATAGCCTCGGAATCTTTGAAGCAGGTATTTCTCAACCGGACGAAATGGAGTATCTAGAGCCTATCATTCGACCTACAATAGGAGTGCTGACGAATATTGGCGAAGCCCATCAGGAAAACTTTGATTCGGCTTGGGATAAGTGCATGGAAAAGCTATTGCTATTTAAAGATTGCGAAGCCATTATCTATAACGAAGACGATCATTTTATAACCGGCTGTATCGAATCATCTTGCCTGTCTCATAAGGCGTTGGCATGGAGTATGGTTGATTCTGATGCGCCTTTATTTATAGAGTCGATTACTAAAAAAGACACTGAGACAGAGATACAGTGTACGCTGCTAGGGCTTTCGCAAACTTTTACAATTCCTTTTACAGATGATGCATCCATTGAAGACCTGATTCACTGTTTGGCCGTAATGCTATACATTAAACCTACGGTTAGTGAAGATAAGCACCTGTTCCGAACGCTTGATCCGGTAGCTATGCGTATGGAGATTAAGGAAGGGATTCATGGTTGTCAGTTGATAAACGATGCTTATAACTCTGATTTGAACGCATTGGAAATTGCGTTGGCTTTTATGAAAGAGCGAAAGGGTTCTTTTGAAAAAACAACGGTCATACTTTCAGATATTGAACAAACCGGACTACCTGCCGAAACGCTCTATAGACGTGTCAATGAGTTGTTGAAGAAAAAGAAAGTAGATCGAATAATCGGCGTAGGGGCTGACTTATTTGCAGCACGGAAAATATTTTCCATGCCCGGCGAATTCTTTTTAACCACAGATGAACTGATTCGCTCAGGACTGCTGCATCGAATAGATAAAGAACTGATTTTAGTAAAAGGGGCACGCCGTTTTCATTTTGAGCAAATCACGGAACTTATAGAAAAGAAAGTACACGAAACGGTACTGGAGGTCAATTTAGATGCACTAGTACATAATTATAATTATTTTCGGTCGCAACTGAATCCTTCTACACGGATGGTGTGTATGGTGAAAGCCTTTGGCTATGGAGTAGGGGCGCATGAACTGGCTAAGACGCTGCAAAAGCATCATTGCGACTATCTGGCTGTAGCTGTGGCAGATGAGGGGAGAGAGTTGCGTAACAAAGGAATTTATATTCCCATCATCGTGATGAATCCGGAGATGAGTAGCTTAAATACCTTGTTTGATAATCGGTTAGAGCCGGAGGTGTATAGCTTTAGGCTTCTCGAGCAATTGATTTATGAAACCGAGCGAAGAGGAATAACAAACTATCCCATCCACTTGAAAATAGATACCGGAATGCATCGTTTAGGTTTTCAGCCTGATGACATTGAGGCGGTTATTCAGATGTTGGGAGGACAGTCGGGAGTAGAAGTGCAGTCTGTTTTCTCGCACTTAGTAGGAAGTGATGAGGAATTGCATGATGATTTTACGCTTCAGCAGATTGACTTATTTAAAACAACAGCTGAAACTTTGGAAACAGGTCTGGGACGTAAAGTAATTAAGCATATACTTAATTCAGCCGGTATTGAGCGGTTTCTTGAATACCAATTGGATATGGTTCGGCTGGGAATATCTTTATATGGCATCAGTGCTTCCGGCTTGAGTGACGGACAGCTTAAGAATGTCAGCTCGTTAAAAACAACGATTCTGCAAATTCAGGAAGTGAAAAAAGGTCAGTCGGTAGGATATGGACGGATGACCTATCTGGAGCGTGATTCTCGGATTGCCGTGATTTCAATTGGTTATGCAGATGGTTTTAACAGGTTGTTGGGAAAAGGAAATGGCGAAGTTATCGTTAATGGAACGCGTTGTCCGGTTGTTGGGAATGTGTGCATGGATTTAAGCATGATAGATATAACCGATGTAGATGCGAAAGAAGGTGATTATGTGACCATTTTTGGAGACGAATTGTCGGTTTTTGAGCTGGCTGATAGATTGAATACTATTCCCTATGAAGTTTTAACCTCTATTTCTCCACGTGTGAAACGTGTTTATTACAAAGAGTAGTGCCTATTGTAAAGCACGCATAGCAATTTTCTCTGTTTTTTGTTTGTTTATTGCACAAAATAGCTACATTTGTGCCGATTCTATAATAAACGAACGTATGAATTACAATTTATTAAAAGGAAAAAAAGGAATTATATTTGGTGCGCTAAACGATATGTCTATCGCATGGAAGGTGGCTGAACGAGCTGTTGAAGAGGGCGCCGAAATCACCTTAAGTAATACACCTACGGCTGTTCGTATGGGCGATGTTAATAAGCTTGCCGAACAACTGAATGTTGAGATAATCCCGGCAGATGCCACTTCTGTAACTGATTTGGAACATGTTTTTACTCGCTCACAAGAAGTGTTGGGTGGAGGAATAGACTTTGTGCTCCACTCTATAGGCATGAGCCCGAATGTGCGGAAAAAAAGACCTTATGACGATTTAGACTATGGGCTGTTGAATAAAACATTGGATATTTCGGCTGTTTCGTTTCATAAAATGCTGCAAGTAGCTAAAAAAATGGATGCCATCAATGAATATGGCTCTATTGTAGCATTAACGTATATAGCTGCTCAACGTACTTTCGTGGGATACAACGATATGGCAGATGCTAAAAGTCTGCTAGAGTCTATCGCTCGTAGTTTCGGATATATATATGGGAATGCTAAAAAAGTCCGTATCAATACCGTGTCTCAATCGCCTACAGTGACGACTGCCGGTAGTGGTGTGGCGGGGATGGATAACCTACTTGACTTTGCCAACAAAATGAGCCCGCTAGGTAATGCAACCGCATTGGAGTGTGCAGACTATTGTATCAGTCTGTTTTCTGACTTAACACGCAAAGTAACGATGCAAAACTTATACAACGACGGTGGCTTTTCGAGCATGGGAATGAGCCTGCAGGCAATAGATCATTATTCGAAAGGGTCGTATGAATATGATTTGGCGAACATATATAACGATGATGACGAAGATTAATTGAGATCTTTATGACTCGTCCTGAATAATAAAAGAAGGTGTTTCATATTGAAGCACCTTTTTTTAATAAGTTTTTTCATTCGCTTTTTTACTTGATAATATATATATCGTAATGCAAAAGAAGCATAAAAGATGTTTGATAAAATTCATATATTAAATAATGTGTTATCTTTGTTGGTCTGCTTGTGATAAATTATAAGCAGAGTGTATGAAAAGCTAACTAAATTTTATAAATTATGAACAGTAAATTTTTTTCCTCTAAATTATTATCAGGGATTTTTCTGCTGGCATTCGTTTCCTTGATTGGTTTCACCAGTTGTAGTGACGACGATCCGATACCTGTTACTTTAGGTGAATATGATACCAAAACACTAGAAATGGTTGTGGGTGAACAAGAAGATATCAGTATAGGTGGAAATGGTGGCTATTTGGCCAGCCTGGATAAAGAAGGGGTCGTAACCGTTTCTGTAGATAAGGAAGATCGCTTGCTTATTAAAGCCGTAGGTGCCGGAACTGCAAAAGTAAC
>CAZSWS010000010.1:0-34071 GCA_964610765.1 uncultured Parabacteroides sp.
TCGATAGAGACAACTAAGCTTTTAACGGCTGTTAAAAGAGCTTTTGACACTCGTTGAAAGAGCTTTTGACGGGGGTTAAAAGAGCTCTTAACAGCTGTGAGAAGATTAGTTCTCCCTACCCTTTTTGGCATAACACCAGAGACTTATCAATTAAAGTCTTGCATCTATCCATTACTATACCATTGGTACTAACTTTATATGTTTGCTTCTAAGCTACGAATAGACAGACAATATTAGCTATAACATTTCACAGCCAGCATGTTAAGAATCTATCCTTCTGTTATTTTTTAAATAGCTCAACAAATTCGTGTTCTACGATTAAAATAGTAATTTTGTATTCCTTTGAAAATCCCCTTATGAATATGAAAATTAAAAATGCAATAGATAATTATTTAAACAAACAGAAGCAAACGAATATTTCTTTAAAAGCTGTTTTATTTGATATGGATGGCATCTTGTTTGACACCATGCCTTTCCATGCTCAATCCTGGCAAGAAACAGCTACTAAACATCATTTAAAATCAGAATTAAGCGATTTTTACCTTTTTGAAGGGTGCACCGGATTCTTTACAATCAATGAACTTTTTCAAAGAACATTTAATAGAGAAGCAACACCTGAAGAAATAGAACAGATATACGTAGAAAAATCAGACCGATTTGGCGAACTAAATGATGGTGTTCCCATGACCGGAGCTGAAGAAGTAGTTCGAAAAGCGGCTGATTCAGGTTTGCAAACATTAGTTGTTACAGGCTCAGGACAGTATAGTCTGTTTGACAAACTAGAGAAATGCTATCCGGGATATTTCAAACGAGATAAAATGGTTACTGCCTATGATGTGGAGAATGGAAAGCCAGACCCTGAACCCTATCAGCGAGGATTGCAAAAAGCACAAGCTCAACCCCATCAAGCAATCGTTATAGAAAACGCCCCCATGGGTGTTAGATCAGGAGTAGCGGCCGGTATATTTACTATAGCCGTAAACACCGGTCCCTTGCCCGACGAGGTCTTATTACAAGAAGGCGCTGATTTATTATATACGGATATGTCGGCTTTGGCAGCTGATTGGGAAAAGCTGATGAAACACCTGTTATAATCCACACTCTTTTTATGCTCACATTATATACTCAACTATTCTAACCGCAAAAAAATGGCAGAAAGATACAAGAATACAAAAAAAGGTTCCGGCAATACAGTTGTCGTTTCAGATATGGGCAGGGTGCAGCCACAAGCCAAAGAACTGGAAGAGGCTGTTCTTGGTGCACTCATGTTAGAAAAAGATGCTTATTCAATCATTAGTGAAATTTTACGACCCGACTGTTTTTATGAGAAAACACACGAGATGATATTCTCTGCTATTGTTGACTTGGCAGTTTCACAACGTCCAATCGACATGCTAACCGTAACTGAGCAACTCAAAAAAAGAGGTGAGCTAGAGCTGGTTGGTGGTCCATTTTATATTTCACAACTCACTACTAAAGTCGCTAGTAGTGCACACATTGAATATCATGCCAGGATTATCGCACAAAAATTCCTTGCACGCGAGTTAATCAACTTTAGTGGTACCGTACAAGCCAAAGCATTTGACGAAACAATCGACGTGGACGACTTGATGCAAGAAGCTGAAGGCAAACTGTTTGAGATATCGCAAAACAACGTAAAGAAAGATGCTACACAGATTAATCCCGTTATTAGCGAAGCTATAGCCCTACTCCAACAAGCCAGTAGCCGTCCGGAAGGTCTAAGCGGTCTGAGTAGTGGATTTAAAGATTTAGATAAGATAACAACCGGCTGGCAAAACTCAGACTTAGTGATTATTGCTGCCCGTCCTGCGATGGGTAAAACTGCATTTGTACTCTCCATGGCTAAAAACATGGCGGTTGATTACAATATACCGGTTGCTTTGTTTTCGCTTGAAATGAGCAATGTCCAACTCGTAAACCGGCTTATCGTTAATGTGACAGAAATATCCGGCTATAAGATTAAAACCGGTCAACTGGAAAATCATGAATGGAAACAGCTAGACCAAAACCTGAAGTATCTGTATGATGCACCTATCTTTGTAGATGATACACCCAGTTTGTCTGTCTTTGAACTTAGAACCAAGGCACGCCGTCTGGTAAGAGAGCACAATGTAAAATGCATCATCATAGACTACTTACAACTCATGAATGCCAGCGGTATGAATTTTGGTAGCCGCGAGCAAGAAGTAAGTATGATTTCCCGTTCATTAAAAGGATTGGCAAAAGAATTGAACATTCCTATTTTAGCACTTTCTCAACTCAACCGTGGTGTTGAATCTCGTCAAGGAGTAGAAGGCAAACGCCCCCAGCTGGCTGACCTTCGTGAATCCGGAGCGATTGAGCAAGATGCTGATATGGTTTGCTTTATTCATCGCCCTGAATACTATAAAATCACCCAAGATGATGCGGGTAACTCATTACTAGGGGTAGCTGAAATCATCATTGCAAAACATCGTAATGGGGCAACCGGAGATGTTCGGCTGCGCTTTAAAAGTGATTTTGCTAAATTCATGAACTTAGATGATGAGCCGCCATCCCCCTACAAAGAATTTGCTTCAAGCATTAACACCGGTGCCACATCATCTTCCAACAATGGAGGCACACCACCTCCTATCGGAGCAAATGAAGATTTCTTAAGGCCTTCTCCCTCCGGAGAAGTTCCCTTCTAAATAACAAAAAAGGTTGGCTATCATCAAGAAGCCAACCTTTTTATTACGCTATACTAGCGAGTTGTTTTATTTATCTGTTGTTACATATATATTACGGAACTGAACATCTTTTCCTTCACTTTGTAAGCCAATATGACCTTCCTTATTAGGGTTATTACCCATATTTTGAAGCACACCGTTTATATAAACAGTTATCACACCCTCTTTTACAAAAATATTTGCTTCATTCCATTCTCCGGCTTCCTTTTCGCTACTTTTATTCCACTTCTTCACAACCGGAAATGCCGGGCGAGGTTCATTTTTAGGAGCTTCAAACTGCAACATATCAGAGCCTCCCAATAGTACAAAATCACCCGCATCACCTGCATGGAGTTGACATTCTATTCCATTTGGAAAAGGATTTTTAGTTTCTTCTATCAATAAAAAGATACCACTATTGGATTCACCTTTAGGCCATTTCCACTCAACATGAAGATGAAAGTTTCTATATTTCTTTTTGGTATACATATAACCAAAGGGCATACCGGCTATATGTATCGTTCCATCTTTCACACTATATACCTGTTCGGCAGGGACTTTATCTTCATCGACAATAAACTCCCAATTAGACAGGTCTTTTCCATTAAACAACATTTCTTTCTTCTGTGCATGAGTTGCCCCTAGGGCTACTGTCAACACTAAAAACACAAGTGTAAGTTTTCTCAATAAATTCATACGATTTTAGTTTAAGAAGACTGCACAAGACACACCAAGAAGCCTAAACAGGCATCTACCATCTCGTTACAGACCGGTTATTAATTAATCATTCATTAGTTTTCTATAACGGATACGTTTAGGCTCTTCATAGCCTTGTGTCTTGCGCTTATACTCTTCATATTCAGAATAAGTTCCTTCATAATATACTACTTCCGAATTGCCTTCGAAAGAAAGAATATGCGTGCAAATTCGGTCTAAGAACCAGCGGTCGTGCGATATAACTACGGCACATCCGGCAAAGTTTTCCAAACCTTCCTCCAAGGCTCTCAATGTATTCACATCAATATCATTTGTCGGTTCGTCAAGTAGCAATACATTTGCCTCTGACTTAAGTGTTAATGCCAAATGCAAACGATTTCGTTCACCTCCTGACAACACACTGGCTAGTTTCTCCTGGTCAGCACCGGTAAAGTTAAAGCGCGACAAATAAGCTCGTGCATTTATTTCCTTACCTCCTACCCGAACAAACTCTTCACCCCCTGAAACTATTTGATAAACTGATTTAGCCGGATCTATATCTTTATGATTCTGGTCGGCATAACCAATTTGAACCGTCTCACCCACTTCAAATGTTCCTTTATCTATGGTTTCCATATCCATAATCATTTTGAACAAGGTGGTTTTTCCGGCTCCATTAGGACCTATCACCCCTACTATACCATTGGGGGGTAATACGAAGTTCAAATCGTCAAACAACAATCTGTCTCCAAATGATTTAGCCACTTGATGTGCTTCAATCACTTTGTTTCCTAAACGAGGACCATTCGGAATAAAGATTTCCAACTTGGCTTCACGCTCTTTTTCATCTTCATTCAACAGTTTTTCATAAGAGTTCAAACGTGCCTTACCTTTAGCATGTCTAGCTTTGGGTGCCATATTAATCCATTCCAGCTCACGTTCGAGCGTTTTTCTACGTTTACTGACTTGTTTTTCCTCTTGAGCCATGCGTTTTGTTTTCTGATCAAGCCATGAAGAGTAGTTCCCTTTCCAAGGAATACCCTCGCCGCGGTCAAGTTCAAGTATCCATCCGGCTACGTGGTCTAAGAAGTAACGGTCGTGCGTAATACAAATGACTGTTCCGGCGTATTGTTGAAGATGTTGCTCCAGCCAATCGATTGATTCAGCATCTAAATGGTTAGTAGGTTCGTCAAGTAGTAAAATATCCGGCTGTTGCAGCAACAAGCGGCAGAGAGCTACCCGTCTTTTTTCTCCTCCCGAGAGGGTATCTACTACGCGGTCTTCCGGTGGGCAGCGAAGAGCATCCATCGCTCTTTCCAGCTTACTGTCAATATTCCAGGCATCTAAAGCATCTATCTGGTCTTGTAAAGCTGCCTGACGATTGATTAGTGCATCCATTTTGTCCGGGTCATCCAAAACTTCCGGGTCGCCAAATTTCTCATTGACTTCTTCAAATTCTTTCAGTAAGTCAACTATTTCTTGCACACCTTCCTGTACGATTTCTTTCACAGTCTTTCCGGCTTCCAATTGTGGATCTTGCTCTAAATAGCCAACAGAATATCCCGGAGAAAAGACCACTTCACCCTGATAGTCTTTTTCAAGTCCGGCTATAATTTTCAGCAAAGTAGATTTACCGGAACCATTTAGCCCGATTATCCCGATTTTAGCGCCATAAAAGAATGATAAGTAGATATTTTTGAGTACTTGTTTTTGTGGTGGATATATTTTACTCACTCCCACCATGGAGAAAATAACTTTTTTATCGTCTGACATAGATGTTTATTATTGACTGATTATTGATTAGTTACACACAAAAATACAATTTAAAACGGATATAGGAAATAGCGTAAAAATGCCTTATCGAATACCTCTCCGATTCAATTCTGCCTGATAACGTTGTGCATTCCGGTTATGCTCTGCCAGCGTTACTGCAAAATTATGATAGCCTGAAAAGTCTTCTTTAGCCGTCATATACAAATAATTATGTTTTTCATAATTTAGCACAGCATTTAAACTCGCCGGCGAGGGTACTCGCAGTGGTCCGGGAGGTAATCCGGCATGCATATAGGTATTGTATGGTGAATCAACTTCCAAGTGCCTATAAAGAATCCGTCGCAAGGTAAAGTCACCTACTGCAAACTTAACCGTAGGATCAGCCTGTAGAGGCATACCACGCATTAAACGATTAATATATAAACCGGCTACACGCGCATATTCATCTCTCTTACTACTCTCTTCCTCGACGATAGAAGCTAGTATAGCTACTTCAATCAGTGAAAGATTTATTTGAGAGGCTTTTTCTCTTCGTTCTGCCGTCCAAAATTGCGTATACTCATTGAGCATCCGTTTCATTAACGCATCAGCTGATATATTCCAATAGACTTCATACGTATTAGGGATAAATAAGGTGGATATAGTTATTGTATCAAAGCCCAATGAATCACAATAGGTCGGGTCATTCCACCGGGTTAACAAATCATCTTCAGTCAGCATTAATTGCTCACTTAGACGGATAGCTAAATCTTTTTTCAGCCGAATATTGTTAAAGGTCAGCTTCACCGGCTCTTGATAGCCTCTTCGAAGCTTGTTTAACAAGAGGATATTGCCTGAGCCAGGCTCAACCAAATACTTGCCGGTTCGTATATTCTCAGGATAATCCAACAACTTAGCTAAAAGTAAAAAGGTAGATTGATTTTTGCATCCTGCTGAGTCGACCAACTGCTGTGTCAATTTCTCAAAATCAGTTTGCTGATCGATATATATATAAACATCTTTCGTCTGTGTAAAATTAGGGGCATAAAGCAACAAATAAGACAAGTAAGCCACAACTATTGCTACTAATATTATAAAAGCAAGCCCACCTCCAAGAATATATTTAGTTTTTTTCTTCATGAAATGTATTATCAATCAAAATCATCATACAAATGTGGCTGTAAAAATAGAACAATTGGTTCGCATTCCATACACCTTATATAAAATTGCATCCTTATTAGCTAAGATTAATTATCTGTTCTAGCATATCCACTGGCTTAACACTGTTTTTTAATCGGTTTCCCTAGAGATTCCTTTAATAAAATGTAATTTTGTCGAAGAATAATGATTGATTATAAAAAGTAAGAAGAATGAGTAATAAGCAAAAAAAAGCATTAGCTATCCATGATATTTCATGTGTCGGGAGATGTTCACTTACCGAAGCACTACCGGTATTGTCTGCTGCCGGCATAGAAACGGCTGTCATGCCAACAGCTGTACTATCTACACATACAGGTGGCTTTACAGGATATACCTTTCGTGATTTAACTGAAGACATGCTACCTATAGCCAAACACTGGAAAACACTCGATTTAAAGTTTGACGCCATTTATACCGGCTACTTAGGTTCATTCCACCAACTCGAAATAGTTTGTGAGATTTTTGACATGTTTAGAGAAAAAGACAACCTCATTCTTATTGATCCGGTGATGGCTGATAATGGCAAGCTATACCCCTCTTTCTCTCCCGATTTCCCAAAAGGTATGCGCAAACTTTGCGAACATGCGGATATACTTATACCCAATATCACTGAAGCATCATTGATGACTGACTACCCTTATACAGACCGACCTTATACAGAAGAATATATCGAGGGGCTGTTGAAAGAGCTGGCTAAAATAGGTCCTAAACATATCGTATTGACCGGAGTAACATTCAACAATCATGAGTTAGGAGCTGCTACTTATGATACATCAACCGGTCAGATTGAATATATCATGTCTGAAGTAATCCCGGGGTACTACCACGGAACAGGTGATTTGTTTGGCAGTGCTTTTCTTGGGGCATTACTAAATGGCTTCAGCCTTTCTGAAGCTGTTCGCATCACTATTGATTTGGTTGTTGCTAGTATTAAGTCAACTTACCATGCAACTTCCGACCTACGCTATGGAGTAAATTTCGAACAAAACATACCGTCCTATATCAAAGACCTTAAACTGATATAGGATCAGTTGATTAAAAATCAGCTATAACTAACAAGGGCGTGAAGAAACAAATCTCCACGCCCTTGTTATATGTAGCTAGCTAAATTATTTCAAATCTTGCAGTAAAGATTGTACAGCTCTTTCTAGCTGTAAGTCTTTTCCTTCAAGGGTTGAAGCCGGATCATTATAGACTTCAATATCCGGTTGTAGTTCTTGATTTTCCAGATAGTTACCTCGCATATCTTTAACCGCAACTTGTGGGATACCAAAAACAATGGATGGGTCAATCTGAGACTCCCACCATACGGCAGTCATCGTTCCCGGTACCGGAGCACCTATTAATTTACCAATCCCCAATTCTTTATATAACCAGGGGAAACCATGTGCATTAGAGTAGTTGTCTTCGCAAATCAGTACAGCCGATGGCTTAGTCCATTTATTAAATGGATCGCTACCTATATATTGTCCTCTTGGCTCAAAACGTTGATATTCTTTTCCGGACAATAAAGTTGCTAAATCATCATGCAACCAACCGCCCCCATTGTGGCGTGTATCAACTACTACTGCTTCTTTATTCCGACAACGACCTAGCAGTTCTGAATAAACAACACGGAAGCTGGGACTATCCATACCTTTCACATGTACATAACCTATGCGACCTCCGGATAATTTGTCTACCATTTCTCTGCGTTGTTCTACCCAACGGGTATATAAAAGTCCATTTTGACTTCCATAAGAAATAGGCTTCACCCACTCTTCGCGTTCTTTTCCTTTTGATGGTTTAAAAGTAACTAGTACTTTCTTTCCTACTTTACCTTCTAACAACGGATAGTAGTCTTTTCCTTTAAGTATAGCCTCACCATCAATCTTCAAAATAACCGTACCAGCATCTATTTTGCTATTCGCTCTATCTAATGGACCTTGCTTAATTATTTCCTTTATCTTAATTCCATCTCCATCATAGTCTTCATCGACAAATATCCCCAAAGAACCTGTAGCAAGAGCTGACGAACCATAGCTTCTAGCTCCTGTATGAGAGCCATTTAGTTCACCCAGTAGTTCGGAAAGCATCTCTGCAAAATCTTGGTTATTGTTTATATGTGGAAGGAAACGTTCATAGTTCGTTTTATACATGTCCCAATCTGCACCGTGCAAATCAGTCACATAGAATTTATCTTTCACTTGCTTCCAGGCATGCTCATAAATGTATTTACGCTCTGCTTCCGGACGATAGTTAAATTCAGCCCGAATATTGATAAATGTTGTTTTACCACTATTCATGTCAATCTTTTTTAGTTGTCCACCAGCAATCATATAAATAGCAGACATACTCTTATCTGTTGCTATTCGGCCGGCACCACTACCTTTGGCTAAGATTCGACTGGAGTAATCTTTTAAATCATGCACCCATAAGTCATAACTACCTTCAAAACGAGTTAAGTAATAGAGTTTATTACCTTCTTTATTTAAGATAGCGTCAGCTAAAGATGAAGAGTTTGGAGTAAGCTTCATGGTTCTAAAGTTTCTATTTTCAAGTTCAAACTCTAAATCCTTCACTTTCTTTTCTTTTTTCTCTTCTTTCTTTTCGTCTTTTTTGTCGCCTTCGTCGTCTTTTTTCTCTTCTTTTTCACCCGGGTTAACCCAAGTCGCCAACTCTTCTTTGCTCATCCTAAACTTATCGAATGCCTCGTTATCAAAAAACATGATGTAAGCATCAGAGTGTGCGCCCCAGCTTCCGTGACTACGATATCCGGCGCGATCTGAGAACCATAGCATCGCCTTTCCATCTAACACAAACTGACCATTCGAATCAGAATAACCACTTTCAGTCAGATTGGTCAAAGCCTTTTGGTCGCCATCTGCTTTTACTAAGGCAACATCAACATTGTTCCAACCACCAATACCAATATACTTAACCAATAACCATTTGCTATCCGGAGACCAACTAAACCATTGGTCACCATCTGCATAAGAATAATTGAACTTACCATCTAATACGGTACGTACTTTTTTATTCTTTAAAGTAACTATTTGTAACGTGGTACGATCTTCTAAAAAAGCCACTTCTTTACCATCCGGTGAATATAATGGTTGGAAAGCTGCAATTGCAGACTTAGTGATTTGCTCTTCTTCAAACTCCAGAGCATACACAAAGTTTTTATCGTCTTTTTTCTTCAATGATGTTTGATAAATATTCCATAGTCCATCACGTTCGGCAGCATAAATCAAAGAACGTCCATCAGGGCTAAAAGACACACTTCTCTCTTGCTCCGGAGTATCTGTGATACGACGTGTAGTTCCATATTCAACTGAAGAAACAAACACATCACCTCTGATAATAAAAGCAACCTCTTTACCATCAGGAGATACTGATAAGTCTCTAGCTCCAGAACTAAAGTTTATTTGTCTGAGTTTATTTTCAATATCATCTGCTATAATCTGAACTGCTATTTTCTGAGGCGCTGAACCCTCTTTCATTGTATATAGCTCGCCATTATATGAGAAGCTTAGCAAGCCATTCTTACTAGAGGTAAGAAAACGAACAGGATGATTCGAAAAAGTGGTCAATTGAGTGGGTTCAGAACTATCCAATGATTGTTTATAGACATTAAAAGAACCATTCCGCTCACTTAGGTAATAAAAAGAGTTGCCATCTGCCGTCCATACCGGATTTCTATCTTCACCTCTAAAGGTAGTCAGTTGCTTATATTTATTTTCTGAGGTAGGTTCATAAACCCATATATCACGCGCTATAGATGACTGATGATGTTTACGCCATTTGTCTTCAACACCTTTTAAATCATGATACAACACTTTACTGCCATCAGGGCTAAATGAGATATTCTCCATGGGCCACTCAGAAAAGCGAGTGGGACGTCCTCCTTGTGTATCTACCTCATATAGCTGAATAAATAAACCTGAAGGGAACTGGCTATTCTTACTATCCGGCTGGGTATATGAAGAGTAAATAATATGCTCTTGATCACGAAACGCTACAGGAGTTTCATTTCCAGAAAAAGTCGTCAGGCGAGTAGGCTCACCCCCTTCGGCCGACATAAGGTAGATATCCAATCCACCTTTCCTGTCCGAGGCAAAAGCTATTTTAGATCCATCCGGCGACCAAATTGGATTCGTATCATAGGAAGGATGGGTTGTAAGCTGAACAGCCTTTCCCCCTGATGATGATACCTTGTAGATATCTCCTTTATAACAAAAAGCGATTTGGCTTCCATCCGGAGAAATCGCAGAGTAACGCATCCACAATGGATTGTCCTCTCCCTTTGCTGCTAAAAATGTCAGAACAGCAATAGCAGTTAGTAATACTTTTTTCATCTCTATATAAATTGTTTTCTTATAAGCTTTATGACTCTATACAAAGCTTTTATGTTCAGCGAGCAAAAGTACAAAAAAAGAATGAGTCTAAGTTAGTAACCAAAAGGATGGAGTGCATTTTTGCTAAGTCTACATAAATTACCTTCATTTCTATCTTAAATAAAGTGTGTCATGAATATATAGTTATTCAACTAAGTGGAGTATATGAAACGACACATGATTTTTTGTTAAATCACTCAAACCCATGAGAATAAAAAATCTGTGATGTTACGATTGCGTTATAAATAAGTAAAGGTGTACGTGATTGCTCACGCAATTCCATACTACCTTAGTGTTAAGAAAATTATCATTCTAGTATGAAATGTGCAAAAATAAAGACGAGATAGTCAAGCTACCCCGTCTTTAAAACATTAATTCAGTAAAGGACTAATATATACTTATATATTGTTTTAGTTTAATAGTTTTCCTTATTTTTTCAGCGTAAAATTGAACGTTACAGACTCGAAAGTATCTACCGGAACTTCTGTTTCACCTTGAAGCTTTGTAACACTTTCAGCAGTAAAGCTAAACACCAATCCTTTTGTTTTCACTTCATAATCACCTTTCGTTTCTGCTTTTATGCTTACTTTTATATTGAATGTAGTAGCTTCTTCAGATCCTTCTTCAGTAGGAAGTGTAACCGACAACAAAAGAGGTTCCGGCTTTAAGTTTAAATGAACAAAGTCAAATTCAGCTGCTACTGCCGGTTCGTAACCTATTGCATAGCTAACATCGCCTAATGCTTGAATAATAGCCAGAGCCTGATCTTCTCCAGCAACACCTAAAACGATATCATCGATTGGAAGTTTAGCAATATAAATCGTGTCTTTGTCTACTTTTGCGCTAACATCTTTGCCTGGTTGTTCTTCAGTTGAATCAAAATTAGTTTTCGTAATCATCTTACCGGTGAAGTCACCATATACTACTTCTTTTGTTACCTCAGGATTTTTAACTTTATCATCGTCATCATCACTACAAGAAACAAAGCCTAAAGTAAAGATAAGTGCGATTGCAGAAGCAAATAGTTTGTTGAATTTCAAAAAATCTTTCATAATTGTTTTTTTATTGTTTTAAATTAGTCCACTATAACCTAAGATGCGAATGCTTTAAGAATGCTGCATTTAAAAAGGTTAAAGAGAATCAACGGATTTGAATAAAAAAAGGTAATTCTTTAAGTATAAACTTGTTTCAAGAAATAAAAATCGAGTCAAAAAAGAGAGGAAAATCAATGTTTTAAGTAGAAATCAGCAGTCATTTCTTTATATTCATCTGTATATTGGTGGCGAGAAAGCTCAATAGTCAACTGATTATAATGAGTTTGTCCATCATCTCTACCAAGCATTAAAGATAGCAAGCTGCGCTTTGGCATAGCCCCGGAAACCGTAATAACATCTGTACGAGCAGCTATATATAGACCATACTTCAAGGCTGATTTTGCCATCTTTTCAGCCATTTCATAAGGGAGTACTACAGCTAAACGACCCAATGGATTCATAAGCGCAACCGAGTTTTCTAAAAAAACCTCTAGCGGCAATGCATCAGCATGTCGTGCGAGAGAGCGCCCTTTATCGGGTGACAATAGGGAGTTAGCGAAATAGGGAGGATTGGATACAATTAAATCATAACGTCTGGATGGGTATTTTTCAGCAAAGTTTTGTAAAGATATGTGCTTTACTTGTATCTGTTCTTTAAAAGGAGATTCAGCCACATTAGCTGCAGCCTGAAGAGAAGCTGACTGATCCAAGTCGATAGCAACAATAGATGCCAAAGGATTACGCTGCGCCAACATTAAAGCTATCAAACCAGTACCCGTGCCTACATCTAGAATATGAGATGCTTTTTCAACATCCGCCCAAGCACCAAGTAAGACTCCGTCAGTTCCGACCTTCATCGAACAGCGGTCATGCCAAACTGTAAACTTTTTAAACTTAAAATATGGATTTGCCATCCTTTGCGATGAATTAATCTGCAAAAATAGTTGTATTATTCAGGTTTACAATGTTTGGCATAGTTTTTGAACTTATCTTTGCATTATTCACGAAAACAAGAAAAATAAATGAAGAAAAAACGCTCACTTCTTTTATCTGACGATATATTTGATGACATGGATGATGATTTAAGCATTGTAGTACCCATTATTTCAGAATTTGAAAATGATGAAGACTTCACAAAAGGCTTAGAGGACATGGATACAAACATTCCTATTGTTCCACTTAGAAATATGGTTTTATTTCCCGGAATAGCTATACCTGTCATTGTTGGCAGAGAGAAGTCAATGCGATTAATGAAAGATGCTGTAGCCAAGAAACTCATGGTGGGTGTAGTTTGTCAAAAAGACTCGGAAATAGAAGAACCTGAACTCGAGGATTTGCATCCAATTGGCGTTGTTGGTGAGGTATTGAGAATATTAGAAATGCCTGACGGAACAACTACCGTAATTATTCAAGGGAAAAAACGATTCTCTATCAATGAGCTAACACAAACTGAACCTTATTTAAAAGGATCAGTCACTTTATTGGAAGATACCATTCCGGATAAATCAGACAGAGAGTTCGAAGCATTAACTTCAACGATTAAGGATTTAATAGTAAAAATACTCACATCACTTGGAGATGTTCCGAGAGAGTTGTTAGTATCTATCAATAAAAGCAAGAACGCACAATATCTCATCAATTTTGGTAGTTGTAACGTCTTGAGTAGTGCAACTGAAAAACAAGAACTTTTGTCCATTGGTGACTTGAAAGACAGAGCCTATCGCCTACTCTTCATTTTGAATAGAGAATATCAACTGATGCAGCTTAAAGCATCTATTCAGATGAAAACGCACGAAGACATCAATAAGCAACAAAAAGAGTATTTCCTTCAACAACAAATTAAGGCGATTCAAGAAGAGCTAGGCGGAAGCATGAATGACATAGAGGTCAAAGAGCTCAAAAAGAAAGCTAAAAAGAAAAAATGGCCGGAATATGTAGCTCAGGCTTTTGAAAAAGAACTGAGCAAACTAGAACGTATTAATCCACAATCGCCGGATTACTCTATACAAATGCAATATGTACAAACAATTGTCAACCTTCCATGGCAGGAATATAGTAAAGACAATTTCAACTTAACTCATGCTAAACGTGTGCTTAACCGCGATCACTATGGCATGGAAAAGGTGAAAGAACGCATTTTGGAGCATTTGGCAGTGCTAAAGCTTAAGAATGACTTTCGCTCTCCTATCATCTGTTTATATGGACCTCCCGGAGTAGGTAAAACTTCTCTGGGCAAATCTATTGCAGAAGCATTAAATAGAAAATATGTACGTATATCTCTAGGCGGTCTACATGATGAGGCTGAAATTCGAGGACACAGAAGAACTTATATTGGTGCTATGAGTGGACGAATCATTCAAAACATCCTAAAAGCAGGTACTTCTAACCCGGTCTTTGTTTTAGACGAAATAGATAAAGTAGGAGCCGACTTCAAAGGAGATCCGGCATCTGCCTTGCTGGAAGTACTGGATCCGGAGCAAAACTCAGCATTTCATGATAACTATCTGGATATTGACTATGACTTAAGCAAAGTAATGTTTGTAGCTACGGCTAACAACTTAAACACTATTTCTCAACCGCTACTTGATCGGATGGAGCTCATTGAAGTATCCGGCTATATTCAAGAGGAGAAAGAGCAAATTGCTATCAAACACTTAATTCCCAAACAGCTGGAAGCACATGGTTTGAAAAAGTCTGACCTTAAGATTCCTAAGAAAACGGTTTCAGAAATTATTGAATCATACACGAGAGAAAGTGGAGTGCGTGAATTAGATAAACAAATAGCTAAAGTGATGCGTAAGTCTGCCGTTGCTATTGCTATGGATGATAACACAAAAGTCAGCACGATCGAGCCCAATAGCTTAAAAGAAATTCTGGGAGTTCCTCCTTATTCAAGAGATAAATATCAAGGGAATGAATATGCGGGTGTAGTCACTGGACTAGCTTGGACAGCAGTAGGAGGTGAAATCTTGTTTGTCGAGACCAGTCTTAGTAAAGGGAAAGGTTCAAAACTGACTATTACCGGTAACCTAGGTGATGTCATGAAAGAATCTGCGGTTATTGCATTAGAATATGTACATGCTCATGCCAAGCAATTAAATATTCCGGAAGAAATGTTTGAAAGTTGGAATGTACATATTCATGTGCCTGAAGGAGCTATACCCAAAGATGGACCGAGTGCCGGAGTTACAATGATAACCTCATTGGTTTCAGCTTTCACTCAACAAAAGGTGAAAAAGAATTTGGCAATGACCGGCGAGATTACCCTAAGAGGTAAAGTTCTTCCGGTTGGAGGTATTAAAGAAAAAATACTAGCTGCTAAAAGAGCCGGAATTAAAGAAATCATTCTTTCGGAAGAAAACTTGAAAGATATCAGCGAAATTCCTGATAAGTATTTATCAGGGTTGACTTTCCATTATGTAAAAGATATTATGGAAGTCCTTGAGATAGCCATCACCCAACAAAAGGTAAAGACTCCTCTATTCTAAAAGATTTGATAATGTAATGATAAAAAAAGCCGGCTATTATAGTCGGCTTTTTTAGTATGATTACTTAAGGAAGTCTTATTTATTAAACTTTGCTTTAAGCTTTGACAGCATATCTTGCGTCATCGCATCTAAGTCGAATTGGGGTTTCCAATCCCATTCTTCGCGAGCTGCACTATCATCTAAGGAATTAGGCCAAGATTCAGCAATGGCTTGACGTAATGGGTCTACATCATATTCCATCGTGAACTCCGGCATATATTTTTTGATGTTATTAAAGATGATTTCCGGATCGAAACTCATAGATGCAATATTAAAAGAGTTCCGATGTCTTAAACGTCTAGGATCTGCTTCCATTATCTGAATAGCAGCATGTAATGCATCAGGCATATACATCATATCCATATACGTCCCGGCAGCTATAGGGCAAACAAAGTGACCATCACGAACTGCTGAATAATATATATCTACAGCGTAATCTGTTGTTCCGCCTCCGGGAGGAGCAACATAGGAAATTAAGCCCGGGAAACGTACCGAACGTGTATCTACACCAAAACGTGTATAGTAGTAGTCACTTAAAAGCTCTCCACTCACTTTAGTAACACCATACATTGTACGAGGTCTGCAGATGGTATCTTGAGGGGTTTCGTCTTTTGGTGTATTATTACCAAAAACACCTATTGAGCTAGGAGTAAACACAGCACATTGTTTTTCTCGAGCTACTTCTAATACATTAAACAAACCGCCTAAGCCAACCTCCCAGGCCAACTGAGGCTTCTTTTCAGCCACAGCAGACAGCAAAGCTGCTAAATTGTAAATGGTATCAATATTGTATTTTGAAACGGCATCAGCAATGTGTTGAGGGTTCGTAATATCTACTATGGCACTGGGACCACTTTCCATTACTTCATCCGTAGGCTTAACACCTTCAATATACCCTGCTACAACATGACCGCTGTAACGCTTTCTTAACTCCATGGTAAGCTCAGTACCAATTTGTCCACTAGAACCAATTATTAAAATGTTATTCATCTCCGCTTTTTTCGGCAAAATTAAATAGAATATTCATCTAAAGAAAGATATTCCTCATTCTTTTTTGACAATATGAAAAAAATGAAGAACTTTGTTAGGAAAATAACTTAAAAAGAGACTACTATGTACGGAAATTTCAAATCTTACTTATCTGAAGAGCTAGCAGCTATAGAAAAAGCCGGCTTATACAAAAAAGAACGCATCATTACTTCTCCTCAAAAAGCAGATATTACTGTTGGAGAAAACGAAGAGTTATTAAACTTTTGCGCAAACAACTACTTGGGTCTTTCTGACAATTCCCGCTTGATAGAAGCTGCAAAGAACGCGATGGACAATCGAGGGTTTGGGATGTCATCTGTTCGCTTCATCTGTGGGACACAAGACTTGCACAAACAGCTAGAAGCAGCTATCTCTGATTATTTCAAAACAGAAGATACCATTCTATATGCATCTTGTTTTGATGCTAATGGCGGTCTGTTTGAGCCCATGTTTACAGACCAGGATGCAATCATCTCTGATGCGCTTAATCATGCTTCGATTATCGATGGTGTGCGCTTATGTAAAGCTAAACGCTATCGCTATGCCAATGCTGACATGGAAGATTTGGAGCGTGCACTGAAAGAAGCACAAGCTCAACGCTATCGCATCATTGCTACTGACGGAGTATTCTCAATGGATGGCAATGTGGCTCCTATGGATAAAATATGCGAATTAGCTGAAAAATATGATGCCCTTGTTATGGTTGATGAGTCACACTCAGCGGGTGTTGTTGGTGCAACAGGACATGGGGTCGCTGAATTGTATAACGTGTACGATAAAATTGATATTTACACCGGTACTTTAGGCAAGTCGTTTGGTGGTGCTATGGGTGGATTCACTACAGGTAAAAAAGAAATTATCGACATCTTGCGCCAACGCTCACGCCCATATTTGTTCTCAAACTCAGTAGCTCCTGGTATTATTGGAGCCAGCCTAGAAATGTTCAAGATGCTGAAAGAAAGCAATGAGATACATACAAGATTAATGAATAACGTGAATTACTTCCGCGATAAAATGCTAGAAGTAGGATTTGATATCAAACCAACGCAGTCGGCCATTTGTGCAGTGATGCTATACGATGCGAAACTTTCTCAAATTTTTGCTACTAAAATGCAAGAAGAAGGCATTTATGTAACCGGATTTTACTACCCGGTTGTTCCAAAAGACCAAGCACGTATCCGTGTACAGCTCTCTGCAGGACACACACAAGAGCATTTGGATAAAGCAATTACTGCATTTATCAAAATTGGCAAAGAGCTTAACGTAATTAAATAACCACCGTTATAAGTCAACAAAAAAGGCTGGCGATCTTTTTTATAAAAGATTGTCAGCCTTTTCTTTTTTATGCAACTGAGTAACTACCATAGTCATTGTTCTTTTTGTGATGGAAGAAGCCATCCTGAAAGTTATATCCAATTTGCTCTTTCAAAAAACTTTAGAGCATATGGATTTTCCTCACATGCTCCATTGCCTTTCAAAACCAACTGGAACATGCATAAAGAGGATATGCCTGAATATCTCACAGAAATCACTCGTTTAAAAAACAAATATAAAGATCGGATTGAAATCTACTGTGGTCTTGAAATTGATTATTTAAACGAATCATACAATGCAACTATTCCCTACTTTCAATCCTTACCGTTAGACTACCGAATCAGTTCTATACATTATATTCCACAAAGCAATCGAATGGTTGAAAATGAAATGGTCTGCATTGATGGTTCATTCGAAAAGTTCAAACAAGCCATTGATAAATACTATCAAAATGACATTCGTCTATTTGTTACAGATTTTTACTACTCATCTATGAAGATGATTGAAATTGGCGGATTTGACATTGTGGGTCATGCAGATAAGGTATATATGAACGTTCAGCGATACCCTGATTTCTCACTAAAAGCCTCCTGGTATCAAGACTTAGTAAAAGATTATTTCTATTTGATAGCAGAAAAAGGCTATATAGTTGAAGTTAACACAAAAAACTTCCAACGAAAGCAAGAAACCTTTCCTCATATTCATTTGTTTCCTTTATTGAAACACTTTGATATACCAGTACATGTGAATTCGGATTGTCATTTTCCAGACTTAGTGAACGATGGCAGAGAAGAGGTTTTAAAACGATTAAAAACAGCTGGTTTTAAAACCACACGTGAACTAGTAAAAGGAAAATGGGAAGATATACGTATTGATTAACAAGCATAATGTAAATTTATAAGCATGAAGACAGACATAGAAATTGCAAGAGAAACACCTTTGTTGAAAATCAAAGAAATAGCCGATAACCAAGGTATTCCAAGAGAAGAAGTTTTAAACCACGGTCGTTATATGGCTAAACTCCCTTTAGAGTTAATAAAGCAAGACAAAACAAAGAAAAGCAACCTTATTTTAGTAACAGCTATTACTCCAACAAAAAGTGGAATTGGGAAAACAACTGTTTCTATAGGACTCGCATTAGGGTTGAATAAAATAGGTGAAAAAGCAATGGTTGCTTTAAGAGAGCCCTCTCTTGGTCCGTGTTTTGGTCAAAAAGGAGGAGCAGCAGGTGGAGGATATTCGCAAGTGCTTCCGATGGAGAATATAAACCTCCATTTTACCGGCGATTTTCATGCTATTACATCGGCGCATAATATGATTGCGGCCTTACTTGACAACTATATATACAACAACCAAGGAACTTCCAAAGGGATTCGTGAAGTGCTATGGAAAAGGGTATTGGACGTAAATGACCGTACACTACGCAGTATAAACACCGGATTAGGGGGTAGAGCCAATGGCGTGCCTAGAGAAGCCGGTTTTGATATTACGGCCGCTTCTGAGATAATGGCTATCTTCTGTCTTGCAACCTCATTAGAAGACTTACGAAGAAGAATTGGCAAGATACTACTCGGATATACATTTGAGGGCAAACCATTCACCGTAGACGATTTGGGAGTAACCGGAGCTATCACCGTGTTGTTGAAAGACGCACTGCTACCTAACTTAGTGCAAACAACTGAACATACGGCAGCCATTATTCACGGAGGACCATTTGCGAATATTGCACATGGTTGCAACTCTATTATAGCTACTAACATGGCGCTAAGTTATGCAGACTATGTCATAACAGAAGCTGGTTTTGGTGCTGATTTAGGTGCTGAGAAGTTTTTCAATATAAAATGTCGTAAAAATGGCTTACAACCGAAACTAACTGTACTTATTGCTACCGGTCAAAGTTTAAAGCTTCATGGAGGTGTGCCTGAAAAAAATATCAAAGAAGAGAACGTTGCCGGCGTTGCCAAGGGGTTAGCCAACCTGGATAAACATATTCACAACCTAAAAAGCTTCGGTCAACAAGTTGTAGTTACCTTCAATCGTTTTCATACAGATACGGAACAAGAGATTGAAGTAGTGAAACAACACTGCGAACAGCAAGGGGTTAAATTTGTGGTGAATAACGTATTTGCCGAAGGAGGTAACGGGGGGATTGAGTTAGCTAAGATAGTTGCTGAAACGATTGAAAAGTCGCCTTCACAAGAGCTGAAATTCACTTATAAGGACAGCGACTCAGTAAAAGATAAAATAGAAAAGATTAGCAAAAATATCTATGGGGCTGAAAATATCGTCTTCACATCCACTGCGTCTAAAAAATTAAAGCTAATAGAAGAACTAGATATAACGCATTATCCCATTTGTATTGCTAAAACACAATATTCCTTCTCATCTGACCCTAAAAACTTCGAAATAATGGAAGGGTTTGAATTGTCTGTACGTGATATTGTTATCAATAATGGAGCTGAAATGTTGGTTATTGTTATGGGAGATATCATGCGTATGCCCGGGCTACCTAAAGACCCACAAGCCAATCGTATCGACATTATTAATGGATTAGTTGAAGGATTGAGTTAATAAGATTTAGATATTATACGATACGTAGTAAAAAGCAGCTATTGATTCTTCAATAGTTGCTTTTATTTTAACAGGTAGCTTATCTTTATCGATAGCATACAGGATATTTATTATTAAGGCGGAAACCAATACCTAACATTAAATAGTTTGGCGTATGAAAATCTTTTAAGTTATAACCGATGTGGATAAAGGAATTTCTAGTTACTTCAATCTTTAACGCCAACATTTGATAAAAAGACTTCAAATCTCCACCTCCATGCAAAACATTTACACCCAACCCAATACCTACGGTAAAGTGCGGCATAACATATTCACCTCTGGCTGAAAGCCCTAAAGACAACTGCTTACTCAATGAAGGTTTATAGAACTCCTGTTCAGTACCAACAATATAATCTTCTGTATATACATTTGCGCTTCCATCATATACACCATCTAAAGAAATACCCGCTCTCAGCTTGTAGCCAAAGTTATACATCGGAGCAAAGTTAAATCCTAAAACTGTATATGAATCGGGTGAAGGCACTTGTCTGTCTCCGAAATCAACCCCTTTCCTTCTCCATGAGCCAAACAGTACAACGTCATAACTAATATGTTTGGGAAACTCAGGAATATAAGGGCGGTATAAAAGTTTTTTGGGAAATTCTTTTCTATTCATATTATAAACAACTCCTAACTTAAGTCCTATGGAATTTAAACCGGCATTAGGAAATTTCGTATTCCCATTTGAAAAATGATTGAGTGTCACACCTGAGATTAAGTCCAGATGACGTGTTAGCATCCAACTAAAGTAGAAATTGGTATTTATATAAGCATTCACCTTAGATCCAATCATGACATTGTACATATTATGATCATAATCATACGGTTTCCACCCCAAAGACACCCCGAAATTCCATTCGTAGTTCAAAGACAGGCGAGGATTAAAACGTGCTATCCTTGCTCCTTGAAATAAATAAAAGGCCATCGGATTCCCTAATTCTTCTTTCTTAAAGAAATTAAAAAAAGACGCCCCTATTCCTTGATAAGCTCCACCATATAGGATGTCTGCATAGCTATTTGGATATGATTGAAAAGCATATTTTAGGTGCGTAGAAAAAGATTTCCTGATGGGTTTATTCGCTTCATTATCTCCTTTCAGAAATGGATTGGTAGGAAATAAATATTCAGGTCTTCCTTCAATTGTAAGACTGTGGATCAAGCGTCTGTTTGTAAGTGATGAATCTGCAGATTTAAAGAATCTGTTAGAAGAATAATTCTTTTCAGCTTTCTTTTTTTTGTCCTTTTCATCATCTAGTATAAGTTCTTCAGCAACAACTATATTAGATAGAAATAGTACTAAGCCCAAAAATAACACAAAAGGTCTTAGTATATCTCTACATTTTATATATTTCATCATAAACAATGAATCGATTATTCGATTAAAGATTTAAGCAAGCACAAATATACAATCTTATTTACTTTCTCTACCTGTCTATTAAATTGTTTTTCATCCATAATAGCCCCCAAAAAAAGAGAGGAGAGTTACTTAATCAACTCTCCTCTCCTATTATCTATAATAACTTATTTGCTATTATTCTGTTGGCTCAACTCCCCATTGCTGTTGAGATAATCTTTTGTAGTTGTTATATCTCCAGCGAGCGTTGGTTTGAGCAGCCTCGAACAATTCTTCAGATTCTTCCGGATACTGTTTAGCTAAAGAAGAGTAGCGAACTTCATTCATTAGGAAGTCATGGAATAAATCCCATTTTGGCTCTTTGCTATCCAATGTAAACGGATTCTTTCCTTCATTCTCAAGTTCAGGATTGTAGCGCCATAAGTGCCAGTAGCCACATTCTACAGCAGCAGCAGATTCTGCACTTGCTTTACCCATTCCTTTTTTCAAACCATGATTAATACAAGGTGAATAAGCAATGATGATTGAAGGACCATCATAAGCTTCAGCTTCACGAATAGCTTTCAGTGTTTGAGCCATGTCTGCACCTAATGCAATTTGCGCACAATACACATAGCCATAAGTAGAAGCAATCAAGCCAAGGTCTTTTTTACGTACTCGTTTTCCGGCAGCAGCAAATTTTGCAATAGCACCAATAGGAGTAGCTTTCGACGCTTGTCCTCCGGTATTAGAATACACCTCTGTATCAAGCACTAAGATGTTCACGTTTTTACCCATTGCAAGTACGTGGTCTAATCCACCAAAGCCTATATCATAAGCTGCACCGTCACCACCAATAATCCAATGTGAACGTTTTACTAGATGAGTCTTAAGTGCAAGTACAGTTTTGCAATAGCCACAATCAGGACTCATTTTCTCATCAATAACCTTCAATACTTTATCTGCTGCAACTTTTGATTGCTCTGCATCATCTTTGTTGTCTAGCCATTCTTGGAATACAACTTTAGCATCTTCCGGAACACTATCATTAGCAACTAGATCAATCATTTGAGTTGTTAAACGCTCACGCATTTTTTCATTGGCCATAAACATACCAAAGCCAAACTCACAGAAGTCTTCAAACAAAGAGTTAGCCCATGCCGGCCCACGTCCTTCTGCATTCGTCGTATATGGAGTAGAAGGAACTGAACCTGAATAAATTGAAGAACAACCTGTTGCATTAGCAATCATCTGGCGATCACCAAACAGCTGAGTCAACAACTTCACATAAGGTGTTTCGCCACAACCTGAACAAGCTCCGGAGAACTCAAACAGTGGAGTAGCAAATTGTGAGTTCTTCACATTTTGTTTAATGTCTACCAAGTGTTGTTTACTCTTAATATCTTTATAGGCAAACTCCCAGTTAGGAACTTGCTCAAGCTGAGTTTCAAGAGGTTTCATTTCAAGTGCTTTCTGACCTTTCATTCCCGGACATACGTCAGCACAGTTTCCGCAACCTAGACAGTCTAACACGTCAACTTGAATACGGAAAGTCATACCTGCAAATTGTTTACCTGTTGCTTTCAACGTATCAGTAAACGGTGCTTTTCCTTGTTCTTCTTCGTCTAAAACAAATGGACGAATACAAGCATGCGGACAAACATAAGCACAGCGGTTACATTGGATACAGGTAGTCGAATTCCATTCAGGTACTGTAGCTGCGACTCCACGTTTTTCATACTGAGCTGTACCTTGTGGCCAAGTTCCATCTTCAATATTCTTGAATGCAGATACCGGCAGGTCATCACCTGCTTGAGCATTGATGGTATGAACCACTCTATTTACAAATTCAGGATGATTATTCTTAACCACCTCATCATCTGGCAAGTTAGCCCATGAAGGATCAACCGTTAGTTTTTGGTATTCACCACCACGATCAACCGCAGCATAGTTCTTATTAACAATATCTTCCCCTTTTCTGCCGTATGACTTAACAATGAACTTCTTCATTTGTTCAATAGCCAAGTCCACCGGAATAACATTAGAAATACGGAAGAATGCAGATTGAAGAATCGTATTTGTACGATTACCTAAACCTATTTCACGAGCAATCTTAGTTGCATCAATGCTATAAACTGTAATGTTATTTTGAGCAAAATAACGTTTGATTTTATTAGGCAAATGCTTAGCCAACTCTTCTCCTTCCCAAATAGTATTCAGAAGGAAAGTACCGTTTTTACGTAATCCCTTGGTCACGTCATACATACGTAGGTAGGCTTGCACATGGCATGCTACAAAGTTTGGTGTATTTACCAAGTATGTTGAACGAATTGGATGATCGCCAAAGCGTAAGTGAGAAGCGGTGAAACCACCTGACTTCTTTGAGTCATATGAAAAATATGCTTGACAATACTTATCTGTATTATCACCTATAATTTTAATTGAGTTTTTATTAGCACCTACTGTACCATCAGCTCCTAAACCATAGAATTTTCCTTCGAACATTCCCTCATTTTCCAATTCAAGTTCCGGAAGAAGAGGTAAAGAAGTAAAAGTAACGTCGTCAACAATACCTACAGTAAATTGATTTTTAGGCATAGGCAATGCCAAGTTCTCAAATACAGATAAGATTTGCGAAGGAGTAGTATCTTTTGACGCCAATCCATAACGTCCACCTACGATAAGTGGTGCATTTTCTTTACCATAGAATATATCTTTTACATCCAGATATAAAGGCTCTCCATTAGCTCCGGGTTCTTTTGTCCGGTCTAATACACAAATTCTTTTTACAGATTCAGGTATAGCTTTCAAGAAGTGTTTTGCTGAGAATGGACGATATAAATGAACACTTAACAAGCCTGTTTTTTTACCTTGCGCATTCAAATAGTCAACAACCTCACGAATGGTTTCAGTAACTGAACCCATTGCAATAATCATGTGCTCAGCATCTTCAGATCCATAGTAGTTAAACAGTTGATAGTTACGACCTGTAATCTTGTTGATTTCAGCCATATACTCTTCCACTATTCCAGGAACAGTTTCATAAAATGAATTGCTAGCCTCGCGGTGTTGGAAGAAGTGATCCGGGTTCTCAGCCATACCACGTGCTACAGGTGCATCCGGGTTCAAAGCTCTTAAACGGAACTCTTCTAAAGCCTTACGGTCAATCAGTGGAGCAAGGTCTTCATTCGACAATGCTTCAATTTTCTGAATTTCATGAGAGGTACGGAAACCATCAAAAAAGTTCACAAATGGAACTCTTGATTTAATCGTTGCTAAATGAGCAACCCCAGACAAGTCCATAACTTCTTGAACTGAACCTTCAGCCAACATGGCAAATCCTGTCTGGCGACAAGCCATTACGTCTTGATGGTCGCCAAAAATAGAAAGCGCATGAGAAGCTATGGTACGTGCTGAAACATGAAATACGCATGGTAGCAGCTCACCGGCAATTTTGTACATATTAGGAATCATCAGTAGTAATCCCTGAGATGCAGTATATGTAGTTGTCAGAGCTCCTGCTTGCAGCGATCCATGTACAGCACCGGCAGCACCTGCTTCCGACTGCATTTCTTCAATATGCATAACCTCTCCGAATATATTCTTACGTCCGGCGGCAGCCCACTCATCTACATATTCAGCCATTGTAGATGACGGTGTAATAGGATAAATTGCTGCAACTTCGCTAAACATATAAGATATGTGTGCAGCGGCTTGATTCCCATCACATGTTAAAAAATTCTTCTTTCTTCCCATAAAAATAAAACTATTAGTATTTACAATCTAATTAAAAACTACGCTAATATTTCTCTTAATAAAGAAACCCAAACATCCAAAGCGGGATTACGTTCTCTCCGCCTTCATCTATTTTATCAACTGCGTAAAAGATATCCGGATTGTTTTTAAAGCGGATATTCTCCTCAACCCTGAAATCATAGGTGTCATTCACTCTGAAATGAGCATTTTTATTCCAATCACTTAACTCATTCGAACGCAGCATCTGATTAAAAAAGAAAGTTTCGCACGCACCTTGACGGTCAACTCCTCCTTGCTGTATTACATACATCAGGTTAGGATTATACATGTAAATCTTGGATGGTTTTTTAACACATGTTTCTCCTTGAGGATACAAAGCGTTTATTAAACGTGCTTCTTTCAGATATAAAATATAGTTCATCACGGTAGCACGCGATGTTTCTATATCCTTACTTAACTGACTCACATTAGGCACATATGGTGCACTTTGCGATAACAAATATAGCAGTTTTCTTAGCTTAGGCAAGTAGCTTTGCTCTATTTGTTTAATGTATAACACATCCACTTCTAAAATCATATTCATCGTTTTAAGCAAATTCTCTGAAAAGTTTCTCTTTTCAAGAAAAAAGGGATAAAATCCATGATGAATATATTCGTTAAGGAATGCTTTAGGGTTGCATTTACATGCAGACGTTATATCATGTACGATTTCCTTATGATTCTCTCTCACTTCGTCAAAAGTAAATACCGGAAGCGAAGAGTCAGTCGTTAAATTCAAAAATTCACGATAAGAAAATCCAGGTAGATAATAAGCCTTAGCAATATCAAACAAGTCCGGGTTCTCATCCTTTAAACGCATAATAGATGACCCGGTGAATACAATCTTTAAATCAGGAAAGTTAAAATAGCAGTAACGAAGTTCTTTCGACCAGTTCGGATATTTAAAAACTTGATCAAGCAATAATACCTTGCCTCCTTTTGTCCTGAATTCATCCGCAAAATCAATAAGCGTACGCTCAGTGAAAAAGAAATGGTTCAGGTTAATATAGAGACACTCTTTATTATCTGAACCATAAAATTCTTTCGCAACATTTAATAAGAAAGTAGTCTTTCCTACACCCCTTGAACCTTTGATGCCTATCAGCCGATCGTTCCAGTCGATTTCATCCATAAGGACTCTTCTCACCGGAGAATTCAGGTGTTCTACTAAATACTTATGCGTTCTGTAAAATGATTCCACGTTCGTTTTTGCTATCTAACTGCAAAGATAAAAAATATCATCAGATTGCAATGCCGAGATAGCAAAAATTAACTGAATTTGTTTGTTTGGTTTATCAATCAACCAAGAACAGTCACCCAGCCGTATGGATCAGCTTCATCACCATATTGAATAGCACGAAGTCTGTCATATAGTTTTTGGCAGATCGGACCCACCTTACCGTCTTTGGATATTTTATAGGTTTTATTTTCATCCAAATCATCAATTTCTGAGATGGGAGTAATTACGGCGGCTGTACCACATTCAGCTGCTTCATCCAGTGTAGCAAGCTCCTCAACCGGAACGGGGCGTCTTTCAATCATCATGCCCATATCTGTTGCCAGCTGAACGATACTTTTATTGGTTATGGATGGTAATATCGACTCTGATTCAGGAGTAATATAGGTGTTTCCGCGGATGCCAAAAAAGTTAGCCGGTCCACATTCATCCAAATATTTCTTTTCTCTCGGATCTAAATATAATACTGCGGCATATCCCTTTTCTTTAGCAATCATACCGGCTTTCAAACTGGCAGCATAGTTTCCACCTACCTTTATCGCACCTGTTCCCTTAGGAGCTGCACGGTCATACCCTCTTAAAATACATACTTTTGAGGGCTTAAAGCCTTCTTTAAAGTATGGTCCTACAGGAGTCACAAAAACCAAAAACAAATAATCCTTGGCAGGAGCTACACCTACTTGCGCACTCATACCTAACAATAACGGACGGATATATAAAGATGATCCGCTTTCATAAGGAGGAACAAAACGCTCATTCAATTGCACTACTTTGCGGATAGCTTCTTCAAACTTATCAATTGGAAATTTAGCCATCATAATACCATCACTTGAAGCTTGGAGTCTTTTTGCATTTTCTTGAACACGGAACAAGCGGATTTTTCCATCTTTTCCTTTAAAAGCTTTCATTCCCTCAAATGCTTCTTGACCATAATGCAAACAAGTAGCAGCCATGTGAACTTCAACATTTGCAGACGAGGATACTTCCAACTCCCCCCATTTTCCATCTCTATAATAGCATCTCACGTTATAGTCTGTAGGCATATAGCCAAAGGGTAAAGTTGACCAATTGATATTTTCCATAATAAATTGTTTTTAAATATTTGTTTGGTTATTACTACAAAAATAGAACTTTAAACCGTTATCGCAAACAAGTTCAGCCATCTTTTAGCCACTCCCCCCTCAACCTCCAATCCGACAAGCAAAAGCAAATGGCTGGAACACCCGCCACCTCACAAACGGTCAACCCTTCGCTGACCTTTTTGAGCTATAAGAAAGACAAAGGGTTTATCAGACATTCATCTGACAAACCCTTTTTAATCATCAACCGAAAGTGTGTCCTTTAATCAGACCAATCCGGTTCAGTCATATTCATTTAATCTAGTACAGTTGTCTCACCGGTTTCCGGATCATAAATACTTTTTTTCGTACGGAATACAGACATTTCTCCTAATGCAACCCAGTTTTGCCCACTCGTTGCCGATTTAATCTTAAACCACACATAGCGAAAGCTTGTTTCGGATGTTAGATTGGCAGATTCATAATGCGCATTCTTTGCATCCGGCAGTCCGGATAAAGAAGCAATAAGTCGCGTGCCTGTTTCATTGGCATAATATTCCGGTGTGTTTTCAAAATCATTACTGACCAGAATATCCATTTCTTTCGGATTATCACGGTTAGCATTGTTTCTACCATAATACGAAAATCGGAAAGCAGAAGCATTTTCTTTTAAATCAAAGACAATATAATGAGGGAATGGGGTAGCTTGACTCCACGAAAGGTGGAAAAAATTTCCTCCCTGATCGGTTATACCATCAAATAATGCAGGAAGCGACCCTTCACTAGTCTCTGGATGATCTGACCAAGCGTCATCTTTTCCGGTCATTTGAAACGGTTTATTCGTTGATTCCAGCTTAATCGTTTTTTGAGCAGCTCCTGCCTGAGCGACGATTTTATAGGTATCTCCCCCTTTACCGTCTTCACTGCAAGGTTGCAAGGTAAATTCGATATCACCATATCTTTTCAGTAGATTATCAACCACCAGACTATCACTATATACACTGGCTAAACGCATACACTCTTTTCCGGTTTCCGGTAACGTATAGGTTATTTTGATATACTTATAGTTGGCATCTTCCGGGATAGCCCATTTCAATGTGATAGATCCGGGTTTCGCTTCAGATACAATCGTATTTGCATCTAACGGGGTGGGCGGAGGAAACTTTTCATCATCTGAACAACCTATCAGAAGCAACAATCCTAAAACCCCGGATAAAATATATAAAAAATTCTTCTTCATAATAAAAGTGTTTAACAAGTTAATAACCTGGATTATTTACCAATTGTGGGTCTCTGTTGATATCCCCGGATGGTATCGGCAATAAGTATTGTGTGGGCGATTGAAATTTGCGCTCAAAACTAATCGTTGTAAGAGTAGCAAATTCATCAATGTCGTCTGTAAGAATGTTCATACCTTGTGCTTTCACTCCAAAGTATTTTTCAGCCAATAACCAGCGACGCATATCCCAAAAGTTCTCATTTTCCAGATACATCTCCACCATTCTTTCCTGACGAACAATCGTTCGCAGCTTGTCTTGATTCAGCGTGGCTATACCATTCCATGACTCTTCAACCGTAGGAATTCCCGCACGCACTCTGACCTTGTTAAGATAGGTTTTTGCACTTTCTAAATCAACTGCCGTACCCACTTCGACACAAGCCTCTGCGTAAGCCAAGTATAAATCAGCCAGCCTAATTATCGGCCAAGGATATTGATTCAACGTTGTTCCGGAAGTAGCTGCAATTGTATTCGGATCCACCCCTTTTTTATTCAGGTATCCTCCCGGACTGTAGTTACCCGGACGCAATATACCCACAGGTCCACGCCCACAGTTACCTCCTAAAAGAAAACTACAAATCACTCGTGCATTGTCTACATAATCGTTTTTATAACCTGGTGATGTTGTACTATTCAAGACTTCATAATATCCACCTTGAAAAGCTACCCAAGCATAGAATCGTGGTTCGCGATCCAGGTTAAACAAAATGGTTTTTCTACCCGGCATAGCTTGATCAACCCGCGATTCATCTACTGTAACCACCTGCGTTTTTGTCTTATAATTATACTCCGGATCTTCATCCCAAGGCAAACCATTTTTGGTATAGAAACGGTTCAACATGGTCCATGTTGGTGAAACTCCATTCCAGGCAGATGCGTTTTCCACAAAAGGAAGTGACTTATTTTGAATCCCATATCCACCTTCTGTACGAGTCTCTGCTAATAAGACTTCCGTATGGCGCGATTTCCAGTCTACTAAACCTGTACGCATACGTCTCACGACTCCTTGTTCCGGATACGGATTTGCCTCCGATTCATCCAGTCTATAATCATCTTTGTAATAAAGCGCATGACCATTTGATTCAGCCCAATCAATTGCCGCTTTCAAATCATCTCGGGCAACAACCCATTTATTCGCATCATACGTAGTAGGTATCAAGTTCACCCCTTCTTTATCTACAAAGTCACTATAAAACTCAGCATTCCCATTAAACAAGGGAGAAGCTGCATATAGGCTTAGTTTTGCTTTCACGGCTTTTGCCGCTACGCTGGTGGCCAAGCCATATTCTGAAGAAGTTGGTCGAATAGCCGGTAAATCGGCCGCAGCTTCATCAAGCAGGTTGCTCACCCACTCCACACATTCGTCTAACGGTGTACGCCCTAAATAGTCAGCCACTGTCGTATTGATATTCGGCGTTTCTTTGATAAGAATGACCGGTCCATAGCTACGAATCATCATATAATGATAGTACGCAATAAGAAATTTCAGCTGAGCCTTGTAGTCTTTATTAACATCCGGTTCCAAATCCGGTACAGCATCCAGTCTTTCCAGCAACATGTGGCATTGGCGCAGACCTTGAAAAAAGGTATTCCAATAAGAAATCACCGGATTGGCAGCAGAATAGTTCCCTTTCGGAAAAGCCGCAAATGTTTCATGTTCAAAGGCCGTTATCACCTCATCACCGGTCATCAAGTCTAAACTCCCGGCTGAACTATTACTTTGTGGCAAATAGCCATAACAAGAGTACAAGTATCTCCTAGCTGCATGCTTATCTGCATACGTATCTTCATCAGTAGTTGTCTCATCCGGAATGATATCCAGATAATCACAAGAGCTATATCCGATGACGATGAAAAATAATAATATATATGTATATATTCGTTTCATAATATATTTCGATTGAAAAATTAATTAAAAGTCAGTTGAAGTCCCAGATTAAAGGTTTGCTGCGTGGGATAACTCATCCCTTTTCCACCTCCCATTTCCGGATCCCAAAGCTTGAACGGAGAAAAAGTCAACAGGTTCGTACCACTAGCATAGACCCGCCCCCATTTAAACCGATAACCCACTTCTAGGTTTTTCAGTTTTAAGAAAGCACCATTTCTAAGCCAATAAGTAGACCATTGTGTATTATTATTGTTGTTATACTTTGTCAATCGCGGATATTTTGCATCCGGATTTTGGAAGTCTTTACTCCAATAATCATCCGCAATCCATTGCAGTACATTTTGTTTCGATTGAGTACCAAACGGTTCGAAACCACTCATCATCAATGAAACATTGGCTTGACCTTGGAAAAAGAATGAAAAGTCCCATTTTTTCCAAGTAATAGAAGGTCCAAAACCATACAAAATCTCCGGCACAGTCGGTCGTCCAATAGGCACCCTGTCATCAGCTGTGATTTGTCCATCAAAATTTCCATCAGCATCCGGCTGATCTACATATTTCACATCACCCGGAGCAATCGTTATATTTCCCAAAGTTGAGGTAGGGTTGTTCGCAATATCAGCTTCATCTATATACAGTCCATCCGCTACATATCCCCATATTGTGTTCAAAGGTTTACCTATCTGCGATAGAGCAGGGCGCATGTTAGCTGCCTGATCCACTTTCCTTACTTTATTTCGTGCGAACGTAAAGGTTCCTTGAAATTGTATCGATAAATCTTTATTAATCTTCTTCCCATAATCTACGGCTAAATCAACTCCCCAGTTCTTTACTTCAGCAAAATTACCATAAATAACTGTATTTACTGTACCTAGATAGTTTGGGATAGATGCTTTTTTGGCTAAAATATCGGTTCTTATTTCCTGAAATGCATCCACCGTCAAATTCAAAGAATTAAACAATTGAATATCGGCACCCACATTCAGTTTATGACCTACTTCCCAGGTTATTTCCTTATTGTCAAACCTTTCAAAGGTAGGACCGGATATGGTAGAATTATTAGTACCAAAGCCGGTAGTATAAGAAGGAGAACCACCCAAATTAGTAATACCCATATATAAAAAACGAGCATAAGGGTCTTGATCATTACCCACTAAACCATAGGAACCACGGATTTTAAAATTAGAAACAACCGATGAAATAGGCTCCCAAAATGCCTCCTGGCTCGCATTCCATCCTACTGAGATAGAAGGAAAGAATCCAAAACGATGTCCTTTTGCAAAGTTCTCTGACCCGTTGTAACCGGCATTAAACTCTACCATATAGCGGTGTGCATAGTCGTAGGTTGCCCGAGCCGCTAAACCCATCCTCCGTTTTGGTAGCGATGGCAGTAAAGAAGAGTTAACATTGCTATTATACTCATCCTGGTTATACAATAACATTCCTCCCACATTATGGTCGCCAAATGAACGACTATAATCTACATAGGCTTGAAGATAAAAACGTCGGTCACCATTCGTTCCAAAAGCTGAGTCCAAAGTATTATTTGTTGCATCTCCAATGGGGGCATGCGTATACTCATAACTGCCATCCTCATTTTTGGAATAATCCGTCAATTGATACGAATTATAACCCTGGAATCGAAATTTATGATTATATGACCAGTTCTTAAAAGAAACTAATGCATTAAACTTTAACCCTTCTGTAATGAAATCCAGCTTTTGCGTCCAATCCACATTCGCTACCACCGTACTCTCAAAAGTGTCTTTATAACCCATTGTTGCTATAGCCACCGGGTTTACCGGGAAATAGTTTCCGGCTACAATTCCTCCCCAATGATACCATTCGTCATTGCCCTTGGGATACATAACGGGAAAGTCGACCGGATTTGTCCCCATAATAGCATTGTAAATTCCACCGATATTTCCCCCATCACCTGAGGTTATCGGACCATGCATATCATTGAGCTGCACATTCAGGTGCAAAGACAAGGTCGAGGATTTAGACATGTGAAAGTCAATATTATTCTGAAAGGCATATTTCATATAGTTAATATTGTTTTTATACGAATAAAAATCATTAGCCCGCTCTTTCAGCATACCGGTTTCATGATTCATTGATAGATTCATGAAGTAAGTAACTTTTGACGTTCCCCCACGTACATTAAAATTTGCTTTTTGATTAAAAGTAGCATCTTTAAAAACCTCGTCATACCAATCTACATTCGGATAGATATACGGGTTCAAATTGTTCGCCGTTCCGTATATTTTATCCTCCGAATAAAGCACATCACCCGTTCCCTGATTGGTTACCGCTTCGTTATACATATTCATAAAAGTAATGGCATCTACAATTTTAGGACGCTTAATTGGAGTATTTACATACGATTCAAAACGAAATCCAATAACAGGCTTTTCCAAGTCCATACCGGACTTTGTTTTAATTATCAACACGCCATTCGCTCCGCGAGTACCATACATAGCAGAGGCGGTAGCATCTTTCAATACGGAAAAGCTTTCAATCACTTCCGGATCCAATGCATTTAAATCGGCTCTGGATATCTCTACCCCGTCAAGTACAATTAAAGGAGTCTGAGAGTTCATGGTGGCAACCCCTCTAATAAAGAAGTCTGCACCATTGTTACCCGGTTCGCCACTCCGTTGGTAGGCAATTACACCGGCTAGTCGTCCGGCAAAGGCAGTAGAAAGGTTTGCTGCCGGCACTTTCAAATCACTCGGACGTACCGTTTGAATAGAACCGGTTATTGTTTCCTTTTTTTGTCCGGTTCCAAAAGCCGTTACAACCACTTCTTCCAACCGCTGCACATCGTCCGACAAAGTCATGGCAATGACTTTTTGGTTGCCTACTTTGATTTCTTTGGTAGTATAACCCAAATAAGAAAACACCAAAATATCATCCGGTGCTGCCATAATCTCAAATTTCCCATCAGCATCTGTGTGGGATCCAACATTGGAATCTTTAATCATAACCGTAACACCAATCAGTGCTTCTCCGGTTTTTGAATCTGTAACTGCACCTACAATTTTACTTTTCTGGTTTTGTTGACTCGCCGACATCATCAATGGATGAGAGACTGCAAGCAATATCCCAGCAAAAACAAGCAAAAATCGCTTAATGCCTAAATAATTCTTTTTACTCATGTCAAAAAAATTCTTTTAATTAATTGATGGTAATTCAATAGTTAACTCGCTTTAAGATTTTCTCAAATCTATTA
>CAZSWS010000010.1:34171-37054 GCA_964610765.1 uncultured Parabacteroides sp.
CGCAAACAGGGGATACTCGTATTTGAGCATCCCCTGTTTGATATATTTAGAGTATAAACTGTGTGATTATTTATATTTCATCCATTTAATCATTTCTTTGAGAGAGGGTTTCTTTCCGTACATCAAAATACCTACACGATATATACGGGCTGAAATCCACACACAGAGGATGGATGTACCATACAGCAACGCAATAGAAAGCAACAACTCCCACATAGGCACTTCACTGGGCAAACGCATCATCATCACAATGGGCGATGTCAATGGAAAAATCGAGCACCAAAAAGCCAGAGGTCCATCGGGGTTTCTCAGACTATAAATACCGGCATAGAGTGCAAAAGCTAATAGGATGGTGACCGGAACCATAAATTGCTGCGTATCCTCTTCATTATCTACCGATGCACCAATGGCAGAGAAAAGGGAGGCGTAAAGCAAATAGCCACCTATAAAGAACAGAACAAAGCAAATGCCAATTTCTACAAAGTTAAAAGACTGCAATGCCAATACTATTTCACCTGTTTTACCTAACGACTCCATATCCACGTTCGCCATGCCTTGTTGCATATTGGCACTTTCGGCAAGAGCGGCATTCAAGCTACCTCCAAAGAACACCTGCCCTACTCCTATCAACAGGATTGTGAGCACACCCCAAAGAATTAACTGCGTGATGCCTACCATACCAATGCCCACAATTTTACCCATCATCAGGTCAAATGGCTTGACAGACGAAACCATGATTTCAACAATCCGGTTCTTTTTCTCTTCCATCACTCCGGTCATCACCATCCCTCCATAAGTCATGATGAACATGAAAATCAACATTGTTACAAGAAAACCAATATAGAAAGCAATCTCGGCAGACGAAACCGTCTCTTTGCCATCTTTGCTCCACTTGATGGTCTGAACAGAAAAATTCACTTTGGTTTCATCGATGATTTGCTGCAAATCCGGAATGTTAAACGATTCGACTTTTTCGCGCTCCAACTCTGTGCGTAGCGAGCGATTAATCATATCACTCAATTCCATTGGAACTTGTTTTTCTGAGTAAATGACTGCTGCCTTTGGATTTTTCAACAAGTCATCTGTTATGTTTAAGAAAGCAAAGAATTCTCCATTTTCTTGTTGACGATGTTCTTCCAAACTTCGTTCGCTCACCTTAAACTGATAATTATCCGCATCTTTCAACAAAGCGGCATATTTACCGGTCGTATCATTCACAGCAATTATCTTAACATCGCTCCCCTTGATACTGGACAACCAAAGTGGCACAAAAACGAGAGCGACCAACAGCAGGGGTGTCAAGAAGGTGAGTAATATAAATGATTTCTTGCTCACACGGCGCAAGTATTCACGTTTGATTATTAATCCTATTTTATTCATGTTTTTATTTATTTCCGGGTCGTACTTAATCGATAGATATTCACACAATCGCTGGCAACACCCGATTTAGTACTTTTCATTTTTGAGATACCGTGTCAATAAAAATATCATTCATTGAGGGCAGTTCTTCCACAAACGAACGAATCTCATTCTGTTGGATGATATTATTCAACAAGTCGGAGTTACTAATCGATTGTTTCAACTTAACACGCACTTCTGTGTGCTTATCGATTTGGTTTTCTTCTACCACTTCGTACAACTCGGGATTAGCAACAAAACGGTTGCCCGCAACAGATATAAAGAATGTATTGCTCTTGAATGTACTTCGTATATCTTGTACGTTACCTGACAACACAACCTTCGAACGATTGATTAAGGCTATTTCATCACAGATTTCTTCCACAGACGACATATTATGCGTAGAAAAAATCACTGTATGCCCTTTATCTTTTAATTCGAGTATCTCACGTTTCAGCAAATTGGCATTGACCGGGTCAAAGCCACTGAATGGTTCGTCAAAAATCAACAACTGAGGTTCATGAATAATGGTGATAATAAATTGCACCTTCTGCTGCATACCTTTCGATAGCTCTTCCAATTTTTTATCCCACCAAGGCATAATATCAAACTTATCAAACCACCGGCGTAAACGTCTGCTCGCCTCATGATAAGACAATCCTTTCAATTGGGCCAGGTAAACAGCCTGCTCCCCCACCTTCATCTTTTTATATAGACCACGCTCTTCCGGCAAATAGCCTATTTGATATATATCTTCCGGTTTTGATTCGCGTCCATTGAACAATACCAAGCCACTATCTGGCGCTGTAATCCGGTTGATGATACGAATCAACGTGGTTTTCCCTGCTCCGTTTGGTCCTAAAAGCCCAAACACCTGCCCCTTCGGGACACGAATGCTCACATGATCTAAGGCCAAATGGGCTGCATATTGCTTGACAACATCTTTAGTTTCTAAAAAAAACATCTTCTTCTCTTTTACATTTTTAATATGATCCGTTCACCTAACTGTTTATTTAAAACACTTTTTATTTCATTCAACGTCGACACTTGTGTCATTAATTCTACAACTTCATCGATATTGTTTTCACTTTGTGCTTTTTTTATTTTCTCTTGCACCTCATTGATTTTATACATGATATAAGCATCTTTAAATGTATAAAGTCCATGAATCAAGAGGGAATTTAAGTTCTGTTCTTCTGTTTCTATTTCTTTATAACGGCTATGCAGCTTACTCAGTTGATACTTTTCACTCAGCAAGTTTGCTGCGCATCGGCTTATCTCAGAATCGGTATGCGCCAATAAATAGCGTGAAGCTGAGAATCCTTCTTTTCGACTTTGCGATACGACTTCCTCTAACATTTGCTTATAGAGCGGAGTGAAAAAGTGCAAGTCGTCTCGAGTCAATTCATTTTGAACAAACTCAGCTACATTGTATGTATAAGTTGTTTCCTGTTTTTCATCTTCCACACGATAAATGATGCGCTC
>CAZSWS010000010.1:37154-55048 GCA_964610765.1 uncultured Parabacteroides sp.
TCTTCACCAGCCTCTTTTAATAAAAGGTCGACCTTAAAATTTATAAAGTCCACTTCATTTTCACTGACAAAAGATAAGAACTCGGACGAGCTATGGCTTTTAGCAAATGAATCCGGGTCTTCACCATCAGGGAGCAGCACCACTTTTACATTCATTCCTTCTTCAAGCAGCAAATCTATACCACGTAGTGCAGCATTTATCCCGGCAGAGTCGCCATCATAAATCACCGTAATATTTTCTGTAAACCGACGTATCAGACGTATTTGCCCTGACGTTAATGCTGTACCCGATGAGGCTACTACATTTTCTAACCCAGCCTGATGCATGGATAGCACATCTGTATAACCTTCAACCAAAAAGCACTTGCTCTGTTTGGATATTTGCTGACGGGCAAAGTAGATTCCATACAGTTCATTGCTTTTATGGTATATCTCACTTTCCGGTGAATTGACGTATTTGGCAGCCCGATCATTTTTCTTTAAAATTCGTCCGCCAAAGGCAACTACTTTGCCACTTAACGAATGGACAGGAAAAAGGACACGACCTCGGAAGCGATCACTTATTTTTCCACTTTCATGCACAATGATTAAGCCGGTTTTCTCCAGGTACTCTTGCTTATATCCGCTCTTCGTAGCCGATTGATACAACTCATCCCACTGATCCAGGCTATAACCTAAACCAAATTTTTTGATAACATCTTCCCTAAACCCTCGCTCTTTGAAGTATCGCAGACCAATGCTTCGCCCTTCATCGTGCTGATGTAATAAGGTTTCAAAATGCTTTTGCGCCCAGTTATTCACAATGAGCATACTCTCCCGATCGTTTTGCACCTGAAGTTCTTCTTCAGTAAGCTCTCGTTCGTTTAGTTCGATATGGTATTTTTTAGCCAAAAAGCGCAAAGCATCCGGATAGCTAAGTTGTTCATGCTTCATTACGAAGTGAACGGATGTACCTCCCTCGCCACAAGCAAAGCATTTGCATATGTTTTTGGCCGGAGATACATAAAAGGAAGGAGTACGGTCGTCATGAAATGGACAAAGCCCGACATAGTTGACACCACGTCGTTTTAATGTGACAAATTCAGACACAACATCCACAATGTTTGCTGTATCCAGTATTCTATCTATCGTTCCTTTGTCAATCATTACGCTTTATAAAAAGTAAATACAAAAGTAGTATAATCTTTTCTATTCTTACTGACATAGCAGAAGCAGTCTCTATTATATTAAGGAATATAAAGTGTCTTTTCATTTCAATCAGTTTCATTAGAAAAGGATTTTAGGTTATCAAAACAAAGCCTTGATAGTGAGAGATAATTATGAATATAAACATCCGTATAGGGTAAAAAGCCGTATATTTGCGCGTTTACTTAAAGAAATATTAAAGTAACAAATATAAAACAAGACTATTAACACTAACTATTCATGATATTACATCAGACAATCCCCTGCAATTTATAAAAATATATACTCATGACAGAACAAATTAAAAAATCCTTACGTGACTCAGCCGGAGCAAGATGGACAGCTCTTATGCTTATTTCAGGTGCCATGTTTTTAGCCTACTTCTTTGTAGACATCGCATCGCCTATCAAAAACCAACTCGAACTAGCCTACTCTTGGTCGTCAGACATGTTTGGTGCATACGCCGGAGCAGAATATTCCATCAATGTGTTTTTCGCTTTCCTCATCTTTGCCGGAATTATCCTGGATAAAAAAGGCATCCGATTTTCTTTAATCTTCTCGGGCACCCTCATGGTTATTGGCGCACTACTGAAATTTTACGGAATCGGCTTTATCGATAAAGAACTAACGGTGAGCATTCTAGGAAGCGACATTCCCCAAACACTGGTATATAGCTGTATTGGCTTTGCTATATTCGGGATGGGTATGGAGATGGCAGGGATTACCGTTTCAAAAACAATCGTCAAATGGTTTAAAGGAAAAGAACTGGCCTTAGCTATGGGGCTTGAAATGGCTATCGCCCGTTTAGGTGTTTTTGCCGTCATGCAACTATCTCCCATTTTGGCTAACAACAAATCGACCGATCCTTCCTTGTGGACTACATCTAATGTCTTTTTATGGGGAGCTGTTTTCTTAATCATTGCATTCATCTTCTTTGCTATCTACTGTATTATGGATGTGAAACTTGATAAAGAAACAGCAGCATCAGCTGCTAATGAAGATGAAGAAGCTGAAGAGGCTTTCAAGCTATCAGACTTACTGAAACTACTTAAAAACCCCGGTTTCATTACCATCGCCGGACTCTGTGTACTTTTCTATTCGGCAATCTTCCCTTTCCAGCGTTTTGCAACTGAAATGTTGGCATCCAAGCTTCTCATTCCGCATGCAACAGCGTCTACTTATGTTTCCATCTTCCCTATTGGCGCATTGATTCTAACTCCGTTCATTGGAGCTTTCCTGGATAGATTTGGCAAAGGGGCAACTATGATGTTTTTCGGCTCAGTGTTGATGACCTTATCACACCTTATTTTCGCCCTGCTTCCAACAGCCTACTTAACTCCTTTCGTAGCCATTGTGACCATCATTATACTAGGTACTGCTTTTGCCTTAGTACCTGCTTCTATGTGGCCATCTATACCTAAAATTGTGGAAGATCGATATTTAGGGACAGCTTACGGGGCTATCTTCTGGATTCAAAATATCGGTCTAATGCTCGTACCTATTTTGATTGGAAGTGTGCTAAGCGCATCTAACCCGGATATTACGAAAGAAGCACTTGAAGGAGGAGCAGTCTATAACTATACCATGCCCGAATTAGTCTTTGCCGGATTCGGTATTGCAGCGATTATCTTATCGTTGATTCTTAAGGCTGTAGATATGAAAAAAGATTACGGACTGGACAGACCAAATATAAAATAAAAAGAGATACTCTCTCTATAAAAAAATGCCCTTATAGCATAAGTTAGTGCTATAAGGGCATTTTTAATGTATTATATCTTCAATGCATAAACAAGGGTAGTGCATCAGCAACTACAAAAGTACTTCCGCCTATAAAAATAAAATCATCCGGCGAAGCTTCAAACAAAGCAGCTTGCACAGCTTCTTCGACCGTTGAATACGACTGACCTTTCAAGTGGTGGACTAAAGCTTGCTCCTTAAATAAATCTGCAGGAAGTGCCCTTTCGTTAGAAGGCTGTGTAAAGAAATATTGCGCATCCTTAGGCATTAATTGAAGTACACTGTGAATGTCTTTATCATTCACCATGCCAATCACCATCCTTAACGCTCGTCCTTCATCAACAATTTGTTGCAATTGCTTTCCTAAATATGTCCATCCGCCACTATTATGCCCTGTATCACAAACCACCTGAGGCTGGTCTTGCAAGGTTTGCCATCTTCCCATCAGTCCGGTCAACCGAACTACTTCTGCAAAAGCCCGTTTGATGGCTTCATTCGGAATAATCATCCCCTGTCTTCGTAAACATTCAATCGCAGTGAGAACAGTTGCCGCATTTTCTTGTTGTGCCCAGCCGGATAGTTCGCCATAAATATTTCCCAAGTCTGCTATTTTAAACAACCATCCTTTTTTCGCATCCCATGAAGCATCGGTCAACAGGTTAGCATCTTTAGCAAAATAGATAGGAGCTTTCACTGACAATGCTTTTTCTTCAAAAACCGAGCGTATGGAAGCATTGACTGCATTACCGACTACTATCGGAGTATGAGGTTTGATTATCCCTGCTTTCTCCTCCGCTATTTTCTCCAAGCTATCTCCTAAAAACTGCGTATGATCAAAACTTATATTCGTAATCACACTCAATGCAGGTGATATAATATTGGTACTGTCTAAACGCCCTCCTAAACCAACTTCAATAATAGCAACATCAACCTGTTCATCCTTAAAGTAATCAAAAGCCATACTGGAGGTTACTTCAAAAAAAGAGGGTTTTAATTGTTCATAATAATTCTTTCGGGAGTTTACATAATTCGTCACATACTCTCGGCTAATCATTGCTCCATCCACACGAATACGCTCTCTAAAGTCGACCAAATGGGGCGAAGTGAAAAGACCGGTTTTATAACCGGACAACTGCAATACAGCCGAAAGCAAATGAGATACCGATCCTTTACCATTAGTTCCTCCTACATGGATGGTCTGATACGCCTGATGGGGAAAACCGGATTGTTCATCCAACGCTAAGCTTCTACTCAAACCGGGCTTATAGGCTGCACCTCCTACTTTCTGAAAGTCGGGAGTACTTGCATATAAGTATGCTAAAACTTCATTGTATGTCATGAATCTATCAATATTTAATACGCAAAAATAAGCAATCTAGGCATAGACTCCGCTTTTTATCGGACTTTTGCAACCCTCTTGCCTCTATTACTGTTATTAGTATAAGTTGCTATTACTCAAAAGTTGAACCTAAAAAGAAGTATTATGGGAGCAAAAAAGAATTTCATACTCGATACGAATGTTATTCTTCACGATTATAACTGTATTGAAAATTTTCAAGAGAATGACATCTATCTTCCTATCGTTGTATTAGAAGAATTAGACAAATTCAAAAGAGGCGGTGACCAAATTAATTATAATGCACGGGAGTTTGTTAGAAGACTGGACGACCTCACCACCAATGATTTATTTCTGAAAGGAGCATCGCTAGGACCCGGCATGGGAACTCTTTATATCGTTATAGAAGATCATTACCAAAAAAAGGTAGCTGCCTCTTTCCCGGATAAAAAACCGGATAACAGAATTCTGTCTTGTGCACTATTCATTGCTGAAAAATATCCAAAGACAAAGACAATTCTGGTCACGAAAGATGTGAACCTACGCATGAAAGGAAGGGCGTTAGGCATCGATGTAGAGGATTATATAACCGACAAAGTAGTTGATGTATCCATCTTTGAGCAAGCACATCAGACATACGAAGATATAGATCCGGACTTAATAGACCGTATCTACTCTTCACCGGAAGGCATTGATAAGTCTGAACTAGAACAGGTTGTTAATTTAGAACCGAATGCTTGCTTTATTCTTAAAAGTATTCGCAGCTCTGTCTTGGCAAGGTACAGTCCATTTACCGGACGAGTTAGAAAAATCTCAAAAGGCAGCAATTACGGTATTCAGCCTAGAAATGCTGAACAAAGCTTTGCATTCGAAATACTTAACGACCCGGATATTAAACTGGTAGGCGTAACAGGTAAAGCCGGAACAGGTAAAACTCTTTTGGCACTGGCCTCAGCATTAAAGCAAGCTAATGCATATAAAAACATCCTATTAGCTCGTCCTATTGTTGCTCTGGCAAATAAAGACCTAGGCTTTCTTCCAGGAACTGAACAACAGAAAGTTGCTCCTTATATGCAGCCCTTATTTGACAACCTGAACGTTATTAAAGGACAGTTTTCATCAAACAGTTCTGAAGTTAAAGCTCTGGATGAAATGCAAAAATCCAACCAATTGCAAATCGAAGCACTAGCTTTTATTCGTGGACGCAGCTTATCTGATACCTTCTGTATCATTGACGAGGCACAAAACCTGACTCCTCATGAGATTAAAACCATTATCACACGTGCAGGAGAAGGCACAAAGATGATTTTTACCGGAGACATCCAACAGATAGACTCACCCTATCTAGATGCACAAAGTAATGGTTTAGCTTATATGATTGATAAGATGAAAGGACAAGAGATTTTTGCCCATATTAATCTAATCAAAGGTGAAAGAAGTCAATTATCTGAACTTGCTTCCAATCTGCTATAAAGCTTAAACTATTGGCGTACAATATAAGGACATGGCTTTTTTATCCATGTCCTTATTGTTTTAATAATGCTGAGATTCTCAACAATTACGTCCTCTCTTTTTAAGTATTTATAGCTGAAACGAAGGGGTTAACAACTTGTTTAATTACGGGGATGCGAGTATCTTTGCGTACATTTTAAATAAAAAAACACATGAACAATTGGTTTGAATGCAAGGTTTCTTATGAAAAGATGATGGAGAATGGTGTACAGAAAAAAGTCACTGAACCCTATTTGGTAGATGCCTTGTCTTTTACTGAAGCAGAGGCACGTATCATCGAAGAGATACAGCCGTTTATTTCCGGAGAATTTACAGTAGCTGACATTAAAAGAGTCAAGTATACAGATATATTTTTCAATGAGAATGGCGATCGCTACTATAAAATAAAAGTATTCTATATCACGCTAGATGAAAAAAGTGGAGCTGAGAAAAAGACTGCTGTCCAAATGCTCTCACAAGCTTCCGACCTACAAGAAGCCATTGATGTTTTTGAAAAAGGCATGAAGGGTACCATGTCTGATTATGCAATCGCGGCTGTAACTGAAACTCAGCTGATGGATGTATTCCCATTTTTAGCTAATTCTTCAAAAAAAGAGCATGCTTAAATGACCATTAGTCAAAAGATAAAACAATTACATGCATCGCTACCTGCAAATGTCAAACTGGTAGCGGTGTCTAAATTTCATCCTAATGAAGCGATTTTAGAAGCCTACGAAGCCGGACAGCGCTTATTTGGCGAGAGTCGCGTACAAGAGTTGAGAACTAAATTTGACACACTTCCTAAAGATATTGTTTGGCATTTCATTGGGCCCTTACAGACCAATAAAGTAAAATACATTGCTCCTTTCATTCACCTGATTGAAAGTGTTGACTCCCTTCGTCTATTGAAAGAAATCAACAAGCAGGCTAAAAGAAATAATCGCATACTCCCTATTCTTCTTCAAGTCCATATTGCAGAAGAAGACACGAAACAAGGATTTTCTACTGAAGAATGTTATGAGCTGATTGCTTCCGGAAAACTAAAAGAATATACGAATATCAGTCTGCGCGGATTAATGGGAATGGCTACGCTGACAGATGATACAGCACACGTTCAGCGAGAGTTTCATGAGCTTAAGCTACTATACGACAAATGTGTGCCTCATACTGACCCGGCGCTATTTACCGAACTATCTATGGGTATGACTAATGATTATCCCTTTGCCATTAAAGAAGGGAGCACGCTGATTCGGATTGGCACTTATCTCTTCGGAGAAAGAGAATATTAATACTCCTTAGATTTTCAATACTGCTGATTCACAATCACTGAAGCAGACTCTACATCTCCTCCAAAAGGTGGATTATCCTTTGATACTTCAAGTTGAACAGCCGTTATTGTCGGAAATTGTTCTTTCAAAGCATATAATATTCGTCCGGCAACATGCTCCAACAGGTCAGAAGAAATTTCCATTTGCTCCTTTACTACGGCATAAACTTCCGCATAATTTAGCGTATCTGTTAGTTTATCACTTGACAAAGCGCTCTCCAGAGGGGCAGTAATCAACAAGTTAACAACAAACAGATTACCGGTTAGCTTTTCTTGCTCTAACACACCATGATAAGCGTGAAAGCGCATGTTTTTCAATCGTATCTGCGTCTGCATCATAACTTATACTTCTTTATCTATACGTTGGCGCACCACTTCATAAATCAATACAGAGGCAGCAGCTGACACATTCAAAGAACCAATAGTGCCAAATTGAGGTATACTAATAATTTCATCACTGATGCGAAGGTTTTCATTCGAAACACCTTTATCTTCAGAACCCATCACAATAGCAACCGGACCTTCATAGTGAACCTGTGAATAATTCACACTTCCTTTCTCATTTGAAGCATAGACTTTAACTCCGCTGTTACGCAAAAAGCGAATGGCTTTATTTAAGTCAGGCTCTTTACACACCGGCAATACATTCAGAGCCCCGGCCGAAGTCTTCATGGCATCCGCATTGACCGACACACTGTCACGTGCAGGAATAACGATTGCATCTACCCCGGCACACTCGCAACTTCTGGCGATAGCTCCAAAGTTTCTGACATCAGTAACTCCATCCAGTAAAACGATGAAAGGTTCTTTTCCCTGTTCAAATAAAAAGGGGATAATATCTTCCAACTTATGATAAGTCACTGCTGATATATAAGCAATTACTCCCTGATGATTCTTACGTGTTATACGGTTTAATCGCTCAATAGGAACGCGCTGAATAGGAATAATACGTCCTTTCAAGGCTTCCATCAATTCTTTATAAAGATCTCCTTGAAGATCCTTCTTGATTATCACCTTATCTATATCTTTTCCTGCATTGATAGCCTCAATGACTGAACGAATCCCAAAAATCATTTCATTTTCTCTCATTCTATACGTATTAAAAGCGATTAGTTTTTATGATTACTTTCTAACAATACACGAGCATTAGCCAGTGCTTCTTCGGTCAATTCCGCCCCACTTAGCATTCGTGCCAACTCATTAACTCTTTCTTCTTCCGAAAGCAAACGAATACGCGTATAAGTGCGTTCAGTACTGTCTTCCTTATACACAAACCAGTGGCTCCTACCTTTGGCTGCAATCTGCGGAAGGTGAGTAATAGCAACTACCTGCATATTTCTTCCCATGTCATTCATTAACTCGCCCATTTTATCAGCAATATCACCTGAAACTCCGGTGTCTATTTCATCAAAGATGATGGATGGTAATGCAGTAAATCCGGCAACCATAGCTTTCAGACAGATCATCAAGCGAGAAAGCTCACCACCTGATGCGACCTGACTAACCGGCTTAACTTGTTCATTCTTATTCGCCGAAAATAGAAATTCCACCTCATCTATTCCATCCTCTCCGGGTTCGTCACGTTTAGCAAACTGAATATCCAAACGGGCATAAGGCATACCGAGCAATGTCAATTTCTCTGCGATATAGCCAACAATTTGTTTAGTTATGGAATGGCGTTTCTTACTTAACTCATTTGCCGTATCTTTCACTTCCGCATACGCATCTTTCACCTGCTTTTTCAATGACTGAAGCGTATCATCGTGCGATTCAATTTCAGATAACTTAGATTTAAATTCATCCATGAGTTTTATCAACTCACGTGTTGTAGCTACTCGATGCTTTTGTTGCAATGAGTATAGGCTGTTCAGCCTGTTCTGAATCCATTCCATACGAGATGGATTAAACTCAACATCTTCTGCCAAACGATTCGTATCAGCTGATAAATCTTTCAAATCCAGGTAAGCAGTATCTAAGCGGTCAGCAAACTCTTTGGCCTGAACAAAATAGCTTTTGATGGCTGAAAAGGATGTCCTGGCTTCATGCAAATATGACAATACTCCCTGCCCATCACTATCCAGCAATTCACTCACTTTATAGAGCGTTGCTTTTATCTCTTCAGCATGCGATAAGGTTTCTAATTCTGCTTCCAACGCTGCCTCTTCATCCTCTTTCAACTCGGCTTCATGTAGTTGTTCATATTGAAAACGTATGTAGTCTTCGTCAAGGGCAGCCTGCTTGGCTTTCTCTTCCAATACGGTCAACTCCGTTTTCAATGAAAGGTAAGCGGCATACTTATTTTTATAAGCAACTAATAAAGCGGCATTTTGAGCCATAGCATCAACCACACTCAACTGAAAGCGAGATTCAGCCAGCAATAGATTTTGATGTTGTGAATGAATATCTATCAGATAACTCCCTAACTCTTTCAAAACACTCAACGAAACCGGCGAGTCATTGATGAAAGCCCGAGACTTGCCCGAAGGAGACAGCTCACGTCTTAACAAGCAAGATGTAGCGTCATAATCCAATTCATTAGCTGTGAAAAAATCCTTCAACTGATAAGCAGACAGGTCAAACTCTGCCTCAATTATACATTTAGCACTCGCATCACGAAGGCTTTTACTATCTGAACGTTGACCGAGCACTAAAGACAACGCACCTAGAATGATTGACTTTCCGGCTCCTGTTTCACCCGTTATAACCAACAGACCTTTATCAAAAGATATCGTTAATTCATCAATCAATAAGAAATTGCGTATGTAAAGTGTTTTCAACATAAATACTAATTTTTCAATGCTTGAAGGCGTGTTGTTAAACCGGGATATATCGATGAAAAAAGTCGATATCCTTCTTCTTTCTCTGCTGTAGTAGCTTGGGAATATACGCCCAGCACCTCATCTAGTTTCGCATCTGCAAATAATTGAAGTAATACAGAGGCAGGTTTAGCCTTATACAATGCTTGAAGTTCACGCAGATTAGTAATGGTATTTATTCTCCCACGTTCTACATGAGCAGCCATTTCATCCAATCCTTTTCGGTGATAATGATACCAGAACTCGCGAAACTTACCCGATGTATTATCCGTCAGTCCGGTTATTAACGTATGTCGATTGCGTTTCGTATCAAAAGCTTTCCAGCCCACCCATGACGGCTGAGACTGTGCCATATGTACAATTTCTTGTGCTTGCTGATAAAATGCAGTTCCTCCTTCCAGCGAATAGCTATCAAAGTCCAATCCAAGAATCATATAAACATAGAAGGCCAAAGTAGCTGTTAAGCTTGAGGTCAAGCGAGTAGGGTTAAACTCCAGCGGCTCCATTTCTATATACTCAAATTCAAACTGTGTATCTCTCCAGTTGAATAATGTAGTTGAATAAGCCGAGTTATAAACCGGTCTTCTACCCTGTATTTGCAGTTCTCCCTTAAAGCTTGTTTCAGCAGGCATTTCATTAACAACCAAAGTAAAAAGACACTCAATCCGCTCATTAAAAGCAAATGAAGCATCAGTCCAGCGTCGGTTATTTAAAAATTCAGTCAACTGCGTTTCCATATTTTTAAACAATTGTTCATATCCTGAGCCTTGAATGTTTGCATGATTCACAACTACACGGGCATTCAATTCAAATCCTTTACCAACACTTGTTTGTGCAGGTAATTGGACACAAACGATAGCAAAACAAATGATAAGCAGTATTCTCTTTGTCATGCAGATTAGACAAGTAGTGTTAACATTGTATGAACAATATCATCGGCTACTTCTTTTTTAGATTTCAACGGATACGCCTCAATAACACCTGATTTCCCTATGATACTTACTTTATTCGTATCATGCTTAAACCCCGCACCTTCATCCTGCAAAGAGTTGAGCACTATCAAATCCAGGTTTTTACGCGCTAGCTTATCCTGCGCATTAACAAGTTCATTGTTTGTTTCAAGAGCAAAACCAACCAATAGTTGATCTGACCTTTTCTGTTTACCCAATGTCGCAGCTATATCCGGATTTTTAACCAAATTCAAGGTAAAATCTCCTTCTTTCTCACGTTTTATCTTAGCATCTGCCTGTCTTTCCGGTTTATAATCGGCCACAGCAGCAGACAAAATGGCAACGTCCATATCTTTGAAAAGAGCAGTGACTAATGCATACATTTCGTCAGCCGACTCCACGTCGTAACGTTTGATGCCCGGGTGAATCGTTTTACCATGTACAGGACCGGTAACCAAATGAACTTCAGCCCCTCGCTCAGCACAAGACTCGGCCAGAGAAAAGCCCATTTTCCCGGAAGAGTAGTTGCCAATATATCGTACCGGATCTATTTTTTCATACGTAGGTCCGGCTGTTATCAGAATCTTTTTTTTTTGAAGAGTAGCCTGTTCTTCAAAATAGCGTTCTAAGACATCTATTATTACCTCAGGATCTTCCATTCTTCCCTTACCAATCAACTGACTGGCTAATTCGCCTTCGGCAGGTTCAATAATCCGATTACCATACGAACGTAATTTATCTAGATTGGTCGCAGTAGATGGATGGGCAAACATATCCAAATCCATCGCAGGAGCTACAAAAACAGGAGCTTTACACGACATATAAGTCGTGATCAGCATATTATCAGCCACTCCATTTGCCATTTTAGCAATCGTTGCAGCAGTAGCCGGAGCTACTAACATAGCATCAGCCCAAAGTCCTAAATCGACATGACTATTCCATGTGCCATCACGATTAGAGAAAAACTCGCTAATCACCGGGTTACGACTTAAAGTAGATAAGGTAAGAGTCGTAATAAACTCTTTTCCAGCAGGCGTTATCACTACCTGTACTTCAGCTCCCCTACGCACAAACCCACGGATAAGATGTGCTGCTTTATATGCAGCAATGCTTCCGGTTACTCCTAATATTATTTTTTTGCCTTTCAACATAGATGCCACAAGCAATATTTATCTTTCTATTTTACAACCTAAGCGCAAATATCTCTTTGGCTTTTTGATGATCAATGATTCCATACTCACCCAGTTTCCAACCCATCTTTTTTACAGGTTCAGCCAGGTCATTTAATGCATCTTCACCAATACCATATTCACTTAGACGGGTTTTCTTACCCATTTCACGGAAAAAGTTTTCAGTAGCTTGAATAGTCTGCTCAACACGTTCCTCTACAGTCCCTTCCAGGATGCCATATAAGACTTCACCCAAACGAATTATTTTTGCTTCTTTCTCTTTTTTCATGTAGGTCATCACACCCGGATATAGAACAGCCAAAGTCTCAGCATGGTCTAATCCATATTGAGCAGTGAGTGAATATCCCATGCGATGTGCCGCCCAATCTTGTGGGACTCCCATACCTATCCAAACATTCAAAGCATTTGAAGCAGCCCACATCAAGTTGGCACGAATATCATAATTGTACGGATCTTTTAGTACTTTTCGACCTTCCGTATAGATTACTTTCAGTAAAGACTCTGCAAAGTAGTCTTGTACCTTAGCATTCACCGGATAAGTAAGATATTGCTCCAATACATGCATAAACGAATCGACTACTCCATTAGCCACCTGTTTTTCGGGAAGCGAATAAGTAACTTCAGGGTCTAGTACAGAAAACTGCGGATAAATCAAAGGCGTAGCAAAAGCTAATTTTTCATTGGTTGAGCTACGAGAAACAACAGCCCTCTCATTCATTTCTGAGCCGGTAGCAGAAAGTGTTAGGACAACTCCTAGCGGCATTGTTCTCTCCACCTTTGCACCCTTAGCCAAAATATTCCAAGGGTCACCCCCTTCAAAACAAACTGCCGCTGAAATAAACTTTGTTGCGTCAATCACTGAACCACCACCCACTGCTAATAAAAAAGTACATTGTTCTTTTTTTATCAGTTCAACAGCACGCATACATGTATCATACTGAGGATTGGCTTCAATGCCTGAGAATTCAATGACAGAGAAAGGTGTTAAAGCGGCTGTTACCTGTTCGTAAATACCATTTTTCTTTATACTCCCACCGCCATAAAGCATCAACACTTTGCTTCCTTCCGGTATTAATGCCGACAGTCTGGCTATCGACCCCTTACCAAAGGATATCTTTACAGGATTAACACATTCAAAGTTGTTCATCTATTTATTTTGTATTAAGCGTTCTTAATTTTATTTCAGTCAGCTTTTGCTTAGTATTCAACGGGAAGTCACCATTCATAATCCATGCATAATAGCCCGGATCATTTTCCAATACATCCAATACCAACCGACCTTTATATTTTCCAAAATTTATTGTTTCTTCACCATCTTCATTATAAATCATTCTTCCGGCAAAGTCCACATTGTTTGTAAAACTAGAAAACTCTGAGAGAAACTTAATATCATTCTCCAGGTTGGGGTAACGATCCAGCTGCGCTTTCAGTACCTCATAGGTAGCAAGTGTATCAGCTTCGGCTGAGTGTGCATTGTCTAAGTCTTTATCACAATAAAATTTATATGCAGCCGACAACGTTCGTTGTTCCATCTTATGGAAGATGGTCTGCACATCAATAAACTTCCTTTTGCTCATATCCATATCTACCCCCACGCGAAGAAACTCTTCAGCCAAGAGGGGAATATCAAACCGATTTGAATTAAAACCGGCTAAATCGCATCCTTCTATCTGTGAAGCCAATGACTTAGCCACTTCACGAAATGTAGGACAGTCTTTTACATCTTCGTCGGTAATACCATGAATTGCCGTAGATTCCGGCGGTATAGGCATTTCCGGGTTGATACGCCTGGTTTTGCCTTCTTCCTTACCATTCGGATGAATTTTCAAGAAAGATATTTCCACAATCCGATCTTTTATAATATTGATACCCGTTGTCTCCAGATCGAAAAAGACAATGGGGTTTTTTAAGTTTAGCTGCATTCTATCAATCGTTCAGCATCATAGGCATTAATAACATCAGTAGTTCTTCATTATCCTCATTTTCGAAAGGAACAATTACGCCTGCACGCGAAGAATCTGTCAGTTTAAACACAATATCACTCGAATTGATATTGCTTAGCATCTCGATAAGGAATGGCGACTTAAAGCCAATATTAAACTGCATACCTGTATATTGGCATACAATTTTTTCTTCTGCCGCTGTAGAAAAGTCTATATCCTGAGCCGATACTATTATCTCATTTTCAAACAAGCTGATTTTTATTAAACTGCTGGATTGACTTGAAAATACCGACACACGCTTCAACGCATTCAAAAATGAAAGACGATCTATAATCAGGTTATTAGGTATTTCCAACGGTATAACGCTGTTATAATTCGGATATCGCCCTTCTAGCAGTCTACACACCATTTCATAAGAACCAAACTGAACATAGGCATTGTTATCATCAAAGCTAATCTTCACAAGTTCGTCTGTTTTATGCAATAACGACTTTAATAGATTGGCCGGCTTTTTAGGCAGAATAAAAGCAGAAGCGGTTTCTGATTTAACTGATTTGTTTTCTAGTCGAACCAGCTTATGCCCATCAGAGGCTACAAACACCAGACCATCTTCTTGCATATCAAAGTAAACACCATTCATCACCGGGCGCAACTCATCGTCGGCCGAAGCAAACAGGGTGCGAGTAATACCATTAAGCAAGATAGAAGAAGCCAAAGTAATCTTGCCTGCTTCTTCTTTTAGTGCTTTTTGCTGGGGATAAGTATCTCCTTTTAATCCAATAAAATTATACTTGCCATTCTCAAAATGAATGAAGATCTCCAGGTTGTCATCATCTATATCAAACTTCAATGGTTGCTCCGGCAATTCCTTGAGAGGTTCCAAAAGGATTTTGGCAGAAACAGCAAACAACCCTTCTCCTTCCGGATTATTTACTTCGATAGAGGTAACAAGGCGTGTTTCTATATCCGAAGCCGTTATAGTTAAAGTGTTGCCTTTTAATAAAAAGAGAAAATTATCCAATATGGGCATAGAGTTTTTCGCCGCAATCACCTTACTTACTGATTGCAATTTGGATAAAAGAGACGTACTGGATACTTCAAATCTCATAACAGTCAATATTTTATTTGATTCTTACTATTATTAGTTGAACAAAAATAACAAATTATTCGCTTACTTTCTCGATGATTAATTTTTAATCCGATAATTTCCTTCAGACAAGGACATAAAAAAACTCTCCTTCATGATTTGAAAGAGAGTTTTCTATATCGACTGTCAAATGAATGACGAGTTATTTTGCGAAATAATCTTTTACGGCTTCATTAGGAACCATTTCTTCTTTAAAAATGTATGCTCCGGTTTTAGGAGATTTCACCATTTTTATCACTTTGGAGTATGTGCGACCATCTCCTTTTTTAAATGCTGCAACCGATTTTTTTGCCATTGTTTAGTCTCCTATTTTACTTGATTTCTTTATGAATAGTCATTTTTCTCATGATTGGATTGTATTTCTTCAACTCCAATCGTTGAGTAGTATTCTTTCTGTTCTTCATTGTGATATATCTTGAAGTTCCCGGAAGACCACTCTCTTTGTGCTCAGTGCATTCTAGAATCACTTGCACTCTGTTTCCTTTCACTTTCTTTCCCATTTCCTATGTTCTTTAAGTATTTATTATAAATAACCTTTTTCAGCGGCTTTCTTAATAGCTGCATCCAAACCTACTTTGTTTATGATACGTAGTCCTGCAGCTGAAACATTCAAGCTGATCCAAATCTCTTCTTCTACCCAATAAAACTTCTTTGTAAAGAGGTTTACATTGAATTTACGTTTCGTTCTTCTATTTGAGTGGGAAACATTGTTTCCAACCATTGCTCTCTTTCCGGTTATTTGACAAATCTTCGACATTGCTATATTTTTTGCAAATTTACTTTATTAATTCCTTCTAAACAGGGCGCAAAGATAAAAACATATTTCCATCCGTGCAAACAGAACCTGTATTTTATTTCATGAATTTTCAACGAAAGAGCATCACAATCGAGAAATCACGAAAGCTGTCAAGGTCAGCAGCTTATTTATTATTGTACGCAGGATGAGATTTGAACTCACACACCGTTGCCGGCACTACCCCCTCAAAGTAGCGTGTCTACCAATTCCACCACCTGCGCGTAAATATCTAAAGAGCTCCTTTTGTGCCCGGAACAGGAATCGAACCTGCACGGCTATTAACCACTCGCACCTGAAACGAGCGCGTCTACCAATTCCGCCACCCGGGCCTTAGAATATAAAAAAGCGGCTCTTAGCCGCATCTTTCACTCCTAAAATATGAGCGGAAAACGAGACTCGAACTCGCGACCCCAACCTTGGCAAGGTTGTGCTCTACCAACTGAGCTATTTCCGCATTTGTGCGTGCAAAGATAGCGCATATTTTTTATTCTTCAAATACTTGGCTTCTATTTTCTCCTTATTTTTCCTATCATGACTAAAACCGGCTTTTAAAAAGCATAAGAACACTTCGTGCCAAACCACAATGATCTCCCCTATGCGCAGTTTTTCCCGTATTCAGACACCGTACTAGCTGCGGCTACCATCAATGACAGGCTTAACAACACCAATATTGAATACCTACAGCATTCCAACCCCTATATATGATGTTGTTCTACCGATATATAATCCCTCCGGGATAAAGAAGCGGTCGTCCTTATACAAACAAATACAAAATACCACCCCTGGTCATTCGTACATCAAACACAATCGATTCCGCATCAAGTGCGGGGTTACGAGCAGGAGAGTGCAGAATGACTATCAAACAGTACAAGATGACAAGCCCTAACGGATAATGAAACAGCAGATGTAAACCTTTTTAGTAAGGAAGCAAACAAATAAAACACCTACTAACAGTATCTGGCTAGCATATAGGCATTTAATAAAAACGATAGTAACAACTAATCTTTTAACCCGGGTTGAAAGAGCTTTCAACAAGCGTCAAAAGCTCTTTCAACGACTGTCAAAAGAGCTTTTAACGAGGGTTAAAAGGTTAGTCGAATAGGGCAAACACACAAAGTCCCCCTACTCTTTATCATTAAAGCCTATACGCACATGACTAGCATCACAGAAAGGCATATTGGCTGATGCACCACAACGGCAAAGAGCCACCCGATTTCTTCTTTCATACACCAAACCGTCTGCACTTATTAACTGATGTGCACCACGCACATAAAGTCCGGCACTTACTTTTTTCTCCGGATCCTGCCCTACTGCAATAACAGGCTCATAATCATCTTCCAACAATTCCCCATCAACAACCACTGTCAGACGACCGGCAGGGCATGCTTTCGCACCCTCAATTGCTTCGCGAGCATTTTCCGAATCACCCGATGCCTCAGCCAATGTCCATACATCACCCCGCTCACGATGACAAAACCGGGCAAAAGAACACCGCTCGTCATCCAACAAATCCATCGCCTCTCCTTCATATCGTTCAGCTCTATCCAAATACGGACTGTTATCCGCCTGCTCAGTTCCGTCAAATCCGGCTTCTACATGAGCACCATCACAAAACGGCTTATTCTTTGACTTCCCACAGCGACACAGATAGTAAATTTCTTGGGGTTCAAACACCTTTGTTTCAACAGCAGTCAAAATACCTTCTTTTCTTAACGAGGTTTCTTCTATCAACCTTCTCAAGCCTTTCACGGCATAAGGTCCATGAGGCAAAATTTCGATTCTCAACATAGGATAATTGGTTTTAGTATATGTATAACTAGTTATAAAACGTTTCATTTCACATACTTGAAAAACAAAAGTAAAACAGGAATTGTTCTCCAAACGGTTCATATCCATTTGCTCACGAAACAGAAAACTATTGTACCATAGAGATAATTCACATGGTTAGTCGTATCTTTGCGCAAAATTCGATCAACA
>CAZSWS010000011.1:0-47964 GCA_964610765.1 uncultured Parabacteroides sp.
AGGGATATCATTTCGTATGACGGTTACAGTAAACTTGACTGTTTCACCTTCTTTATACAGCAAGTCATCATGATTGGACGCTACTAAAACTCGAACGGCTTTCTCGGCCGGCTGAGCCATAAGGCCGGTATAGGTGAACAGGCACAATAGTAGTAACAGAATATTTCTCATAGTTTGGTTAATTAAAAGAGTTTGTAAAATCTTATTTATGTTTTGGATATAGTTTACTTAAGTGGTAAAACCTTTTTCATTACATCAACAAAAACAGCTGCCATTCGTTGCTGAATGTATTCATTCTTGCCGTTTTTGGGATGAAAACCATAAGTTACGCCGTCCGTAACTTGCTCGTCTGACGTAAAGAGCAGGCTTTGTTGTTTGCCGGTGACCGGATGGGGAACGTTTTTAGAAAACCCGATATACTTGTCAAATTCCACAAGGGGGAATCCCCATTTCTCAGCCAGCTGGCGAATAGACGTGTTGTATGTTTTACGTGCATCATGCCAATGAGTACACAGCACAATGATAGCAGGCTTGCCGGATTTGCTTCCGTAATATTTTGACTGCGGGTTATCTCGAAGTTCATAGCACTCTGTCAGATATCTTTTGATTACATAGTCATAAGCTGCTGCATAATTACTTCTATCAAAAGGAATCGTATAATCTGTATAAGCCGGCAATAATTCCGATTCATTAAAAACGTCTTTTTCATGCACTTGCATAATGACTAGCGCATCCATCTCCTCTAATTCTTCTGCTGAATATAAGGTGCCTTCAATCATGCGGTTGGCCGTATTAGCAATAGCTTCTCCCCCAATCGCACGATTAACTCCTTTTGCATCCAGTTTTTCACATCCCAACTCAAACCAACCGTTATTGGGTGAAGCAAAAGAAGCGCCGGTCAATAATATATTGTACGTGTTTTTCGAATCTACAGTTTGTGCTTGAATATAGAATGGGGATAATAATAAAATAAAAAACAGCAAAGCTTTCTTCGTTTTCATAGTTTGTTGGTTAAAATCAGGGTACATAGATGACTTATTTACCTAAAATAAATAAACACTGCTTACAAAAATAATATACTTTCACCAATTTAGCAGCCTGAACAATAAAAAACCCTTGTTTTATAGGGAATAAGCCATTCGCGCACCTTCTTTTCAATCCGGATTACAGAACTATAAGTGAAATCTACATATCCTCTTTACATACTCTAAGTATCAAATTCTATTTTTCAAAGTATACATTTAATCTTTTGACGGTCGTTAAAAGCTCTTTTGACGAATGTAAGAAGCTCTTTCAACACTCGTCAAAAGCTCTTTTAACCCGGGTTGAAAGATTAAATGTCTGTATTAAAATTATTTCAGGACAAGACAGATCTTGATTAAAGTCCTTAGTAAGAAGACAAAACGAAGCTTGAATAATGACAAAAAAAGATTTAAATCATGGTTTGTCAAAAAAAGATACTTAATAAGAAAATGACTGGGTATAAAAAAGATACTTGAAGTAATTCTGTTAGGATGGAATGGGTATAAAAAACTAGAGGATGTCTCACGACATCCTCTAATTAATTTTATTAACCTTAAATCTAATACTATTATGAAAAAACCACATCACAAATATACAATCGTCTTACTAAATGACAAGCATTTGGGGTTTAAAATATCCTACAAAGACCTATAAAGAGTTAACAAACCCCCTTTTTTAAGGTTTTTGCTTACATTTTTCCACTTCTAAAGAATAAACGCTCTTCCATTCCGGAGTTATAATCGCCTGATAATTATAACATATAGCTTCGTTACTTTTATGTGGGTAAAACACTCCCTTCACCTCATATTCTTTTATACTACGAGTGAATCTTCCTCGAAAGGCTTTTATTCTATCTGCATAGACATGAGCACTGTCGACATAAGCATGTGCCTGCTTATAATGTGTGCGCATATCTTTCTTACTAATTGACTTTTTGGCCTTTTTTGTTTCTTCGTCAAACAAACGGTTGAAAGATTCAAAATGAGTATTTAACTCTTGATACTCCTTCGAATCAGCATACGTAGTATAGATACTATCTACAGACAGAATAAGAATTTTAGGGGACTTAATCTGCTCATGAATACATGTATCTTGCCTAAGAGCAACAAGCAATAAAAGCTCTGCCTTTCTCATTTTTTTCTCTCCACATGCAAAAAGTGAAAGAAAAATCGACGAAAGAAGAAGAAAAGCCGTTTTCTTTTGATTACTTATCCATTCAAAATACATGATATTTATTTCCTTATATATATAGAACAAACAAACAGGCTAGATATGTTTAATTTTTGAGGAATAAAACACCTGCATAGCAAATTTATGGCTATTTATCTTCCAATTTTCATATTTATCAGTATGTTTGTTTATAAAAGCTTGATAGGGTTGAATAGGTATTTACGATTATGTTGCTTAACGCTTATCTGTGTTTTTTTTACGGCATATAGTTATTCTAATTTCGCTAGCAGTGAAAAAAAGCATACTTTGCAGGTTCAATCACATAAAGACTTGCAAGCAGACTCTATTATGCGTCATGTAATAGACAATTCATCTCATTACGCTTCAGAAATTAGCCAGTACACATCAGAATCTTATATAAAAGGGCAAACCAGTATTTTAAAACGTAATTTCTTATTATTATTTGCCCACAACATCATCCCTGTCAATCGAAGACGAACGGATATGCTATTCGAAATCATCTGTAATACAGACTATAATTCTCCAAACAGTTATACACACAACATCCTAGCTATCAACGGGAACTCACTTCCTAATAAAGAGAAGTGCATGGAAGCTATCCAGTTTCTGAGTTTTAACGTGTACAACCCTACTGCCTCCAACGAAGCACTCCTTTTCCCTACAGCTCCTAATGCATTCAATTATTACGACTTTAAGCTTTTAGGCACAGAATTTAACAAAGGAGAGAAAGTATATATCATTGAATTTAAGCCCAAAAGATTAAGTCGAAATCAACTAAGCGGAACCTTTCATATCATTGACAAAACGTTTATGTTTAAGCATATAGACTTTAGAGGGAAACACTTATTTGCTGATTTTAAAATCGAATTAAAATATGAAGATATTGGAGCCGGTCAACTAATGCCTGTTATCGGGAATCTTTTTCTAAAATACAACTTACTGGGGAATGAAATAACTTCTAAATTTCATCTGAACAGAAAATACACTAGAGTAGATCTATGTATGGACAAATCATTGATGAATCTACATGACTATTCTTACGACTTAACTCGCTACAATAAAGTAATAGCAGACACATTGCCAGTCATCGCTGATACGACTTATTGGAATAGCAAACGAGATATTCCACTTACACCGGAAGAAAAAGAGTTGTTCACCCCTATAGAAACAGAGCAAAGCACATCAAACAAAAAAGGAGAAAGATCGCCGGATATAAAAAAGTATATAAACATGACTGAGGCGCTGGTTAGCACACTTAATTTTGGCAATCAAAACACAAGGGTAAAATATTCAGGCATTATTAATCCTTTCCAATTTGCTTACTCCGGTCGAAATGGGATTACCTATAAACAAAGAGTCAGAATTTATCACACGTTTAAAAATGGCCAAGCCATTCAACTAAGTCCGGAAATAGGTGTCATATTTAAGCATAAAGAGATCTACTGGAAAGCTCCACTACGATGGGAATATAAACCTGAAAAAATGGCATATATTCAATTGGAAGTGGGTAACAGAAACAACTCTTATACTTCTGAAATAACCAATAAAATCAATAGTCTGCTAAAAGACTCCACTTTTAAATTCGATGATTTAAATTTAAAGTATTACAGTGACGATTATATTGAACTGAAAAACAACATAGAACTATTTAACGGTTTCCAATTCTATCAAGGTCTTTCTTACCACCGAAGAAAACCGGTAAAAAGAGGACGAGACAAAGTCGTAAATGATGAACTCACAGACCTTATTAATGATGAATATAACGCTTTCCTCCCCTATTTTGGCATTACTTATACACCCCGGCAATATTACTGGATGGACGGAAGGAAAAAGATTTACTTATACTCTAAGTTTCCAACTATAAATATAGAATATGCCCGAAGTATAGATGGGGTAATGAAAAGTAACAGTTCATACGAACGTATAGAGGCTCGAATTAATCAAAAGATTCCACTCGGATTACTCAGAAACATCAATTACTACGTCAGCGGTGGGTTTTTCACTCGTCAAAAGTCGGTATACTTTGCTGACTTCAACTACTTCACCCCCAAACACTTCCCCGACTCATGGGACGAGGAAATCGGAGGTCGTTTCTACTCACTAAAAAGAGAATGGTATAATGCAGCTACTTCCTATGCGCAAGCACATATCATGTATGAGTCGCCTTTTTTAGTGGCTCGACTATTAAACTCAGGGAGATATCTAATGAATGAAAGGTTATACTTTAGTCACCTTTGGACCTCAGCCTTAAAAAGCTATAGCGAAATTGGTTATGGATTTGGCAACCATATATTCAACATTGCTTTCTTTTGTGGGTTTGACCATTTGAAAGCCACTAAAATCAGCATGCGATTTGCCTTCGAACTATAAGTCTTAGAGCGGTCTGGCAAATATCACACCGGTTTGTCTCCGGTTTTCTTCAGTGTATGAACGTAAGGATGCTGTATGTACAACTACTTTTCCTAACGTTTGAGAAGCATGAATAAATTTCAACTCGCTTTTATCCTTATATACAAGCCCCATGTGCGTTACATCTAAGCCTTTAATAGATGTTGTAAAGAATACCACATCTCCATTCCGGACTTTGAGCGAGTCAGCAATGATTAGCTTCTTTGGAATATATTTCAAGTCTGATTGATTTATTTTCTGTTCCTGCTTACTGATTTCCCCGACTAGTTGAAGAGAATCGTTCAAAGCCGGATAAGACTCCGGATGGGTGGACATGAAAGACAAAGAAAGATTCAATGCTTCTGCCCCTTTTAAGCTGGGAGTTATATTTTGAAGTATTCCTTTACGTTCGTTTTCTTGCAGCCAGTCCGTTGCATAATGCAGACGACTGGTATATCCATCAGGCACACCTGCTCGATACCGAATAAAAGCTATTTGATTACAAAAGTTCGCAAATGAAGGGTCGTCTGTCCGGAGTGTACGAACAAGCGCGAGCACATTTTCCACAAAGGTCGTACAGTCCAGTTCGCGTAAATTAATAACAGTTCTCTCGGGTTGTCGCTCTAATGTTGCAGCGGCATACGGAGTTCCTATAAAGAACATGGCTGTTTCAATCAGCGCATGCTCTAAATCATCACTAAGAACCAGACGCATCTTTGCTTTATAACGTTCAAAGATTAGACTATCTTGTTCGGTATAATCAACCGTAACTGCTTGTATCGTTCCATGAGATAAAAGCAAGATAACAAGAATCAATACATAAAAGCATGTACGGTGATATTTACTCTTTTTCATCCAATAGTTCTTGTAGTTTTATCATTTCGTCTCTGTACTGAGCAGCTTCAATAAAGTTGAGCTTTTTAGCTGCATCCAACATTTGCTTTTTAGTCCGTTCAATGGTTTTCTCCAGCTGAGTTTTGTTCATATACGAAACAATCGGGTCGGCAACCAATGTCACATCGGGCTCAACATAATAAGAAGCCTCCTGTTTGGATGAATCAACCAGCACAGAACCCAGCTTTTTAACAATCTGCGTAGGAGTAATACCATGAGCTTCATTATATGCTAATTGTTTTTCCCTTCGGCGATTGGTTTCATCCATCGTCTGCCGCATGCTATCGGTGATTTTATCTGCATAGAAGATAACTTTTCCATTTACATTTCTAGCTGCTCTACCTGCTGTTTGAGTAAGCGAACGATGCGAACGAAGAAAACCTTCTTTGTCTGCATCTAAGATAGCCACCAGCGACACCTCCGGCAAGTCTAAACCTTCACGTAAAAGATTTACACCGATCAATACATCATATAGTCCACTGCGCAAGTCATCCATAATTTTCACACGCTCCAACGTATCTACATCACTGTGGATATAGTTGCAGCGCACACCCATACGTCCTAAGTAAGCTGTCAGTTCTTCAGCCATGCGCTTAGTCAGGGTCGTTACTAAAATTCGCTCATCACTTGCTGAACGATTTTCAATTTCCTCCATCAAATCATCTATTTGATTTAGTGTAGGTCTAACCTCTATTATCGGATCCAGCAATCCGGTAGGACGTATTAGCTGATCGACCACGACTCCCTCGCTTTTAACCAACTCATATTCTGCCGGTGTAGCACTTACATAGATGGCTGTTTGAGTTAATGATTCAAACTCTTCAAAGGTCAGCGGGCGGTTATCAATAGCCGCAGGCAAACGAAAGCCGTATTCGACCAAATTAATTTTCCGAGAGTGGTCTCCACCGTACATTGCACGAATCTGTGGAATCGTCACATGACTTTCATCGACAACCAGCAAGAAGTCGTCCGGAAAGTAATCTAGCAGACAATAAGGACGTTCACCTGCTGAACGTCCATCAAAATAACGTGAATAATTTTCAATTCCGGCGCAATGACCTATTTCACGTATCATCTCCAAATCAAACGTTACACGCTCATACAAGCGTTTAGCTTCTAATGGCTTCCCTATTTCTTTGAAATAGTCAACCCGGCTACCTAAATCTACGTCAATCTGCCCAATAGCCTCATTGATGCGGCTTTGCGTAGTTACAAACAGGTTAGCGGGATAAATATTTAGTTCAGTTTGTTCTGAAATTTCCACTCCGGTCAACGGATCAAAAGAAGCTATTCGCTCTATATCATCTCCCCAAAACTCTATCCGATAGGCAATCCCATCAAACGACTCAATAGAGGGAAACACATCAACAGTATCACCATTCACACGAAAGCTTCCACTTTTAAAATCCACTTTATTATTGACATACAGGGCATCCACAAACAACCTCAACATTTTATCACGCTCAATATGCATACCTTGCTTCAAGTGAACTACTTTCTCGGCAAAAGCTCGAGGGTCTGCCATGCCATACAGACAAGAAACTGACGAAACAACTATGACGTCTCGCCTACCCGACAACAAAGAAGCAGTGGTACGCAGCCGTAGCTTATCTATCTCTTCATTAATTGCCAGGTCTTTTTCTATATATGTATCTGATCTTGGAATATAAGCCTCAGGCTGATAATAATCGTAGTATGAGACAAAATACTCGACAGCATTATGAGGGAAAAAGTTTTTGAACTCGCTATATAGCTGAGCTGCCAACGTCTTGTTGTGACTCAATATCAACGTAGGTCGCTTAACCTCTTGAATAACATTGGCTATGGTAAATGTCTTACCGGATCCGGTAACACCCAGCAGTGTTTGATAGGGTGTGCCTTCTTCCAGCCCCCTACTTAACGCCTCTATCGCTTCAGGTTGATCACCGGTTGGTTTAAAAGAAGAAGTAATCTGAAAATCCATATCACTCTTTAGGAGGTGTAGGTACTATTATCCACATTATTATATATACTATAACACCGGAAAAAATCGTAAATATAGTCAACAAGGCATATCCCAACCGAACTAACGTAGGGTCAAGATCAAAATATTCTGCCAAACCACCACATACACCTCCGAGCATTTTATCAGTTGTTGACCGCATTAGTCTTTTTCTTTCTTCCATATCTGTATCATTGATAGATGATTCCTAATTATATACTACGAAAATAAATAAAATAAACCAATCCAACTCTCTATGTGTCTATTTTATCAACAATATAGCTTTGAAAGAGCAATTATTGAAGAGAAACACTTAACAAATTTCTTTTTATTCAACTCTTCTGCTATATTTGCGAAAACACACTATTGATTTAACCTTTAATCTCTAACCACATGAAAAAGCTTATCTTTCTTCTCCCCTTTCTTTTCGCTTTATTTGCAACTTGCTCATCAGATGAAGAAGTAAAAACAGAAATTCTAAATGCAGCACCGGATGTTTTAGAGTTTAAAGCTGAAGGTGAAACAAAAACGTTCACTATCACATCAAACACACATTGGATTGTCACCGTAAACAGCAATGATACTTGGTGTACAGTTAACCCCAAAAGAGGCTTAAACGATACTACTATCGAAGTAAAAGTAATAGCTAATCCCGGAGTTGAACAGCCCAGAAACACACGAATTACTCTTAAAAGCTCTAAACAAATACGATTTGTCTCTATTAAACAAGAGGGGAAAATCATTACCGGAAATCATGTTCCACTTATGACTATTAACACGTTAAATGGTGAAGGAATTGTAGAGAAGGAAAAATACATCAAAGGAAGCATCAAAATTGAATCTCGTAATGAAATAGGTGAGATTGTTGAAACGATATTTGAAACTGAAATGACTAAGGACGGCATCAAAGGTCGAGGAAACAGCACGTGGGGAATGGAGAAAAAACCATACAGACTGAAATTAGACAAGTCGGTTGAAGTATTAGGTATGCCTAAAAACAAGCATTGGGTGCTTTTGGCTAACTATTCAGACAAAACTCTATTACGCAACGAATTGGCATTTGAGATAAGTCGCCGAATGGGATATATATACACTCCTCGTCAAAAATATGTAGATGTGGTTTTAAATGGAGCCTTCATCGGTAACTATATGCTTTGCGAGCATGTGCGAATTGACGAAAACAGAATCAACATTGCTGAGTTAGACGGCAAATCAACCAATATTACCGGTGGCTATTTTCTAGAGATTGATGAAAGAAGAAGTGACACAGCTGAATCTGTCTATTTTGATACTAAAGGTAGTGATATGAAAGGTGCTGACAGGTTAATTATCTGTATCAAAAAACCGGAAATTGGAGATATCACCAAAGAACATGAAAACTACATTATCAACCACTTTCAAAAGTTGGAAGATGCGCTATATGGCAGAAGTGGCAATCCGGTGACTACCCTGCCCAAGTATCTTGATTTAAAAACATTTGTTGACAACTTTATCATTAATGAGATTTCAAAAAACGTAGACGGGAATTTACGCCTTAGCACCTTTATGTATAAAAAGGAAGATGATGACTTGCTCTATTTCGGTCCGGTTTGGGACTACGACTTAGCTTTTGGGAATGTAAATTATGATAGTGCAAATCTTACTGAAGGGTGGCATTCGAAAAAAGACCGATGGTATAAAGAGTTTTTTAAACATCCGGAGTTTGTACAAATGATTAAAGATCGCTGGAAAGAATTACGACCTAACCAACTTCAAAATGAAAGTTTATTCGCTTACATTGACAAAATAGCTGAAGAGATAAATCTTTCACAGCAAAACAATTTTAAACGTTGGCTTATTCTTGATAAATATGTGTGGCCTAACAATGTAGTAACCGGAAGCTATAAAGGTGAAATTAGCTATCTAAAAGATTTTATCACCAAAAGAGCTGCATGGATGGACAAAGAACTACAGTAAAAACTATTTAAACCTTTTATAATTTGTTTTTTTATTTATAAGATTCTGCTATTCTTTTTCTCTTATTTCTTTTTACTCAAAAAAGAATAGCGTTCACTTGTAATTCTCTATATTTGTATTTATGAAACCTGTAACTTTAATCATGCGATTTATACGGAGTGAACGAACCGGTGGAATCGCCCTAATCATTTGTACTATTATCTCATTACTGATAGCCAATTCAAGCATTGGATTAAGCTATGTTGATTTTTGGGATACTCCTATGGGAAGCCATACCCTGGCACAATGGGTTAACGATGGCTTAATGACTATCTTCTTTTTCCTCGTAGGACTTGAACTGCTTCAGGAAGTGCATGAAGGAGAACTTTCAAACTTAAAAACAGCGATGCTACCTATTGCCGGAGCGTTAGGTGGAATGATAGTTCCAGCTGGTATATACATGTACCTAAACTATGGATTAGACAGCATGTCCGGCTTTGGAATACCGATGGCTACCGATATCGCTTTTGCGCTGGGAGTCTTATCGTTGCTAGGAAACCGCGTACCGCTCTCTTTAAAAATTTTCCTTACGGCATTAGCTGTTATTGATGATATGGGGGCAATCTTAGTCATTGCGGTTTTCTATACTTCCTCTCTATCTATATTGCATTTAGGAGCTGCTTTAGGTATATTTGTTATACTCCTTTTATTAAATAAAAAGTTCAAAGTAAATAATTTCATCCCCTACTTAATTGGAGGTCTGATTATGTGGTATTGCATGCTTCACTCAGGCGTACATGCAACTATTGCAGGTGTTTTATTGGCGATTACAATCCCATTGAAGAAAGGAGACAAACGTACAATGTCCAGACAAATACAGTATTACCTACATTACCCGGTTTCATTGATTATTCTCCCCATATTTGCTCTAGCTAATACCGCCATCCATTTGGAAGGTAATTGGGATGCTTCTATTGGTGAACCTTTTGCTCTAGGTATTATTGCCGGATTGGTGCTAGGGAAACCTATAGGCATCACGCTCTTTTCGTTTATTGCCGTCAAAACCGGTATGGGTAGATTAGGCGAGAATGTTAAGTGGAGACAAATGCTAGGTATCGGCATGCTGGGTGGAATCGGCTTTACGATGTCTATCTTTATCACATTACTTGCCTTTGGCGATAACATACACTATGTCAATGATGCAAAACTGTTTATATTGTTGTCATCTCTTGTTTCAGCCATCTTTGGCTATATCTGGCTGAGTTATACACTTATTGAAAAGAAAAAAGCCCCTACTAAACGTAAAGTAAATAAGTTTGAGTAATCATTTGCTAGTCTAAATTGCGTAATAGCATACGACGCATTGTTTCGTTAGTCATATTGCGTCGAGAAGCATAATCTATCAGTTGTTCTTCATTGATATGTCCAATCATAAAATATTGTGACTGAGGATGTGCTATATATATACCCGAAACGGTAGATGTAGGGGTCATTGCTCCATTTTCAGTGACAGAAACCCCTATCTGTGAAGCATCCAACAATTGGTTCATCACATGCATCAGCGACTGTTCAGGTATTGAAGGATATCCCACGGCAGGTCGAATCCCTTGATATCTCACTTTAAACAGCTCTTCTTTTGTTAAGCTTTCTTGTGGACTATATCCCCAATAGTCGCGGCGAATCAACTCGTGCAAATATTCAGCAGAAGCCTCTGCCAGTCGGTCTGACAACGTCTGCAACAGCAAGGCAGAATAGCTATCTCCTTCTTTTTCAAACGCATCAACTCGCTCTTGCATTCCGATACCGGCCGTCACAACAAATGCTCCGGCATAGTCTGTTATACCCGTCTCCTCAGGTGCAATATAATCAGCTAAAGATTTATAAATATCTTCTGTGTTTTTCTGCTGCTGGCGTAGCATAGGTATGCTGACATCACCAATCTGAATCCAATCCTCTCGCATCGACTTAGCCGGGTAAAGCCCATAGACTGCCTTACAAGGGCTGTATGATTCGAGCATAAGCTGCTTCAACAAAGCCTGAGCATCCATATAAAGCGTCATTGCCTCTTTTGCCTTTATCCGCTCTTCTTCTTTAAAGCTTTCTACCCACGACGCTCTACACGACACACAGTCATGCAGATGTTCAATAGAAGAGAATTTCGCACTCAACCGCCATGCAGTAAAAAAGAACGACCAATTGATGTAAGGTATAATCTTTTCTAATGAAATAGAGTCTATGAGTTGAGTACCTAGTTTTGCCGGTTTTATAGGCTTATATGTTGACCAGTCTATATTTACTCGTTTATTTCTAGCTTCAGTTAATGAAACAAAGACCCGTTCTTTTCTCTGTACACTTTGTCGTAAAGACTCATATTCTTCATTCAGATTTTCAATATAAGAACTTCGGGTCGATTCATTTAACATTCTGGAGGCAATCAACGGGTTTTGCGATGCATCTACAGCATGAATAACCGAAGAATGATAGTTAGGAGCTATTTTCAACGCTGTATGCAACTTAGAAGTAGTTGCTCCACCTACCATCACAGGAATGTCTAGACCTGCCTTTTGCATGTCTTGAACCACATGTACCATTTCATCTAGCGACGGAGTTATCAAGCCGGATAGACAAACAAAATCCGGTTTTTCGCGTATTGCAGCCTCAACAATCTTTTCTGACGGAACCATTACTCCCAAGTCTATCACATCATAGTTATTACATGATAAGACTATCGATACAATGTTTTTTCCTATATCATGTACATCTCCCTTAACCGTTGCAAAGACGATCTTTCCCGCTTTGGAAGAAGAGGACGCATCTTGTTCCTTTTCTATGACAGGTTGTAAGATTGACACCGCCTTTTTCATTGTCCGAGCTGTTTTAACTACTTGTGGAAGGAACATCTTGCCAGAACCAAATAGCTCTCCTACTTTATTCATCCCACTCATCAACGGACCATCTATCACCTCTACCGCTCGCGAATATTTTGACAAGACCTCATCTAAATCCACTTCCAGATAATCCCCTATTCCTTTTATTAAAGCATATTCCAAGCGTTCTTCCACCGACTTAGAGCGCCAAACTTCTATCTCTTCTTCCGTTTTCGGCTCTTTATTGTTTGTGTTATTCAGTTGCTGTGCATAAGCGATCAGTTCATCTACAGCCTCCGGTCGTTTCGCTAAGATAACATCCTCAAGCAGGGTTCTAAATGGCAAGTCTATCTCTTCATAAGAGATAAGAGATGAAGGGTTCACAATTCCCATATCCATTCCTTTACCTACCGCATGATACAGAAAAACGGCATGCATAGCTTCGCGAACATGATTATTACCTCTGAAAGCAAATGACAAATTGCTAACACCTCCACTTACTTTCGCTCCCGGCAGATTGTTTTTAATCCATTCGACCGCACGGATAAAATCCATCGCATACCGATTATGTTCTTCAATTCCTGTAGCTATTGCTAAGACGTTCGGGTCAAAAATAATATCTGTAGCAGCAAAGCCTACTTTATCAACTAACAAACGATACGAGCGTTCACAAACCTCTATTTTCCTTTCAAATACGTCTGCTTGTCCTTTTTCATCAAAAGCCATAACCACCACAGCAGCCCCTAACTGTTTTATTCGCCGGGCATGCTCCAGAAAGGCTCCTTCCCCTTCTTTTAAGCTGATTGAGTTGATGATACTTTTCCCCTGAACACACATCAAACCATGCTCTATAACCGTCCATTTAGAAGAATCTATCATCAGTGGCACACGCGCTATCTCAGGTTCAGAAGCTATCAGATTCAGAAAGGTCTTCATCTCTTTCTCTGCATCTAACAGCCCGTCATCCATATTTATATCTAGGATCTGAGCTCCTCCTTCTACTTGTTTACGAGCTATGGTCAAGGCTTCCTCATAGTTACCTTCTTTAATCAGCCGTAAAAACTTTCTTGAACCGGCGACATTACATCTTTCACCTACATTTATAAAATTATTCTCCGGCTTTATTTCCAGTAACTCTAAACCGGACAACCACAAGACTTCAGGTTTCTGTGCAGGAATATGTGGTTGAGCTTTTTTTATTAAGTCAGGATAACGTGCTATGTGTTCAGGAGTTGTACCACAGCATCCTCCTACAATATTAACCAAACCTTCATCCAAGAACGATTGAATATGTCCGGCCATAGTCTCAGGTGTTTCATCATATTCACCTAAACTGTTGGGAAGTCCGGCATTGGGATGGCAACTAATATAATAAGGAGCAATACGTGCCAGCTCTTTCAGATACGGTTTCATCTCATCTGCACCGAACGAGCAATTCAAGCCAATTGTAGCCAAGTTAACATGCTGTACCGAAGCTAAAAACGCAGCCAGTGTTTGTCCGGATAGCGTACGTCCTCCCGGACCGGATAAAGTAACTGACAACATGATAGGCAAGTCTTTCTTTTTCTCCTTCAGCACAGTTTCAGCAGCTTCCAGACCAGCCTTAACATTTAAGGTATCAAAGACTGTTTCAAACAGCAGGATATCAACACCTCCATCAATTAATGCTTCTATTTGCTCTTTATACACAGTATATAAATCCTTATAGCTTACAGCACGATAAGCCGGATCATTCACCTTCGGACTCATAGAAGCTGTTTTATTCGTTGGTCCAATGGAACCGGCTATATAAACTTTACGCTCAGCATCATTCGAAATATGGCTATTCAGTAACTCACGAATCAGTTTTACAGCCGAACGATTTATTTCAGCAACATGCGCACTCATCCCATAGTCTTCCATGGAGATAGCATTTGCATTGAACGTATTGGTTGTTACGATATCTACACCGGCATCCAGATATTGTTTATAAATATCTTTCAACACTTCCGGCTGAGTGATACACAGCAAGTCGTTATTTCCCTTTTGAAGCAACGCTGTATCGGCAAAGCGAGTCCCTCTATAATCGTTTTCAGAAAGATTATAGCGTTGAATCATAGTTCCCATTGCTCCGTCCAAAACCAATATTCGATTTTGGAGTATCCTTATGAATGCATCTTTAGTCATATCTTAATCAGGAAAACAGGTCATGTTACTTGAATGACCAAAAGTTTTTAATATTTGAAAGCGCGGTCCATTTCTCTTTTATCGTCTCGCTCACGAATTGACTGTCTTTTATCGTATTCTTTTTTACCTTTAGCCACAGCTATAACGAGCTTAGCCAGTCCTTTTTCATTGATAAATAACCGAGTAGGTATAATTGTAAAACCAGTATTTTGAGAAGCTGATTCTAATTTTCGTATCTCTTTCTTACTCAATAGGAGTTTTCTGTCACGACGTGTAGAATGATTATTATAGGTCCCATAAAAGTATTCAGCGATATACATATTTTTCACCCAAACTTCGCCTCTTTCAACCAAACAATACGTATCAACCAATCCGGCTTTACCCAGTCGAATAGATTTTATCTCTGTACCGGTTAATACAATACCTGCAACAAAAGTTTCAAGCAACTCATAGTCAAAAGTTGCCCGCTTATTCTTGATTTGAATATTATTTGATTTGAATTTCATTATCTTATTTCTCTTTCAGAGATGCTTATGTTACTAAAACCGGAAACCCGGCATTAGAAAAAATAATATTGTATCTATCAGAAAAGGCACTAAAAGAACAATCACTGTGCTGGCAACCGTAAATTTCAGTTGATCACTTTCATCTATTTTCATGAAGGGAATCACCCCTTCCCATACAATATACACTGTATAAAGATAGAATATCCGCAAAAAGAAAAATTGAGGTATTAATGTCAAAATGATATATATAGCATACATCGATAAAGATGAATACCCCACAAACAGTGCGCTTAACCTCGAATTTTTAGGAAGCTTAAAATACTTTTCAGCAACTTCATTCAACAAATAAACGGATAAAAAGAAGCCTCCAAAAAAGGTCAAGAAAGCCAATATCGCTGACTTGATTGCTAATTCAAAATCAAATTCTTTACGAGTAAACAATACACCTAGAAATGCAGTCAACGTAATTATAGCAAACATAGGATAGAGCGTTTTTTTCATAAAAACACCCTGCTCTACCTGCTCCTCATCCAACTTTTTCCACGTTACAGCCGGCTGAAGCGTTATATCTAGTATTAACCGAGCTATATCTTTCAACATGATCCGATAAATATACAATTGATTTTAGCTTACAAAATTATAAAAATATACGCAAATACCCTACTTATCATACGATATTCAAATTCAATCCAATAGAATTACTCAAAACACTTTTCACGACTCGGTTATTCCATGAAAAATGTATAGCTTTGTCAATGATCCATAAATAAATAGGGTCTTGGGTTCTATAAACATATAATTAATTGATTATAAGAAATGAAAAGAGACAGTGCTATTTTTGAAATTATTGAAAAAGAACACCAACGTCAGTTGAAAGGTGTCGAACTTATTGCTTCAGAAAACTTTGTAAGTGACCAAGTCATGGAGGCTATGGGCAGCTATTTAACCAATAAATATGCTGAAGGCTATCCCGGAAAAAGGTACTACGGAGGATGCGAGTTTGTTGACGAAAGTGAAACACTTGCTATTGAGCGTTTAAAAACGCTGTTTAATGCTGAATGGGCTAACGTTCAACCTCACTCAGGAGCACAAGCAAATGCGGCTGTATTTCTTGCAGTTATGAATCCCGGTGATAAATTCCTTGGACTTAACCTTTCACATGGTGGTCATCTTTCTCACGGTTCAGCTGTAAATAGTTCGGGTATTTTATACGAACCCATTGCATACAACGTAAAAGAAGAAACCGGAACAGTTGATTATGATGAGATGGAAGAGCTGGCTCTTAAAGAAAAACCCAAAATGATTATTGGTGGCGGGTCGGCATATTCTCGTGAATGGGACTATAAACGCATGCGAGACATCGCAGATAAAGTAGGTGCTATTTTCATGGTTGACATGGCTCACCCGGCAGGTCTTATTGCCGCCGGACTACTTGACAACCCATTGAAATATGCCCATATCGTTACTTCTACAACTCATAAAACTCTACGTGGCCCACGTGGAGGTGTTATCTTAATAGGCAAAGACTTTGACAACCCATGGGGAAAGAAATCACCTAAAGGCGTTATCAGAAAAATGTCTCAACTACTGGATTCAGCCGTATTCCCCGGAACACAAGGTGGTCCGCTTGAGCATGTAATTGCAGCTAAAGCTGTAGCATTTGGCGAAGCACTTGAACCGGAATATAAAACTTACCAAAAACAAGTGATTGCCAATGCAGCTGCCATGGCTAAAGCATTCACAGACTCAGGCTACAACATTGTATCGGGAGGAACTAGCAATCACAGTATGTTGATTGACTTCCGCAGCAAATTCCCTGAACTAACCGGTAGAGTGGCTGAAAATGCACTGGAAGCTGCTGACATTACTGTAAATAAAAACATGGTTCCTTTTGATAGCCGTTCTGCATTCCAAACTTCCGGCATACGCGTTGGTACACCAGCTATCACCACACGTGGAGGAAAAGAAGAATTAATGACGACCATTGTAGGGCTAATCGACGAGGTACTATCTTCTCCGGAAGACGAGAAAAAGATAGCCGCCGTTAAAGAAAAGATCAATCAAACGATGAAAGATTATCCACTCTTTGCTTGGTAAGCTTACTGCAGGATAAGTTTTAAAAAGGACTGCTTAGGTTTTCAATCTAAGCAGTCCTTTTTTTATTCAATGCATACCTTCTTCCTTATTGCAGCTCTCATAAACATCCTTGCTTTTCACCTTTTTAGCCGTGTCTATTTAACACAGCAACAAGTCCATTACAACTATTTCGACCGTCATTTACACCCGCTATGTCATAAACAAATGTAAACTCTTATTTTCGACAAGCTATGCCGTTGCTTATTCTTTAGCAATCAAAGGGAAATAGCATAAAAATCAGTAACTTTGTGTGGAATATTATCTTTATATATAAATCAAGAATGGAATCAATCAGACAGATTTTTCGCATAGGCCGTGGTCCTTCCAGTAGTCATACAATGGGACCACTTAGGGCAGCTACTATGTTTCTGGAACGTGGTCAGGAAAATGCAGCTCGCTTTGAAGTAACCCTTTATGGCAGTTTAGCTGCTACAGGCAAAGGGCACATGACCGACCAGGCTGTGCTTGAAGCACTCGAACCGGTCAAACCAACTACCATCATATGGGAACCAAAGGTATTCCTCCCCTTCCATCCCAATGGAATGCTATTTGAGTCATTCGATGCAAAAAACGAGAAGCTTGACTCTTGGAATATATATAGCATTGGCGGAGGAACATTAGCTAACGAAGAATATAACGAACAAAAAACGAATCAAATATATGATATGAACACCATCGCCGATATTCAAAGATGGTGTGAAGAGCATGGATTATCCTACTGGGAATATGTAGAGAAGTCTGAAGGATCGGATATATGGGACTACTTAGCTGAAGTTTGGGAAGTCATGCAAGAGGCTATCCATCGGGGGCTGGAAAACGAAGGTGTCATTCCGGGCGGACTAGGCATCAGACGTAAAGCTTCTGACTACCTGATACGCGCTCAAGGATACAACGCCAGTATGAAAAGCAGAGGAAAAGTATATGCCTATGCACTAGCCGTATCAGAAGAGAATGCCTGTGGAGGTCATATTGTTACTGCTCCCACCTGTGGTTCTTGCGGTGTTCTGCCGGCTGTATTATATCACATTAAGAAATCTCGCGACTTTTCAGACTCTCGCATCCTAAGAGCCATCGCTACTGCCGGACTTTTCGGCAATGTAGTTCGCACCAATGCTTCTGTTTCGGGTGCTGAAGTAGGTTGTCAAGGCGAAGTGGGCGTAGCCTGTGCTATGGCAGCTGCTGCCGCCAACCAGCTTTTTGGTGGTACTCCGGCACAAATTGAATATGCAGCCGAGATGGGATTAGAGCACCACTTAGGACTTACTTGTGACCCGGTCAATGGTTTAGTACAAATACCCTGCATTGAGCGTAACGCTTTTGCCGCAGCCAGAGCATTAGATTCCAATACCTTTTCAACATTCTCAGACGGACTACACCGAGTCAGCTTTGATCAAGTAGTAGAAGTTATGCGACAAACAGGCCATGACCTACCTAGCTTATACAAAGAAACTTCTGAAGGTGGGCTGGCTTTGAAGTACAGAAAAAGATATAATCAGAACAACTAACTATTTATCAACGCCTATGCTCAGCCACTTTTGAGGATAGGCGTTTTTTCAACCACACTTAAAGATACTATTATGAAAAAAGCGCTCACCTGCACGATTTTTCTATTTTGCATTACTACTCTTTTCAGCCAACACCAAGACCACATACTCTGGTTCAAAGAACCGGCTAAAGTATGGGACAATGCGCTACCCGTAGGTAACGGTCGATTGGGTGCGATGGTTTTTGGTGACTATATCCGTGAAACCATCCAACTCAATGAAGAGAGTCTTTGGGGAGGCTGTCCAACGGAAGCCGATGCACATGCGGCTGAGCATCTACCAAAAATTCAAGAACTACTCATTAACGGAGAGATTGAAAAAGCGGCTGAACTATCAGAAAAGCACATGAAGAGCAACCCACTTCGTATCCGCTCTTATCAGACATTTGGTGATTTACATATCGACTTTTTGGAAGGGAGAAATCCTACGATGAGGGTTAGCAACTACCGCAGATCACTGGACTTGCAACAAGGCATTAGCACGGTTTCTTATGAGAGCGATGGAGTAAAATATGAAAGAGAAATCTTTGCTTCTGCTACAGACAATATTATTGCCATCAAACTTACCGGCTCTAAACCCGGCAAACTGACTTTCCGGCTGCACTATCAAAGAGAACAAGATGCGACAACCTATCGCATAGGGGATAACGAACTGGGCATTACCGGTCAAATCATAGACTTACCGGCTAAAGATCACGGACCATCCGGACCTCACATGAAGTTTAATGGGAGGATTTGGGGCGAGAATAAAGGAGGAAAATTAACGGTTCTTCCCCAGGCTATCTACGTAGAAGAAGCAGATGAGGTCGTTTTTTACTTTACAGCAGCTACCGATTATAACTTTTCAGAACTCAATTACGATAGGAATATCAATCCCGAAGAAATCTGCCAAAACATACTCAAAAAAGCAACTATTCATTCATACAACGAGATAAAGAAACGCCATATCGAGGAGCATAGCACACTGTTTGACCGCGTAATATTCAACATGGGTAATCCGTCTAATCTACCAACAGACGAGCGACTCAGGCTAGTTAAAAATGGAGCAACCGATTTATCTCTTATTACCTTATATTTTCAATACGGCCGATATCTACTGATGGGCTCCTCACGCTCTCCGGGCATTTTTCCGGCCAATTTGCAAGGAATCTGGAACAACCATATTCACGCACCTTGGAGCTCTGACTTTCATACAAACATCAACATACAAATGAACTACTGGCCTGCCGAAGTATGCAACTTAAGCGAAACGGTGCTTCCGTTTTCAAATTTAATCAATGCTTTGCGCAAGCCGGGACGCATCACTGCTCATAAAACATACAATTCAAAAGGATGGACAGTCAACCACCTAACCAATCCATTTGGACATACATCCATCAGCGATGGTGTAGGCTGGGGAACACTACCCATAGCCGGCTCTTGGCTGGTTCTACACCAATGGGAGCATTTTCTTTTCACCAACAACCTCAACTATTTGAAAACAGAAGCCTATCCCTCTATGAAAGAGGCGGCTGAATTTATACTCGGCTACTTAGTTCCTGACACAAAGGGACAGTTAGTTACAGCTCCTTCCAACTCGCCCGAAAACAGATACCGACCTCCTAATGGCAAAGTGTTTATGCTGACTTATGGAGCTACCATGGATATAGAAATTATCACAGAACTATTTGAAGCCTGTCTTGAGGCAGCTAAAATAGTCAAAGACGACCCGATTTTCTCTAAACAACTACGCGCAACCTTGCGCAAACTTCCTCCCATTAAGGTGAGTGAGAAGTATCAAACTATTCAAGAATGGATTGAAGATTACGAAGAGGTTGAACCGGGACACCGTCACATCTCTCATCTTTTTGGGCTCTATCCCGGGACTAGTATTCATAAAGAACGAAAAGACTTATTTGAAGCAGCTAGAAAAACAATCGAACGCCGCCGATTTTATAATGAGAGTGAAGAAAACCGTCAAGGCAGCTATACAGGCTGGAGTCGTGCTTGGATGATTTGTTTTTATGCTCGCTTGCTAGACGGAGAAGAAGCCGGACTGAACGTACAAGAACAATTGAAGAAAACCACACTGGACAACCTGTTCAACACCCATCCCCCTTTTCAAATAGATGGCAACTTTGGTGCTACGGCCGGTATTGCTGAAATGCTACTTCAAAGCCATACAGACGAACTACATTTACTACCAGCCCTACCCTCATTCTGGAAAAAAGGAGAAATGAATGGCTTATGTGCTCGGCATGGATTGGTTGTTGATTTGAAGTGGGAAAACGGTCAGCTTATCTCAGCCAAAATTCACTCACAAAAGAATAAAAAAATTAAAGTAAGGTATAAGAATCAAGTTAAAACAAAAACAATTAAAGCCGGTGAACCGTTAGTTCTCGAACCATAACTCCACAGAAGATCAAGTAGTTATATGTAAAACGAGGCGAATCATTAGATTCGCCTCGTTTTGATATATAAGGATGTTATTTACTTAGTTTATATAAGCTAACACCTGATTTTTAAGCACTTGTTCACCTTGATTGGCTTCAATCTGAACAATCTTACCACTGGCTAAAGCAACAACCGGTTCAAAACCATACGTTGTTTGGATATGACAAATCGTATCTCCTTCTTTCACGTTTGTTCCAATTACCGGAGCAGTAGAAACATCTTCGCGATCTATTTGCCAAATCAATTGACCTTTGACGGTTGCTTGTATAGGTTGAGCATTCGGATATTTCTCTTGCATAGCAGCTGCATCAAATCTAGGTACTTCAAGTACTTCTCTTACTTTGATAATGGGTGTGCCTGCTTTTTCTCTTTCTTTTTCCAAATCAGCATTGAAGCGTTCTTTGGCCACACCTGAACGATAGTCACGGTATTGACGATCATGCATAGCCAATTCCATTAGCTCTTCATCGTCTTCTCCATAATCCCAGCCATTTTCGTCCATTTCCTTCCGATACTCATCCAATGCATCAGGATACTCATCTTGTGGATTGCCGGTATAGAATTCCAAACCGTTAGCTTTAGCAAGTTCAACAATTTCGTCGTCTAACTTACCGGGCAGTTTACCGGTTTTACCCAGAATCATGTTCCAGCTATCTTTATCAATCTTAGAAAAACGAGGTTCTCCTTGAGCCATAGAGAAGATATTCATCAAAGCAATATTCTTCACATATTGGCTAAATGGAGTTACTAATGGAGGATAACCTAATTTTGGCCAGATATACTCTACTTCTTCAAATAGCATAACAACCAAGTCATTCAAGGTAACTTCAGCTTTACCATTGTTACGTAGTGCCATATTGATAGCCGAGTGCATTCCTTGCAAGTCGGACATCATAGAGCCCATCATACCTCCGGGTAAACCTGGACCTACTAATAAAGAAGTCATCTTGAAGTTAGAAGGGGGTTGGAAGAAGCCAAGGAAATCGTCCATAAACGTTTGTGTCAGATAACGAGCTTCCATATAGGCTTTCATATTTACATCCGGCACTAAGAATCCGGCATCTTTCAACATGGCTTGGATAGTTATAATATCCGGGTGAATCATACCCCAAGAAATAGGCTCCATCGCTACGTCGATATATTCAGCTCCGGCACGAGCAACTTCTAACATAGAAGCTACTGAGAAGCCCGGTCCTGAGTGTCCGTGATACTGAATAGGCACATTCGGATGTCTATCTTTTAAAGCCTTAACCAATCTACCCAGGAAAGCAGGGCGACCAATACCGGCCATGTCTTTCAAACAAATTTCATCTGCACCAAACCCTACCAGTTTGTCGGCAAAGTCTACATAATATTCAACAGTATGTATAGGTGAAGAGGTGATACAAAGAGCCGTTTGAGATATCATACCGGCCTCTTTTGCATATTTTACAGACAACTCCAGATTACGAGGGTCATTTAATCCATCAAATGAACGTGAGATATTTGTTCCTTGTGCTTTTTTCACTTTAAACATTAATCGACGCACATCTTTTGGAACCGGATACATACGTAATGCATTCAAACCACGCTCAAGCATGTGTGTTTGGATGCCTACCTTATTGAAAGGAGCCGTCCATTCTCTGACTGATTTATTAGGATTTTCACCATAAAGAAGGTTAACTTGCTCAAAAGCACCTCCATTGGTTTCTACACGTGAAAAACAACCCATGTCAATAATAACAGGTGCGATTTTCACTAATTGGTCAACTCGTGGCTGATATTTACCTGAAGATTGCCACATGTCCCGATAAAGTAAACTAAACTTAATTTCACGAGCCATACTATACGGTTTTATATGATAAGATTCAACAATCGTAAAAAAAGTAAGCCAGCAGGGCTTACCCATCACAAAAATAGGAATAATTATTGCAATAACACTCTTTAAAATAGAAATATATTGTCTTTTTGAAAAAACGCAGTTAAGAAAACATGACAGCTATTTAGTCTTCTCAATCTTGAGTCCAATCTTCTCAATTCCTTGCAGCAAATCACTTCTCATACCTTGTCGTATACCAAATGTATATTGCCCCTCAAGTGGGAAATAATACGATTTATGGAGGGGGATAGTAGAGTGAAACACGGATATACCTTTGCCTTGCCATTTACCGAACTCGTCGGCCAAAATACAGTCAAGCGTATCACGAGATAAAGTACCTATCGGTTTTTCTTCAGATATAAGCAGCCATAAGTTACGATAAGAATACAGGTTATTATTTCTAATATTCAACGATATATCATAAGGAACAGATATATCATCAACCATGAAGGTGAAATAAAACACCTTATCTTTTGCCCACTCGGCTCTCTCTATTTCTTGGTACTGATTGTAAACAGCAGGATGTGAGCAGCCTATCAGCAATAGAATCGCAAAAGAAAATACAAAGGTCTTAATTCCCTTTTTCTGAATCATTTTTAGGAGGTCTAGTATTCGGTTTGGCGCTGTCTCCGGTTCTGCGGGGTTTATACCTTCTTTTTTTAGCAGGACGATTTTCCGTTCTTGAATCCTCAGCTGTACCCGGTTGAACAGATGCGGCTTGGTCTGTTTTGGGTGCTTCAGCCTCTTTAGGAGCATTGCTTGCCTCAGCTTGCTTCGGACGATTATTCCTTTTCTTTCCGTTTTTCTTCTTCTTTTTCTTTTCTTGCGACACATTGTCAAAACGAGTCAAACTGTCTTGCGCCAATATATCTTGCATATTTTTAGCCGGGGCTTCCGCTTTCACATCCGTCAATAAAGAATAGGGTTTTTCTCCCTTCTTATTCATTCTGCTTACCTCAAATGCGCGATCAGCATGAATAACCACTAGGTTAGAAGCAAAGTTCTTATCGGTAGAGTAAGTTATCTCACGCTTAAATACATCTGTCTTGAAATGAAAATATGTATGGTCTTTCGTTTCAAGAACTAACTCTCTAGATGGCAACCTCTTGTGAGCTTCAACATACGCATCTACTTCAAAGTTGATGCAGCATTTCAGCTTAGCGCATTGTCCTGCCAGTTTTTGCGGATTAATTGAAATATCTTGATAACGAGCCGCATTGGTTGATACCGATATAAAGTTATTCATCCATTTGGAACAGCAAAGCTCTCGTCCACACGGACCAATCCCTCCTATCCGACCGGCCTCTTGACGAGCACCAATCTGCTTCATTTCTATACGAATCTTGAACGTATCGGCCAGGACCTTAATCAATTGTCGAAAGTCCACCCGACTGTCTGCGATATAATAAAAAATAGCCTTATTACCGTCTCCTTGGTATTCAACATCACCGATTTTCATATTCAACCCCAGTTCTTCAGCTATTTGTCTGGATCGAATCATCGTATCTTGTTCTTTAGCCTTTGCCTCGGCATATTTATCCATATCTAACGGACGTGCTTTTCGGTAAACGTGTTTCACCTCATTGGTGCGCGCATTTACTTTTTTCATTTGCAACAGTACCAATTTCCCCGTAAGTGTCACGGTACCGATATCATGCCCGGGTGAAGCCTCAACAGCCACGACATCGCCTTTTTCCAAAGGGATTTTCGATTCGTTTAAATAATAACCTTTTCTAGTATTTTTAAACTGTACCTCCACATAGTCAGTTACACTTTTTGCTTCAGGAACATCCGATAGCCAATCATACACATGGAGTTTCTGATCAGAAGACTTACTGTTTCCGTCACATCCCATATTAGTCCCACCGGTTGATTGCGTGAATTTATATTTCATACGAGAATATCTTTTTTTTAACAATTGGGGTTTTCATGCATTGCCGGAAGCAGTCACACGCCCCTTCTTATATTACTTCGTCCTCGAATAGATAATAATGCTGTCTTTTTTATTAACAATCAGAACTCAAAAGCGTTTTTAACACTTAACGCACATCCATACATCTATTTCAGAACAAATACAAAAGTAAAGATTTATTCTTATTTTCAGGTATTTCCCACTAACAGACTGTTCATATTATAGAAAAATAACGACTAAAAACAAGCATATCGCGTATTGATAGAGAAATGATTATTTTTGCAGAGAAAGAATTGCCTGTGTATCTTTAGGCAATAAACAAATAAAGACATGACTTTAGAGAGAATCAGCGAAGACATTTTGTTTCAAACCAATACGAAAGAAGAGCTGTTGCGTTGGTGTCCGCAACTTCAATACTTTCACTACCTGCGCGCTCGCGGCGGACACAACTGCGAGGGCGATTCATTTTACGTCAGTTTTTTGTACGACGACTTGGACGATTTAGTAAACAAGCTCAAAGGACTAGGCGTAACTTTGCAAAAAATACCGGAAGGAAGCATCCCTTTTGACCCAATGGCCAGATATTCGCTTTTCGACTTAGACCGCATTCGCAATGTCGTGCCGGGAACAAAAGAATGGGAACAGCCCGGATTTGTAACGATTGAAGGAAATGAAGCGCACATATGGGTGATGAACAACCACTTTACCATTTCCATATCCGGAACCCAAAAAGAAAATAAGTACGTCGTTGACGAAGACGACTTTTTGGCTGCCAAAGCCATTGAGAGCAAGTTTAACACGCTGGATTGGCTGCCCTTTATAGATAAAAACATCATCAAGGAAACGCATTGCGTGAGCAGAGAGCGCTATCCGGAACTTTTCTAAGACCGAGCCTAAGGTCAAAACTAATAGCCTCTTTTATTGTCATGACTAGAGGGGTTTAATAGATTCCATACGGGCTACTAATCTTTCAACGGTTGTTAAAAGAGCTTTTAACACGGGTTGAAAGCTCTTTTGACAGCCGTTGAAAGAGCTTCTAACAGCCGTTGAAAGGTCAAATGTCCTGTATCAAACGATTAGTTGAATAAAGCGAATGCATCAAGCAGCACTATAAATGTCTTTTGCCTGAAACAGGTTTACACTTTTAGACATTCATCCGCCTAGGCTTGTCATTTTTATCATTGCAATACTGAACAGCTATAAAGCAATACGACAAGCTAATACATGTACATCAACGCATTTTAGGCACAAAAAAAGCCTGTCGTTTACTCTTATCCAGAGCACTCGACAGGCCTTGTCTTAAACTATATACAATAGTAATTAAATCTCTACAACACTCGCATCCGGTGCGTTTTTCTTAACGGATTCGATACCGTTATCCCTGGAAGCTTCGCTTTCATACATCTCGCTCGTGCCAATCACCTGACCATTAGTTGCTTTCAAATTGAAATAAGGTTTGCCATTTTTTGCAACTAAGCGATCATATCGCTTGTCTTCAGGCGCATTCTTTTTTACTGATTCAACACCGTTTAAACAGGCAGCTTTGGTTGTATAAGCTTCGCTGGTTAAAATAACTTGACCATTAGATGCTTTCAAATTAAATTGAAACTGGTCGTCTTTTCTAACTTTAATTTCAAATTTTCCCATAATTGTCTCTTTTTAATAGGATTCAACTGATTATTAAACATTCCGGAAGATATCTTTGTTCACGACTAGTCATTCACAATTCCGGAAAAGAACACATATATACTTTATTATTCTTTTAAAAAACATCTAGTAAGATGTCTCAAACATCATTCACTCCTCATCAGAAAATCAAAATCGGCTGTTGGAGGTAATTCAACATCTTCTCTTCCAAAACGAAATACCTTTGCCTTTTTACTACCAATGAGCTGCACTAATCTTCCCTCTATTCGAAGCATCGTTCCCTCACGAAGTCCTAAAACCGTAACGTCTTTATTTTCTATGCAAAATTCATGTATACGGTCATCCCTTGTTTCGCCACCATGTCCTTCCGGGTGAAAGTCTGTATAGTGAGGGTTAATTTGGAAAGGAACCAGATTAATCGTATCAAATCCTTTCGGATCAATAATCGGCATGTCATTGGTCGTTGTCAACGTTGGACAAGCGACATTCGATCCGGCACTCCAACCTATATAGGGCGTTCCCTTCTCTACCTTCTGACGTATTTCATCCATCAAATTCAAGTCACGCATCATGCGTACTAGCTTCCAGGTGCTTCCACCGCCAACCATTATAACTTCTGCCTCTTGAACAGCTTGAAGCGGATTGTCAAAACGATGAATACTACGAACAGATAGTCCTACTTTTTTTAAGCTATTATTCACTTTCTCTTCATATGCATCAAAGGTCATTCGTACGCCTGCATAAGGTATAAAAAGGATATTTTCCTGGGGAGTTTTTAAAAAATCCAGAATAGGCTTTCTGGCATAAGAGAGGTATTCCTCTCCGGGATTAGTTGAATTACTAATCAGTAATAAACGTTTCATGTCTTTATGTTTTTATGTTTTTTGTTACTTCATAAAAGACAAAAAGTCGGTCTTTACTTTTAAAAGAGGCAAGACCGACTCATTCTTTTATCGTATTATAATCCTGATAGTCAGTCTAACTTATGGATTACCAAACCCGATCGAAGCTTAGGCTCAAACCAGGTAGTTTTAGGAGGCATGATATTGTCTGTATCGGCAATATCCATCAACTGTTTCATCGTTACCGGATATAAAGCGATAGCCAACTTCATCTCGCCACTATCCACTCGTTTTTTAAGTTCGCCCAACCCTCTGATACCTCCTACAAAGTCGATGCGCTTATCAGAGCGTAGGTCTTTTATGCCCAACACATCGTCTAATATATACTTAGATGAGATGGTAACATCCAGCACTCCTATCGGATCGTTGTCATCATAGGTATGAGGCTTAGCTGTTAAGCTATAACATTCGCCTTCCAAATAGATGGAGAAGTTATGTAGTCCGGTAGGTGCAACTATTTCTGCGGCTTTCTTTTCAATTACGAAATTAGGTTCAAGTTGTTTCAAAAACGTTTCTTTTGTCAACCCATGCAGATCTGTCACCAAGCGGTTATAATCAATTATCTTCAGTTCATTTTCCGGAAAACAAACAGCCATAAAGTAGTTATACTCTTCACGACCCGTATGATTCGGGTTTTGTTTGGCTTTTTCAGCTCCAACCAAGGCAGCTGCAGCCGAACGATGATGACCATCAGCGATATATAGGTATTCTATTTGATCAAATAGTCCCGTTATTTTATCGATTGTTTGTTTGTTATCAATCACCCAAAAATGATGACCTATTCCGTCTACAGAAACAAAATCATATTCAGCCGGAGTCGATATCGTCTCTTTTACAATAGCATCCAACTCCCGGTTTTCAGGATAAGCAAAAAACACAGGCTCTACATTCGCATTGTTCACACGTACGTGCTTCATACGGTCTTCCTCTTTATCTCTACGGGTCAATTCATGTTTCTTGATTTTCCCTTGCATATATTCTTCTACATGCGAACATACCACGAAACCATATTGAGTACGACCATCCATTGTTTGAGCATACACGTAGTAAAACTCATCCGGATCCTGAACCAACCAACCTTTGTCTTGAAACATCCGGAAGTTTTCCACCGCTTTTTCATAAACTTCGGGGTCATGCTCATCAACAGAAGCATCAAAGTCAATCTCCGGTTTAATAATGTGGTAAAGAGATTTTTCATTCCCTTCAGCCTCTACACGAGCTTCTTCTGAGCTTAACACATCATAAGGACGTGAAACGATTTGCTGAACAAATTCTTTGGGCGGTCTTAGACCTTTGAATGGTTTAACAATAGCCATAACTTTTTCGCTTTAATGATTTTTTATTTTAAATATATAATAGATATAAGTTCTCCTACTTTATGCTACAACAAGACTCACTATTTTGTCTTTTTGTAAAGTACAAACATAAGAAAATATCTCATATTATATAATTTTCATCTCCAAAATTAAACATATTAGATAATAAAAAACATTATGACAAAAATTAAACGGATAATTTGATTGTTATTCTAATATGTTTTTTATCTTTGAAAAGATTCTTAGAATGTTTTTAACAACCGACAAGTTAAACATGAAGACAAGTAACAGAAAAACACAAATATTCGTTCACACGATTGAAATATTCACACTTTAATTTTTATTGAACATGAAAAAGTACAATTTCAGTGCAGGCCCATCCTGCTTACCTCAAGAAACAATTAAACAAACAGCAAACGCTATTTTAGATTTCAGTGATTCATTTTCCTTAATGGAAGTTAGCCATCGTGGAAAGCCTTTCCAAGCAGTAATGGATGAAACCGTTGCCATGTTCAAAGAACTCTTAAATATACCGGAAGGGTATTCTGTTATATTTGTTGGAGGAGGTGCCAGTATGCAGTTTTGCATGATTCCCTACAACCTATTAAACAAAAAAGCAGCCTACTTAAATACAGGCACCTGGTCAAACAAAGCTATCAAAGAAGCTAAGTTGTTCGGTGAAGTAGTTGAAGTGGCTTCTTCTAAAGCAGATAACTACACCTACATCCCCAAAAAATTCACCATTCCGACTGATGCAGACTATTTTCACATCACGACAAACAACACCATCTTCGGAACAGAACTACATGTTGACCTGGACTCGCCTGTTCCCATGATAGCAGACATGTCTTCAGACATCTTTTCACGTCCTATCGACGTATCCAAATATGGTATCATCTATGGTGGTGCTCAAAAAAACCTTGGACCAGCCGGTGTTACTTTTGTCATTATTAAAGATGAGTTGTTAGGCAAAGTAGATCGTAAGATTCCAACCATGCTTGACTACCGCACACATATAGATAGTGGGTCCATGTTCAACACACCTCCTGTTGTACCTATTTATGCATCTCTGCAAACGCTTAAATGGCTAAAAGCAAACGGCGGAACAGAAGGCATGCATAAAATCAACAAAGAGAAAGCAGCTTTATTATATAATGAGATAGACAGAAACCCCGTATTCAAAGGGACTTGTGCTATTGAAGACCGTTCATTGATGAATGTATGCTTCGTGCTTACTTCTGAATTTGAAGGAAATGAAGAAAAATTCTTAGACTTTGCTAAATCCAAAGGTCTATATTCATTGAAAGGTCACCGTTCAGTAGGTGGTTTCCGTGCATCTATCTATAACGCCATGCCAAGAGAAGGTGTTCAAGCACTTGTGGACGCGATGAAAGCATTTGAAAAAGAACTAACAAAATAATCCATAAACTATGAGAGTATTAGTTGCAACAGAAAAACCTTTTGCTGCTGAAGCAGTTAATAACATCAGAAGCATTATTGAAAATGCCGGCTTTGAACTTGTGCTACTAGAAAAGTACACCGATAAAAGTCAGCTTTTAGCAGCTGTATCTGACGTGGAAGCAGCTATTGTACGTAGTGATATTTTCGACGAAGAAGTACTCAATGCAGGTAAAAAGCTAAGAATCGTTGTTCGTGCAGGTGCAGGATATGACAACGTAAATCTTACAGCCGCAACAGCTAACAATATCGTTGTGATGAACACCCCGGGACAAAACTCCAATGCTGTTGCAGAACTTGCCATAGGAATGGCTCTCTTTGCATGTAGAAATCAATTTGACGGGACATCAGGAGGCGAACTATACGGAAAGAAAATAGGCATTCATGCTTTTGGTAATGTAGGTCGTAACTTAGCACGCATTGCTAAAGGATTCAACATGGATGTATTTGCTTCAACCCGTTCTATTTCGGCTGAAACATTGGCTAAAGATGGAATAACCAAGGTTGAGTCTGTAGCTGAACTATACAAAACCTGTCAGGTTGTATCCGTTCATGTGCCGGCTAATGAGCAGACCAAGAAGATGGTCAACTATGACTTGCTTATCCAAATGCCTAAAAATGCCATCCTCATCAACACTGCCCGCAAAGAGGTGATAGATGAAGAAGGATTAGCAAAGGTAATGGAAGAGCGTCCGGACTTTAAATATGTTACAGATATTAAGCCGGATAATCATGACGAAATGGTCGAGAAATTTAGCAAGAGATATTTCTCTACTCCTAAAAAGATGGGTGCACAAACTGCTGAAGCAAATATCAATGCGGGGGTAGCTGCGGCAAAGCAAATTGTAGACTTCCTGAAAAATGGAAATGAAACTTTCAAAGTGAATTAATTCACAAACATAAAACTATCTAAAGAAAACCGCCTGATTTGCTATAAATCAGGCGGTTTTTATTTCATCAATAATCACAAGTCCTTTACTAATAAAAACTAAAGGCTTCCGGCTTGATAACAAAGCCTATGCGAACAATACTTTTAAACTTATTATAATCTAAGAGGTTTTCACCATAACCATTATAATACTGTAAAAATAAAAACTGATTTTCCTTCCGACTCAACTTATAACTAATTTCCCATTGCGAATTGAACCGCATAAACTTCTTACGCCAGGTTATGATGGTTGCCAAACGCAAGCGTCCATTATCAGTCATATAGTTTAGAGCTGTTTGCCCTAAACCATTGTAAGTCAAAATATCCTTATTGTTTCCACTATCAATAATAGGAACCCATGCTTTCAATTGAAGTTCAAAGTTATTACTGATCATGAGCGAAGTAGCCAGTGTCACTTTATTCCAACTACGGGATAGAATACTGTCTTTCCCATTCGACTCATGCTCAATCATAAAATAAGCCTTCCCTATATATTTATTCTTTCTTATTATTAAGTGTCCCAAACCAATACCCGGATTGAAATTCATATCCTGCATGGGCAATGACTCTTCAAAGACATTCCATATATTCTTTTGCGTATAAGCCACAAAAAGATACGTATCGAAAGGCAACTGGCTTTTCGTTAATCGCTGGCTAATGCTTATCTGAAACTTAACATTTGAGTTCTTAACTGTCGGTTTGCTGCCAACACTCGTCCCTCCGGCAAAGTAATTATCTTTAAAAAGAGAAAAATAGGGTGCTTTCTCAAGCTCTCTACGCACACTGTCGGGATTGTAAGCCACCTTGTTTTTTACGACAAAAACTTGTGCAGAGATTGAGGATGGAATTAAAAATAAGCAAAAGAGACCTACTAATAAAAATCTTTTAAAAGACATATGATTATTTTCTAAACAAAAAACGCCGGCAACAAACCGGCGCTCTTTATATATTATTACGAGCGAGAATTAAGAGCGTTCCCCACATTCTCTATCAATTGGCAACAAGAACTTACCGGCCAATTTAATACGATCAACAAGTCCTGAAGCTGTTGCTTCTTCTTCTACCTGCTCTTCGATAAACCACAATAAGAATTGCTGTGTAGCATAATCTTTTTCAGCAATAGCCAGTTCATACAATTCTTCGATAGATTTAGTTACCACTCTTTCATGTTCTAAAACATGCTCAAAGATCTCTAGTGGTGTTCCATATCCCGTAGGTACGACATTGATTTGGCCAATAACAGGTATACCATCGCGATCCATCAAATAGTGCATAAACTTAAAAGCATGTTCCATCTCTTCGTCATACTGCTTTTTCATCCAGCTTGCAAAACCTTTATAACCGCTCAAGTCAAAATGAATTGCCATTGACAAATACAGGTTTGCTGACCACATTTCTAGATTTATTTGCTCATTGATTCTTTTTTCTACTTTTTCGCTAAACATAAATAATGCTCCTTTCTTAATTAATTTATATAATTCTAATTTTCGCTCTAATTTACTAGTATAACAAGAGTACGCAAAATTTTGTTCTTATTATTAATCAATGTAGGTATCAATAAAAATAAAATAGTTTCAGATATATCATCTCCAAGCTTCGATACTAAGATTCAGACATGAATTCTTGAAAAAATAAAAAAACACATAATAATCTATGACACAACTTCTTTTACGCATTAAAGAATTGTATATTCACAGATAAAAAGAAATTCAATGTCAAAAGAAAAAGATTTAATCATTTTATCTCAACGAATCCGCGCTTTAAGTCAAACAGGCTTAGCTTACACAAAAGATATCTATGACCAAGAACGATACAACGAGCTAATCGCAATAAGCGATTCCATTGTTTCTTTATGCACAGGAATAGAAAAGACTGAAATAACCAATTGCTTTCGAACAGACAAAGAATACATCACTCCTAAAGTTGACGTCAGAGCGATTGTTTTCAATGAACATGACGAGCTGCTTATGGTGCGTGAAAAGCTAGACGGTCTGTGGTCTATTCCGGGAGGGTGGGCTGATGTAGGCAGTTCACCTACAGAGGTCGCCGTAAAAGAAGTACATGAAGAAACCGGATTAATCGTTGAAGCAGAAAGACTAATTGCTGTTATTGATATGAGCAGGCATGCACATCCGCCCATCCCTTTTTATGTTTATAAGCTACTTATACTTTGCCGATTAAAAGGAGGTACATTTACCGAAGCTTTTGATATTCTAGACAAAGGCTTCTTCCAATTAACCAATCTCCCACCTTTATCACTTGAGCGAATCATCCCTGAAGAAATCCAGATGGCGTACAAATCATACAAAGAGCCTTCGATACCCGTATATATTGACTAACAAAAAAAGAAAACTATCCATTCTTTTCGTACTTTTGCTATTCTGCAATCAACCGGAAGTTTGCAAAGCAAGAATGAATAACATAGAAATAACAGCTGAAAACAATGAACCTAAAACTACGTCTTACCATTATGAGCTTTCTCCAATTTTTCGTTTGGGGCTCGTGGCTCACATCTATCGGTGTTTACTTAGGCAACCAACTTCACTTTCAAGGCGGGCAAATCGCCAGTATATTTGCCACCATGGGAATAGCCTCACTGATAATGCCGGCACTCCTGGGCATTGTGGCTGACCGATGGGTAAATGCAGAACGCATCTTGGCAGGCTGCCATTTAATTGGGGGAGTTTTGCTTTTTGCCGTTTCAACTGTAACAGACTTCAATAGCTTTTTCTGGATCATCCTGCTATACACCATGATGTATATGCCTACACTGGGACTAACAAATAGTATCGCATATAGTGCCTTAACCCGATCGAACTTGGACGTAGTGAAAGACTTCCCTCCTATTCGTGTATGGGGGACGGTGGGTTTCATTGCAGCAATGTGGCTGGTTGACTTGTTTAAATGGACTTCGTCTGTCAATCAATTATACTTAGCAGGTGTAGCCTCCATCGTTTTTGCCTTTTATGCACTTTCTCTACCTAAAACACGCCCGGAGCAAAAAGGTCATAAACGTTCATTAGCAAGCAATTTAGGCTTAGACGCCTTTAAGCTGTTTAAAGAAAAGAAGATGGCTATCTTCTTTATATTCTCTATGCTACTGGGAGCTGCTTTACAAATAACAAATACATTCGGACAACCGTTCTTAAGTGATTTTAGCAGACATGAACTATATGCTGAATCTTTTGCTGTTCAACACCCGGGCATCCTGACTTCCGTTTCACAAATATCAGAAGCGTTATTTATTTTAGCCATACCTTTCTTCATGAAGCGGTTTGGTATAAAAACAGTTATGCTTATGAGTATGGGAGCCTGGGTTCTTCGATTCGGATTTTTTGGCATAGGCAATCCGGGAAGCGGATTCATCTTCCTTATTCTCTCCATGATTGTTTATGGCATGGCTTTTGATTTCTTCAATGTTTCAGGCTCGTTATTTGTTGAGCAAGAAACAAAATCAGAAATTCGGGCAAGCGCACAGGGCTTATTCATTCTGATGACTAATGGCATTGGGACTATCATTGGAACAGTCAGCAGTGGATGGGTTGTTGACTACTTTACCAATAGTGAAGGAATTAAAGACTGGCCAACCATTTGGGGGTCATTCGCTCTCTATGCGCTAGTAGTAGGTGTTTTATTTGCCATCTTCTTTAAACAGCCTAAAAAAGCGCCTGTCACATAAAAAACACCCCGGTTCCATCCATAGATGGAGACTTCCTATAATCATAAAAAAAGCCCGCTGAAATACTTCAACGGGCTTTTTTTATGATTAAGTCTCGAATTATTTTCTAATTCCTAGTTCCTTAATAATAGCACGGTAACGCTCAATATCTATTTTTATTAGATAATCCAGTAAACGACGACGTTTACCAACCATCATTTTAAGAGAACGCTCTGTGTTAAAGTCTTTTTTGTTTACTTTCAAGTGCTCAGTCAAGTGATTGATGCGATAAGTAAACAAAGCAATTTGGCTCTCAGGAGAACCTGTGTCAGCGGCAGTCTTGCCATACTGAGTGAAAATTTCTTTCTTTTTTTCTGAATCTAAATACATGTTCTTACTTTTCAATAAATTAATATCATATTATCTAAGCGGTTGCAAAATTACACATTTCTTCGAAACAAACAACATACAGGCTTCTTTTTCTTTCTTTTATCTCACATATACTTGCAAAAACAGGAACTATTTTCATCCACCTCCTAAACATTACACAAACCACCCCTAACATACCACACACCATTGACCATTTAAATAGTTGCCCATTCTCTTAAAATCATCATACAAGGAACGTTAAAAAAGAAAAGGTGTATTGTGTCCTGCATATTTATGAGTAATTTTGCGCCCTAAAATAAAGCTAGATGCAAAAAATAAGAAACATCGCAATCATTGCACACGTAGATCATGGTAAAACGACTTTAGTAGATAAAATGTTATTAGCCGGAAAGCTTTTCCGAGAAGGACAGGCTGAGCCGGATCAATTTTTAGACAGCAATGACTTAGAACGCGAACGAGGAATCACTATCCTTTCAAAAAACGTTTCAATACAATATAAAGGTTACAAAATCAACATCATTGACACACCCGGACACGCCGACTTTGGAGGCGAAGTTGAGCGCGTGTTAAACATGGCTGACGGCTGTATCCTACTAGTCGATGCCTTTGAAGGTCCTATGCCTCAAACGCGCTTCGTACTACAAAAAGCTATTCAAATTGGTCTAAAACCCATTGTTGTCATCAACAAGGTTGACAAACCTAACTGTCGTCCTTCGGAGGTTGAGGAAATGGCCTTCGATCTCATGTTTAGCTTAGATGCTTCAGAGGACCAACTAAACTTCCCTACCCTATATGGTTCAGCCAAGCAAGGCTGGATGTCTGACGACTACAAAAAACCGACTAACGACATATTCATGCTTCTGGATGCTATCATCGAGCATATTCCGGGACCGGTCACATTAGATGGTCCTACACAGATGCTTATCACTTCACTAGACTATTCCAGCTATCTAGGCAGAATAGCTGTAGGTCGCGTACACAGAGGAAGCGTCAGTGAAGGACAAGAGATTATCTTATGTAAAAGAGACGGTACAAAAGTAAAGTCTAAAATTAAAGAAGTAGATGTTTTTGAAGGTCTGGGACGAACCAAAGTAAGTTCGGTTTATTCGGGAGATATCTGCGCCATCATTGGTATAGATGGCTTTGAAATTGGCGAAACAATCACCGATGTAAATCAGCCGGAGGCATTGCCGATTATTGCTATTGATGAGCCAACCATGTCAATGTTGTTCACTATCAATAACTCACCTTTCTTTGGCAAAGACGGCAAATATGTAACTTCAAGACATATCCATGACCGTTTGCAGAAAGAATTAGACAAAGATCTCGCTTTGCGAGTTGACTCAACAGACTCTGCCGACTCATGGCTAGTATACGGGAGGGGGATTCTACATCTTTCAATCTTAATTGAAACAATGCGTAGAGAAGGCTATGAATTACAAGTGGGACAACCGCAAGTAATCATCAAAGAGATTGACGGAGTTAAGCACGAACCAATCGAGCAGCTTACAGTCAATCTTCCGGAAGAGTCAAGTAGCCGTATTATCGACATCGTCACCAAACGAAAAGGAGAATTAACCATGATGGAAAGTAAAGACGGACGGACTTTCATGGAGTTTTCTATTCCTTCCAGGGGCATTATCGGATTAAACAACACACTGCTGACTGCTTCAGCCGGTGAAGCAATCGTTGCCCATCGCTTCATTGAGTTTCAACCCTGGAAAGGAGATATTGAACGACGCAACAATGGCTCAATCATAGCCTTAGAATCAGGTCCCGCCTTTGCATACTCACTCAACAACTTGCAAGCCAGAGGCAGCTTCTTCATCCATCCGGGAGACGAAGTTTATGCCGGTCAGGTAGTAGGCGAGAATAATAAAGAAGGTGACTTAGTAGTCAACGTGACCAAATCTAAGAAACTAACCAATATGCGGGCATCAGGATCTGACGACAAAGTATCGCTAGCTCCTCCCATTGTTTTCAGCTTGGAGGATGCACTCGAATACATCAAAGCTGATGAATATGTTGAGATTACTCCACATCACATGCGTATGCGGAAAGTCATCTTGGATGAGACAGAGCGGAAGCGACAAAACCGTCCATAACAACACTTCCTTTATAGTTATCTCCTATGGATTTTAAATAAAAAAGGAAAAACTATTGTCTAATTAAAAAAAAGACTATCTTTGCAATCGCAAAAGGCTCCGTGGCTCAACTGAATAGAGCATCTGACTACGGATCAGAAGGTTCCAGGTTTGAATCCTGGCGGAGTCACTTCAAAATCAAAGGCTTGCAGTTAACTGCAAGCCTTTTTTGTTTTATATTTACACACCATTTCACGCAGCTCACAGCATAAACAACACGCAAAGCGACCAGGCAACTTGCCGTATAACAGGCAACAACCCTTCTAACACGTCAGCTTCAAGAGGAAAGGAGAATAACTTAATCGAAGTAGAGAAACATGATGCTTTTTACCAGCCGTAATTCAAAGCAAACTCCTGTTTAGGAATAAGAATCCATGATTGTTTCAATGACTTTTTCTCTTCTCAGAATATGCATACCAACTCTATTCGCAGAGATACCTTCCTTTAGTTTATAGGTATATGTAGGTATTTTATCTTCAGATGTTTCTACATCAAAAGAGGCAAAAATAATATTGTCTTTTCCTTTTACTTCATCAGCTATCTCAATTAGGTGTGAAGATATGAAGTAAAAACAATTACGGTTTCCGGATAATGCCTTCACAACCTCTACTGAAGCATCCAAATTCTTCAGGCTTTTGTATTCATCTCTATCAAAGAGCGCCAAAAGCTGTTGGTTTTGTTTTCGAACATACACCGGACATTCTAACGCTTGCAGTTCTAAGACAAAGTCATGAAAAGCATTGAGTAAATAAATCAAATATTCAACACCTCTTTCAACAACATAATAAGCACTATTCGGTTTTATTTTATTATCAATAAATTTAATGACTGCATTATAACGAGAGAATTTACGCGGTTCTCCTGTCTGCTCCAAATAATATTCTACAAAATCAATATCCTCCCTATTGATAGCAAAGTATAGACCAGTACGTTGAAAAAAAGCAATAGAATCCCTTCGCTCTTCAATCATCTGAAGATCGGAAAGGGGTGTTTTCAACATACTATTCAGTTTAACTCCACCAAGAACAGTTTGTGTATGATTAAAAAATGCAGAAACAGCATATTGAGTGTTACTTGAAGCAAATATGCTTAAATCTTTTTGCGTATTTCCATCTACATACAAATACATACAGTCATCGTATTAAGCGTTTACACTCAAAGACAATATATTCAAGCAATTACAGATGGACACAAAACAATTATTACACTTCGATATATGTTTTTGCCATATAATCGGCAGTTAGCCCCTAGTTTTTTGTCACAAATATCTACGAAGATCAAACAGTAGCCAGTCTCAGACCAACTATTCCTAGAATGACAAGCAGCATGAAAAGCATCTTCAGCAATCCTTTAGATTCTTTAAAAAAGATGATGCCAACCAATACCGTACCAACGGCTCCAATGCCTGCCCATACAGCATAACCCACACCTACTGGCAGGTCACGTAATGCCAAGGCTAACAGATATAAACTTGTTGATACAGAAAGTGCCGAGAGGATGGTATATTTACGAACTGTAAACCCTTTAGATAGTTTCATCAACGTAACAAACCCAACTTCAAACAGCCCACCTACAAGAAGTAATATCCAACTAATCATTTTTCGTCCTCCTTCTTTTCTTTTGTTTTGTCTATAGAACCATCCACCATTTGTAGCCCGATGATTCCCACTAATAACACAAGAAGCGAGGCGATTTTTAAAGCATTCGCACTTTCTTGCAAATAAAAGATACCAATAAGTGCAGCACCGGCAGTTCCGGTCCCGGTAAATATCGCATACGCCGTTCCCATAGGAATAGATTCAAGAGCCTTAGCAAGCAGAAAGAAACTAACAATCATAAAAGCAATAGTAAAAATGCTCCATTGTAAATGCGTAAAACCATGAGTCATTTTAATACCTATCGCCCAGGCTATTTCACTTAATCCGGCTAGGATAAGAAACAGCCAAGCAATCTTGTTCGTTGTCTTTTTAGTCATTTTGTTTATTAATTTAATAGTTATTTCTTTGGCAAGATATGCAATTCGAGGGGAGAAAACAAGAAAAAAAACATCCGATCCATCCTTAAAAAGATAGCAGTCAATAACTTTTAATTGTTTAAAAGAAGGTTTAAACCTGTTTTATCTTGAAAAAACGTTTCCTATTTAAAATATAATCCAGCGCAATAAAAAGAACGCACCCCATCGTTGATAGACTCGAAAACAGTGCGCTTATTTTTCCAAAATAGGATAACCGTTAGTATATTGAGAAAGGTTGCCTGTTTATGATAGATTAATGTACTGTAAATCCACCATAAATAGGCAACTTTTTATTTTATTTAAAAACCTCATTAGCTGGAATTTCCCAGCTGTCTGTACGGAAGGGAACCAGAGGTAATCCATATGTTGTTTGAACGTTTGCCTCAGGATAATTTCTAAAAGCATATCGCACAGCAACCGGAGTCTTCACCTCGTCTGCAAACACTTCTATTTTATTACTTCCCCAAACGAACTGAGCTTTTGCCGGATAGAATACTTGGTCTGCACCGGCTATTTCAAAGCCTAACACCGGATATACACCCTCTTCACTAAATATAGCGAAACTACTGGCCGAGTGAGACATATTGGCAAATGAAAGCAAAGCCTTGTTTTCTTTTACTTCCATCGATTCATACATGGGCGAAGCAGCAGGCAAGCCTTTGACACCATAATCATTAGCCAGTGCTAGAAATGCCAATCTTTCGCCTACTTCTTGTTTTTTAGGAGGATGAATATTGGTAGGATGTCCTATATCGGTTGTACTTGCCATGCCCGTATGAGGAAGCTCGTTCAATACTTGAGCTTGCGCCTCGATGGTCAACGCTAACGACCGAAGTTCCGGCCCATCATAATTATAGGGAGCTAACTGGACATAATAAAACGGCATTTCGTTGTCTCCCCATTCAGCCCTCCACAGGTTTATCATACTTTTCATCAGCTCCTTATAGTCATAGTAATTATCTCTGTTTGACTCACCTTGATACCAAATAAAACCCTTCGCAGCATAGTTAATTATCGGATGAATCATCCCATTATATAAAGCAGCAGGTTTAGAGTTGTCGCCTTCCCACGACATAGCAAGCTGATGATTGATACCGGGTGTTTCCTGAATACTCTTTTCTGTCATCCATGTTTCAATACGAGAGCCTCCCCAGTTGGTCGTAATTACTCCAACCGGAACATCTAACGCCTCATTCAACATGCGTCCAAAGTAATAAGCTACGGCCGAAAAGTGAAGCACATTTTCATAGGATGACTGCTTCCATTCGCCCTCTTTGCAATCATCTTGCGGGGTAGCTACTGAGTGTTTTTCTACCGTAAATAATCGGACATTAGGATAATGAACCGATTGCTTGAGCGTTCCCAAAATCCCATCCGTATATTGATGTATAAAGCCTCGAATTGTAAACTCCATATTGGACTGTCCTGAACAAACCCAAACTTCACCTAAAAGAATATCATTGAGCACCAATTTATCACCATCATCGAAAGATATGGTGTATGGACCACCGGCTTCTATCGTTTGCACCTGCACCATCCAGTTTCCTGCACCATCTGCCTTTGTTTTATAGGTTTTATCATCCCATGAAGTTTTGATGACTATGTCTTTTTTAGAGTCTGACTTTCCCCAAAGTTTCACTTCGGCATGCTGCTGCAACACCATATTGTCACCTAACACTTTAGGCAACTGAATCTTTGCAAAGGCAAAAGCAGGCAATAAGCAGATGAATAAAGCAACGAGTGTTTTTCTCATAGTTGTATTGTTTAATAAGTTCGTAATAGGGTTATAAAAAATAAAGTTATCCTAACAAAGTTCGTAAATATACAGCTATATCCAACCCCTTTGCCAAAAAAACCTATATTTACAACGCTAATCTATTATTTAACCCTCAAACCAATATATCCGTAGACAGATGAAACCAACTTCTCATTCCATAAAATCCGGTCCCCTTTCCGTACTCATAATGTTATTTTTCGCATGCGTTCTTTCTATCAGTCAACTATATGCACAAAACAAGACGGTTATAAACGTTTTAAACTATGGTGCTATTCCCAATGATGATATAGACGACTCTTCAGCCTTTACTCAAGCACTGAATGCATGCCGAAAAGCGCCGGGAGTTACCTTGCTTATTCCACCCGGAGACTACAACTACCGCCACAAACAGGCTTTAGAGTTTGAATATAAAGCAATCAATGGCCAGTATGGTGAAAATGTACAAGGGCATTTCTTCAAACCTAAAGGCGAATATGTCATCGCGTTAGATATGGATGAATTCAGAGATATCACGATTGAAGCTCAGGGAGCAACACTTATTCAAGAAGGGTGGTATGAAGCTGTTTCAATTACAAATGCCAAAAACGTAACCATCAAAGGTCTAAAACTAACACACAAACGACCGCCTTTTACAACCGGAAAGATTACGCAATCCACTCCCACTTACTTTGACATGCAGATTGATACAGCTAAATATCCCTACCTAACCGATGCTATCACCGGACGTGTCCATTTTTATGACTTGACTCGTCAACGTATATACACCGGGGGTTGGGGTGAGAAAAAAGAACTATTAGCTGATAAGCAAACCATTCGAGTTCATTCAGAAGCACAGCCTCAACTTGGAGACTTATGCATCCTTCGCCACAGTGCTCACAACCGAGCAGGTATTCTAATCAAAGAATCTGCTGACATCCTGTTAGAAGATGTGACCATTCATAGTCAGCCGGGGATGGGCGTTATCGGACATCGATCTGAGAACATCACACTGAGCAATCTACAAATCATACCTGAAGCCGGCACATATACTTCGACTAACACAGATGCGACACATTTCACCAGCTGCAAAGGAAAAATCATTTTTGATGCCTGTAAGTTTGGCGGACAAGGAGATGACTGCACCAATGTTCACAACTATTACTGGAGCGTATATAAAGAAACAGATAATAAGAAAATTCGTGTGACGGTTGAAAATGCAGACCTTCATGCCTTGTCACTCGACTATCCGGACAAAGGCGACACCCTTGTCTTGGTAAAAAAAGAAGATCTAAGTCCGGCTGCCTATTTTACGGTGAAAGATGTAGAGACATCGGTTGAAGACTGGACTGTCATCGTCACACTCGACCAGTCATTCACCTTTAATCCGGAAGAGCACTACCTGACCAACCAAACCAGACAACCCGCGGTTGACATCATAAACTGCACCGTTCGAAGCCATATGGCTCGGGCTTTCTTAATTAAAACGAGCAACGTACACATGGCTGGCAACGTCATTCAGTCAAGCAGTGGATCGGCAATTCAATTGGGTGCAGAAGCCGGATGGAGAGAAAGCAGTCCGGTGAGCAATATACTCATCGAAAACAACTGGATTCTGGACTGCGGTTACGGACATGGTCGCCAGAAAGGGAGTGCTATCAGCGCAGAAGTAAATGGCATAAAAAAACGAACTCAACTATTGAACAAGCATATCACGATTCGGAACAATGTCATTCAAGCAGTTGGCGAAAGTGCTATCTATATTTCAGATACTGAAGGAGTAAACATCTGCCACAATCAAATTACCGGAAGTAAGAAAGCGATAGTGATTGAAAACTCAGCACATATCGAAGTGGAACAAAACGGCACACTACCTATTGATATAAATAAATAAATAAATAACATACATAAAAAACCCAAATGAAAAACTTAAAACTAACTTTATTAGTGCTATTTGCCTTGGCATGTACTACCTTTTCGGTGTCAGCTCAAGACCGTTGGCAAATACAGGACAACGGACAACGTATCACCTGGAATACCGGCAAAGACATTCCGCATCACGACCATATCGAAATGGGTGGATTACAAATGTCTGCCGTACTCAGGTATGGTGTCAATGCGGATGGCTCATTCCAATTGGAACGCTCGATGGTTTGGCCCATGTTGAGAACATTACCTGACAACACACATGCCAGTTTGATGCAACGCTTTGCTATCGACTATCCTTCATTACTTTTAGTCAATGGTTTGACGCTTAATAATGAAAATGTAAAATCAATCACACTGGACGGCAGACTAACCGTTGTAAGTGAATATGCAACCGGCTATGTCAATATTGGTGCAGCACGCAATAGAACTCCTCAGAAGGTGGTTGAAATTACCCGTGTGTTTTTCCCATCAACAGACAAGCCCATGCTATGCGAACGGTATACGGTGAAAAATATTTCAGAAAGAAACATCTCAGTCGTTATTCCGACACAACGCAACGAATACAAAACAGACCCCCAGAAAGGGAAAGACGGCAGCTATACAATGGTTACCTCCATTCAAAAAGGGGACAACCAGCTGCATCAGCTCAAACCGGGAGAAGTTTGTACTTTTCACGCCTCGGTACAAGCCTATAAAAATGGTCAAACTGAAGTATCTATGGATGGGAAAAAAGAAGAACAAGCAAGGATGGCTTATATCCATGAGGTCAAAAACAATTTGCGCTTTGTATCACCCGACCCTATCATGAATACGGCATTCGATTTTGCCAAAGTCAGAGCTTCTGAAAGTATTTATAAAACGGCTGGAGGACTGATGCATGGTCCAGGTGGCGAATCATACTACGCGGCGATATGGGCTAATGACCAAGCCGAATATGTCAATCCGTTCTTCCCCTATTTAGGCTATAAAAACGGTAATGAATCGGCGTTCAATTCATTCATGCATTTTTCACGCTTTATGAACGATGAATACAAACCAATCCCAAGCTCAATTATTGCAGAGGGCAGAGATATTTGGAATGGAGCCGGAGACCGGGGAGATGCCGCCATGATAGCTTATGGTGCAGCCAGATATGCTTTGGCATACGGAGATAAAGAAGAAGCTGAGAAACTTTGGCCGTTGATAGAATGGTGTTTAGAGTTTTGCAAAAGAAAGCTGAATGAGCAAGGCGTAGTCAAATCAGACTCTGACGAGCTGGAAGGTCGTTTTCCTGCCGGTGATGCAAACCTTTGCACTTCTTCTCTTTATTATGATGCACTGATTTCTGCCAGTCATTTAGCCAAAGAGTTGCGTAAGAACGCAGCTGTAAAAACGTATAAAAATGAAGCGAAAAAACTACATACAGCTATCAACAACTACTTTGGAGCTAATGTAGAAGGCTTTGACACCTACCAATATTACGAAGGAAACGATATACTTCGCTCGTGGATATGCATTCCGCTGACGGTAGATATCTTTGAGCGAAAAGAAGGAACGATTGATGCCTTATTCTCACCTCGTTTATGGACAGCGAACGGACTACTGACACAGGCAGGAACAGAAACATTTTGGGATCGATCCACATTATATGCTCTCAGAGGGGTATATGCAGCAGGGGCTAGAGATAAAGCAACTGAATATATGCAAAGATACTCGCGCCAACGATTAGTCGGCGACCATGTGCCCTACCCTATTGAAGCATGGCCGGAGGGCAATCAGCGACATCTATCAGCTGAAAGCGGGTTGTATTGCCGGATCGTAACAGAAGGTATATTTGGCATCCGTCCAACCGGTTTTAAAACTTTTTCTATCACTCCTCAACTTCCTGAAGAATGGAATGAAATGGCACTTGAAAACATACAGGCTTTTGAAGGAAGCCCATTTGACATAGAAATAACAAGAGTGTCAGGGGATAAAATAAAAATCACTCTAATCCAAGATGGAAAAGTAATTAAGAGCATACAAACGAAAAACGGAACATCACAACCAATCAAATTATAGTATTGACAAAACAGAAAAGAGCTTACATACCTGATTCTATGTAAGCTCTTTTCGCTGCTTTCTATATCTTTATTTTTCTCGGTTAAAGTAAGCTATTTCTGTATCTGTACAAAGACAGGCTTCTAGTGATTCTCGTATTTTCTGCTCATCCATATGCTGTCCGATAAAAACCAACTCTACAATCCGATCACCAAACCGCTCGTCCCAACGACTCATAATATACTCTTTATTGGCTTTAAACACCTGATTGTTTTCTCTCGCTAGCTCAGACAAGGAAGCCCACCAAACGCCAATACTCTTAATCGTAAATGAAGCACCGGCCTGACTCAGCATGAGCGTATCATGGGGCGTGTCTGCAAACCATAAAAAGCCTTTACACCTCACAATACCTTTATCCCATTCTTTTGCTACGTATTTATCAAAACGCTTGGGATGGAAAGGTCGTCTCGACTCAAAAACAAACGATGCAATGCCATACTCGTCCATTACATGGTCATGCGACGAATCACAATCGCACGGGTAATCATGTCCACAAGCGTGCGAGTGTCCGTTGGGAGCATCATGTGTATGCTTATCTTCATGGTCTGCCAATATTTTTTGCCATCCGGCACTCTCAGCCGCTTTCTCAAAATTAAATAGCCGTGTATTTAGAATCTCATTTAAATCTATATTCGTATGCTCAGTGGTAATGACTTTCGCTTCCGGGTTCAACCCTTCAATCATACGTCGCACACTCTCCAGTTCATACGGTGTAGCTAAGTCAGCTTTATTTACTAAAATCACATCTGCAAATTCAACCTGTTCCAACATCAAATCAGCGATTGACATATTACCGGATACCGGTGTAGAAGTCTTGCGATCTTTTTCAACCGGACCGAAAGTTTTATAAAAGGTATCCGCATCTACTACAGTCACCATCGTGTCTAAACGCGTTGCTTCCGTCAAGCTAAAGTCTTTTGTGGGCTCAGCAAATAAAAAAGTTTGCGCTATTGGCATGGGCTCACAAACACCGGTTCCCTCAATCAAAACATAGTCGAAATCTCCTTTTTTCACTAATTTGGCCATAGCATCAACCAAGTCACCGCGCAAAGAACAGCAGATACACCCATTACTCAGCTGGATCATTTCTTCATCTGAAGACAGCAATCCTCCTTTTTCAATCAGCTGCGCATCAATATTCACAGCTCCCAAATCATTTAAGATAACAGCCACACGCATTTGTTGCTTATTGTGCAACACATGATTCAACAGGGTTGTTTTTCCTGCGCCTAAGAAACCACTTAGAACGGTAACGGGTACTTTCTCTTTCATTCTCTATTTATTTTTCTTCCAAAAATACACACGAAGTAGCAGTTTCAAGCCATTCCCCCGTGTAAAACACGATAATAATACTTTTTAAACTAAAACGCCCGTTTGCCTAAACATGCGTTCATACTCAACTGCCTTTTCTTCAATCGGTTTAGGGTATGCCCGAGAAGTAGAAGGCATGCGATACAGCTCCAGATGTCTTGATGTATCGATGATAAAATGTGTATGCTCTCCTACACGGGGTTCGTCGGCCGAAACAACTGTTAGCAAAGTGTCCATCGCTTTCTGACCGGTAACAGACACTGCTTTACAACTCGGTATTTGCCGAAGAATTTCAGGTATATTTGCAGGAGTAACCACTTCTAAAAACTTATCGGACGCATTGTCTTTCAACCGACGCACCTCGGCTGCCGTATCGCCTAAAGCAATACCAACCTCTTGACAAAATGAACGAACACGACTTTCATCAAAAGCTTTGGTTCGCTGCTTATCCAAAAAGTAGGTCTTGTCATTAAAGAAAAGCAGACCTACAATGCGCCACATATCATTTTGCAAGTTCGGATAATAAAAATTCATTGACCAACGCTTCATGGGAGGAGGGAAACTACCTAATAGTAGTATCTTTGCATGCTCAGGCAAGAAAAATCCTAAAGGATGTTTCTCAACAGGATTGATGTTTTTTTCCATACACAAAGATACTTATTTATCTATTAATGAATATAAACGAAGTAGAACAGGCTGACTCAAGCAACCCATCAGACAGGAAGCTAATCACCACCTCCGATGGAAGCCATACGCTCTATATCCCTGCAATGGATGAGCAATATCACTCTGTAAATGGTGCGATTACAGAATCCATGCATATCTTTATAGAGAAAGGTTTGAAATCTATTCAGAAAAAAGAGATTCGCATATTTGAAGTAGGATTTGGAACAGGGCTTAACGCCTTTCTTACTTGGTTAAAAAGCCGAGAGAAAGGAATAACTGTTTCTTATTATACGGTTGAGAAGTATCCTTTGGAAGAAAAACTGTTCACTTCATTGAATTATCCTGAACTACTATCTCCCCATGATCAGTCATTTTTTCTTGAACTACACACGTCTCCGTGGGAAAAGGACAGACTGATTGGAGAGCATTTCACGCTGCATAAAATACAATCAGATATCAATGTTTGCCCCATTCCCTCAGCTATTGACTTAGTTTACTTTGATGCTTTTGCACCCAATAAGCAAGACGGCATCTGGTCGCAAGAATTATTCGACAAGCTGTATAGTCAAATGACTATTAACGGAGTGTTAACAACCTACTGCGCCAAAGGAATTGTTCGAAGAATGATGCAAGCAAGTGGATTTGAAGTAGAACGTATAGAAGGTCCTCCCGGCAAGCGAGAAATGCTCCGAGCCATAAAAAGGGCTTGAACATACCACCCTTTACACCCCCTCTTGACAGCATAGACTAACAAATCAATCTCTTTTTCGAGCTTCAAGTTACATTTTTTAAAAGGGGTGGAAAATAACAGGGGTTTTAGGGGAGAAAAAAGCTGCCAGAATGACAGAAAAAAAAGACTATAGAGAATTGAGAAAAAGACTATAGAGATTTTACAAAAAGACTACTGTGTTTTTATCAAAAGACTATAGTCTTTTT
>CAZSWS010000011.1:48064-54800 GCA_964610765.1 uncultured Parabacteroides sp.
CTAAATGACTCTTTAAACGAAATCAAAGTTTCTGTCCTAGCCAATCCCAAAGGTTGTAGTTTGTTATGAATAATATGCAGCAAATGTTGATTATTGCGTGCATATAACTTAATAAACAAATCATAAGCCCCGGTAGTATAATGACACTCAACCACTTCAGGCATTTTTCTCAAAGCTTCAGTAACGGCAGGAAATTGTCCGGGAGAAGTTAAATACAACCCCATGTAAGCACAAGTTTCATAGCCTACACGAGAGCTATCAATAATGTATTCGGAGCCTTTGATAACCCCTGCATTCGTTAGTTTTTGAATTCGTTGATGAATTGCTGCACCAGAAACGTTGCACTCTCTCGCCACCTCTAAAAAAGGAATCCTTGCATTACCTATGATAAGCTTTAGGATATTTTCATCTAATTCATCTAATTCAAGATGCATCATATTTACTATATTTTGAATGTTTTACTATCAATTTATAGCAAAAGTAAGTATTTTTTCAATAGAAATCCATGTATCTCCGTAAATATTAATCATCTAAGTAGCGTTTGTCTAACGAGTCATACATATCTATACGACGGTCCCGTAAGAATGGCCACCATCTTCGTACTTGTTCAGCCCCCTCTATATCAACATCTACGACTACCACACTTTCAGAATCGTAAGGCACTTCATAAATAAATTCACCCTGTGGCCCAACCACGAAGCTATTACCCCAAAATCGAATGCCTGTAGTCAGTCCTGATGGGTCCGGCTCAAAACCGGTGCGATTGACCGACACGACCGGCAAACCATTCGCTATGGCATGCCCTCGCTGAACAGTAATCCATGCATCTCGCTGGCGCATTTTTTCGTCGTCATCATCTTCCTCACTCCATCCAATAGCTGTTGGATAAATCAATAGGTCTGCACCTCTTAAAGTCATTAGTCGGGCTGCTTCAGGATACCACTGGTCCCAGCAAACTAACACGCCTAATTTTCCCACTGAGGTTTTAATAGGATGAAAGCCCATGTCGCCCGGCGTGAAGTAAAATTTCTCGTAAAAGCCCGGATCATCCGGTATATGCATCTTCCGATAAGTTCCTGCTATCGTACCATCTTTCTCAATCACCACAGCTGTGTTATGATATAATCCACGTGCACGTTTTTCAAAAAGAGACAATACTAAAACAACTTTATTTCTCTTGGCTATTCTGCCAAAGTACTCAGTAGAAGGACCGGGTATCGTCTCAGCCAGGTCAAACAAATCGGTATTTTCTGTCTGGCAAAAATAGAGTGTGTTATGCAATTCTTGCAATACAACCACATCAGCTCCGTCTTTGGCACAACGCGCTATATTTTCTTTCAGTCGAGACATATTAGAAGCCACATCTTGGCTACAAGACTGTTGAATGATTCCTACTTTCATTTATATCTTATTTCTTATTTAATTCATCAATGAATAGACATCAATATCTATTTGATATACAATGGTTATCGAATATAACCTTCCGGGTATTGCATCGTCACGCAATGCAGTGATCCATGCTGTTTTATCAAAGGTAAACAATTAATTCCAATCACTTCTCTATCCGGAAAAACCTGCTGCAATATGGCTCGGGCTTGTTCATCTTTGGGTGATTGATAAAAAGGCAGCAATACAGCTCCGTTTATAATTAAAAAATTAGCATACGTAGCCGGCAGCCGTTCACCCTCCCAATACACAGGGTCGGCCATTGGCAAAGCTACCAATCGATAAGAATCGCCATCCTCAGTACGGAACTCAAACAATTCACGTTCCATTTCTTCCAGCTCCGCAAAATGTTCATCTTCTTGGTCTTCACATTTCACATAAGCGATTGTTTTCACATCGCAAAAACGAGCCAAGGTATCAATATGACTATCCGTATCGTCTCCTGCCAAGTATCCACTACGCAACCAAAGAAAACGATTAATTCCTAACACTTCCGAAAGGTAGGTTTCTAATCCCTCTTGATCCAAATACTCGTTTCTATTTACCGATGCTAAGCATTCAACCGTGGATAACAACGTTCCCTCACCATCCGTTTCGATACTTCCACCTTCTAAAACAAAAGGTTGCATATTCACAGGAACTACAGCGTCAGCAAAAACATCATTTGCCACCAGCATGCGGGTAATTAAGTTGTCATAATCTGCCGGAAATTTCATGCCCCATCCATTAAAAACGAAATCATAGACCACCGGCTGTCCATCAATCCAAACAGAAATACCTCCATGGTCGCGTGCCCATGTGTCATTGGTATCTAATTCACAAAAAGTGATTTGGTCATAATTGACAGATTCACCAAGCTGTTTTCGAACAGTCAATTCATCGTTACAAACAATGAGGAGTTTTTCTCTTTGGACAATCGCTTGAGCTATTTCCACAAAGCAAGGAATTACTTCATGCATTATCGGCGCCCAATCCGTAGCCTCATGAGGCCAGGTAAGCTGTACACCACTTTGTGGTGCCCATTCAGCCGGAAATATGGTTGGTTGAATTGTATTTTCCATCAAAATTCCATTCAGTCTATCTACATTATAAAAGTAAAACAGCAAACCCTATCAGTAGAGTGCTGTTTTACTATTTCTCTTTGAGTTATTTGTTTTTAAATTTATTCCACAAGCGGGGTGCTGGTGCTTTGGGCAATGGTTTTCTGTCTTTTAAGTCTTTCATCACCTCTTCAATGGCACGATTTAACTGCTCGTCTTCTCCGGCAAATTCCTTGATGGGATTATTATCTATTTCAATATCCGGGTCTACCCCATAGTTCTCCACAATCCAGTCAGCTGTCTTATAGTCAAAGCTTGTGAAAAAAGGAACACGCACATCTGTTCCATCCATGAATGGCAGCGAACCGCTGATACCAATAATACCTCCCCACGTACGTGTACCAATTAGTTTCCCCAATCCCAGTGCTTGGAATCCCCAAGGGAACAAGTCACCGTCAGAAGCTGAGTATTTATTAATTAGGCAGACCTTCGGACCAACCTGCACAGCATCAGGTATAGTACCAATCCGATTAGAACCACGACGCATCGTCAAACGATAAGGTTCACGTGATAAACGTTCTAGAATCATGGGTGAAACATTACCCCCTCCATTGGCGCGATCATCTATAATAAGACCTTCTTTATCCAGTTGTGGGTAAAAATATTTAGAAAACTCATTCAGCCCTTCCACGCCCATATCCGGGATATAGATATAGCCTATCTTTCCGCCGGATGCTTTGTCTACTTTCTCTATATTGCCTTTCACCCAGTTATGATGTACCAAAGGATATTCATCTTTTATAGGTGTAATAACTACTTTTCGACCTCCTTGCAGTTGAGGTTTGCTATTCAATGTCAACTCTGTCAACACATCTGCTTTGCCAACCAATAGTTGATACATATCATTGACCGAATTTGTAGGCACACCATCAATAGCAACAATATAATCACCCACATTTGCTTCCATACCGGGCTCTGTCAGCGGCGAACGCAAATTCTTATCCCAGGTTTCACCCGGAATAATTTCTTCTATCTTAAAGAATCCGGTTTTATCTCTGGAAATATTAGCACCTAATAAGCCCATATCTATACGCCCGGCACGCTCGGTCTCACCCGGATTTACATAAGCGTGTCCTACACCGGTTTCGGCAATCATCTCACCTATCAAATAGTTCAAATCCAAACGTGTTTTCACATAAGGAAGCATCACAGCATATTTATTCTTTATCTTTTTCCAATCCAACCCATGCATGTTTTCTAAATAGAAACCATCTCGGAACGCTCGCCAGGCTTCATCATAGATTTGCGCCCACTCTTTCGGATAGTCAGTGATTATCTTTGCATTAGACAAATCAACTTCATCAGACAAATTCACTTTACCTTGGGGTATATTCGTCACGAAAAGCTTGTCACGTCCTTTCATGAACAAGGCTTTTTTGCTTCCCGACTCTACAAACATGCGAGCTCCATCTGCAATCAGCTCTTCTTTTTGTTTTTCTAAGTCATAAAAATACACATTGCCATTTTTCCCGTAATACACTTTCTTCCCATCACTGTATAGATTGAGAAAGTAAGAAGTCCCTACAGGTATACGCACAATACGATCGGATATGTTTTCCGGATCTATTATTGTTTCAGTTTTATTATCAGCCTTATTATCTGCTTTAGCTTCCGGGTCTTTTTCATCTTTCGCATCTTTAGTTTTTACTGCTGCATCTTTTCCTAAAAATGGCGAAGGAGTATCGTTAGCAAGCAAAGCCATATAAAGACCATTCGAATTTGTGTATACATGGTTCCACTCCTTGGAGCCATATATCGGATTGAAGTCGCGACCAGACATAAAGAACAGGTATTTTCCATCTGCTGAAAACTCGGGATAGAATGAGTTATACCAACGATCTGTTATGGGATATTCTTTCTTAGTCTTTAAATTATAAACGTAAACAACCTCCATTTCATTCTCTGCCAACCTTGTATAGGCTAACCAATTATTATCAGGAGAAAAACAAACATTACGAAACTCCATAGCCGGATCGGTCAATACGACAGACTTTTGCTTAGAGCTTACATTAATAAGGTTGATTCTATTTTCTCTATCCGTAAACAATACGCTAGAAGCATCAGGACTCCATAGAATCGAGCGAATATAGGTGTCGTTGTTCCGAGTGAGCTGAACCGGCTCACCCCCTTTTGCATCTTGCATATACAGTTCAGTCTCTCCACTTATATCAGATATGTAAGCGATATATTTTCCGTCAGGAGACCATACAGCATCACGTTCATGTGCACCGGGCGAACGAGTTATATTTCTAGTTACTCCTTTTTCTACAGGAATATCAAACACCTCTCCACGAGCAGTCAGAACTAGACGCTCTCCTTCAGGCGATAAACTAACACCCGTAATATATTTTGCAGCGTCTTTTATCTCTGAACGTGCATACACATTATCAGAATTTAAATTAATCGTTATTTTCTCTGCTTTCTTAGTCTGTGGATCTAATTTATACAGATAACCTCCATTTTCAAAAACAATCAATTGACCATTTGTACTAGGGAATTTCACATCATAGTCAGTAAATGAAGTGACTTTTTGAGTTTCTTTAGTTTGTGTATTGTAAACATAAAGATTCATTGTTCGCTCACGGTCTGAAGCAAAATAGATTTCATCACCTATCCACATAGGAAAAATATCCTGCGCTTTATGGTTCGTAATGTTAGTTACTGTTTTCTGTGCCTCATCATAAATCCAGACATCGTCAGCCATACCTCCTTCATAATATTTCCATGTTCTGAACTCACGCATTACCCGGTTATAAGCCAATTTCTTTCCATCAGGAGAATAACTGCAAAAGCCTCCTTCAGGCAGAGGAATTTGCGCAGACAATCCACCTTCTTTGGCAACTGTGTATAATTGTCCATCAAAGCCACTGCTTATCCGATTTCGATATACAATATTTTTCCCATCAGCAGTCCAAGCCATTACAATGTTGTTTGGTCCCATCCGGTCACCCAAATCATCTCGACTATTTGTTGGGGTATAAGTCAATCTAAGAGGCTCACCACCTGTAACCGGAATTGTGTACACCTCTGTATTCCCATCATACTGGGCAGTAAAAGCAATTGTTTTTCCATCCGGTGAAAACTTCGCAAACATCTCATAACCCACATGTGAAGTTAATCGCTTAGCTTCACCACCTTGAAGAGCGACTTTATATAAATCACCCGCATACGTAAATACAACTTCATTTCCATTTGTAGTAGGAAAGCGCAATAAACGTGCTTCATCCGCTGCATAGACAAACAACGGAAACAAGACTGAAAGCACAAGAAATAAAACTCTCTTCTGAATCATCATAACTATTCTGTTAATTAAATTATTACCTTTTCTCAAAGATATTTGCTTTTCCCGAAGTAGAAAAATATGTTTGCCATAAATCGCAGATGTAGGTTGGATGTAGTCTTTTTAGCTTCCATATATAATATCAAACAAACCTAATAAACTATACAATCTTTCATAAAAGGTCTACCATTGTTCCAGAACACTTCTACGTTTGAAAGCAACCATGTTTTGCCTTTATCGTTATTCCCCTGATAAAAGAGATATGTACGTCCATTATCCGGCTCTTTAAAAATATGCGGATGCCCGGATTCACTATGATTCCAAGAGCCTTCTTCACCATTCGGTAGAAAGGGTTTGTCAGAGAGTTTTCTCCAAACAATTCCGTCTTCACTTATCGCTACTCCTACCTGTTGGGGAGCGTTGTTATAGGCTCCTGCATAAAACATATACAAGCGATTTCCTTGCTGAACAATGGATGCGCCTTCCACACATTTTCCTTCCCATGGATATTCAGGCTCAAGAATAGGTTTATCTGTAGCCTGTACCCAGTCTTGCTTATTAAAAGAAGTATGTGCCGGTGCTATAGCTACCCCTTGTATCTGAATTTCATAATCGGGCGTACGCGTTGCAAAATATAAGAAGTATTGCTCTTTAAAAAAGAAAACTTCTGCATCGATAGCCCGACCACAATTCCAGTCACCCGTAGGTGCAAATATGGGATTCGTCTGATTGCGAACAAAATGAAAGCCATCCGTAGAATATGCATGGCAAATTGCATCGTTACGACCATTTCCGTATGTTTGGTAAAAAAGGTGAATCGTATCATTTCTGACTATACCTCCCGGAGCACATAAACCTTTCTTTTCATAACTGGCTTCAGGTAGTATATCCCCTACTCTTTCCCAGTGAT
>CAZSWS010000012.1:0-52586 GCA_964610765.1 uncultured Parabacteroides sp.
GTCAGAGACCATCATCCAGTAAAATAAGGATTAAGACAAGTATAATAACTATTCTAACATCAATGTAAGTATGCTGTCAGAGACCATCATCCAGTAAAATAAGGATTAAGACTTCATTATCACCTTCCACTATTGGAAAGTGATACCGTCAGAGACCATCATCCAGTAAAATAAGGATTAAGACTACAGCTTTGGAGACTAAAGCTTTATCAGCATCTGGTCAGAGACCATCATCCAGTAAAATAAGGATTAAGACATAAACCTTTCAATCCTTGCGCCCTTAGATTGATTCCAGTCAGAGACCATCATCCAGTAGAATAAGGATTAAGACATTATTTCTCCTACTTCATTTCTAAAAACTAAAGTCAGAGACCATCATCCAGTAGAATAAGGATTAAGACGCTCAAATAACATACCACTATCTTTATGGTATGTTAGTCAGAGACCATCATCCAGTAGAATAAGGATTAAGACTAATTAAAAAATAGATTTTTATTTAACATTAATAAACATAGTCAGAGACCATCATCCAGTAGAATAAGGATTAAGACTCAATACGTTTTGTTTACCATGCAAAAAACAAGACAACCCACTTATAATAAGTAAAACACAAAATACATGCATACCTAAAAATAGGTAAGCATCAGTATATTATACCTAGAAGTAACGATTGATAGAGCATTTGCCTTGAAGTAACTTTGCACACGCTATTAGCTTTATCTTATGTGAAGGGTGTTATAAAAGCTCATTAAAATATCACTTTGAAAATACAAAAAACGCCTAATCAACTATCGATTAAACAATAGCATCTACTATACGATAAAAAAACAGCAAGAGATTGTACAAGAATGGACACGGTTATTCAATGTAAAAACATCACGCACTATTACGGTAAACGCCTGATATATGAAGACCTCAACTTTGAAGTCCCTAAGGGAAAAATTTTAGGTTTATTAGGCAAAAATGGAACCGGAAAAACAACCATTATAAATATACTGAACGGCTATCTAAAGCCCCGTTCGGGTGTATGCAAACTGTTCGGTGAAACAATGGAACATATATCCCCTCAGAACAAGGCTCGAGTAGGGTTGCTGCTTGAAGGACATATCCAACATAGCTTCTTCAATGTAGTACAAATAGAGAAATACTACAGCCGCTTTTTTCCAAACTGGAAAAGAGAAGCTTACTATGAACTACTGAAAAAGCTGCAAGTGAGTCAAACACAAAAAATTAGCACCATGTCGTGTGGACAACGTTCGCAGGTAGCACTCGGGCTTTTGTTTGCACAAGACCCGGAGTTAATGATTTTGGACGACTTTTCTATGGGTCTTGACCCGGGATACCGCAGACTCTTTGTAGAGCATCTCAAAGATTTTGCCTCAACCGAAGGAAAAACGATCTTTTTGACTTCACACATTATTCAAGATATGGAAAAGCTGATTGACGACTGCATCATTCTTGATTATGGGAAAATATTACTCCACAAACCAACCGCAGATATTTTACAAAACTTCCGCCGTTACACCTTCAAAAATGAAGGCAATATACAGGTGATGGAGAAAAAACATTTATGGAATACCGCTAAAGTGGGTGGACTATGGGAAACATATTCCTTTCTACCACAAGCAGAGGTCAAAAATGAATTGAAGAAACTGGGAGTTCAGAATCCAGACCTAACAGTCGAGCACCTCACACTTGAGGACGCTTTTATCGGACTTACCGGAAAATATTAATCGGACACAGACAATAACACATCTATGATACAAGCAATCTATTATAAAGAATGGCATAAATCACGTTGGACACTTTTGGTCGTATTTTTTCTTTTTGCCGCAACAATCATATATGCACTGATAAACATAGCTCAAAGCATACGCATCAGTGGCATTGACCCGGTATGGGATATGATTGTACAAAAAGGCACGTATTATTTCGGATACATCAAATATCTCCCTTTAGCAGCAGCTGTATTATTAGGAATTACACAATATGCGCCTGAGATGGCAAATAAACGTTTGAAACTCACTTTACACCTTCCTCTTTCGGAGAATAAAATTATGCTTACAATGCTCTCTTATGGAGTAGGACTACTCATCTTGACCTTCATCCTCGCTTACTGGGCTATATTCGCAGGTACGAGGTATTATTTCCCGACAGAAGTCGCTCAGTGGAACACTTCCATCACGCTACCTTGGTTTTTAGCAGGTTTGACAGGCTATTTACTGACAGCATGGATATGCATCGAACCGGTATGGAAACAACGCATATACAACAGCTTAATATCTCTAGCCATATTGGCTTTGTTCTTCTTTGATGTAATACCGGGTGCTTATACGCCATCTACCGGCTACTTAGTGGCAGTAACCATACTGACTATCGGTTTTAGTTTCTTATCACTCATCCGGTTCAAAGACGGAGAACTATTCTAATCAATCCCCTGACATATTTATTCAATTTTGGCATGAAATATAAAAACATATACCGTTTCCTTATACTGATTATAAGTACGCTGGTTGCAGCCTGGCTAATCCCGGCTATTGTCAAGAAAGCGACCGTATCCAAACAGAACTATCCTTTTGTTTATTATAGCTCTTTATTACAAGATTTTGCCATCAAAAAAACGGAAAATAAACAGACAGAATATTTTGACCGCAAAGGCAATCACTATACACGCGAGCAATACGATTCTATCACTCCTCTTTTAAGCTATCGGCAACTCACCTTATCCGGCGGTATGCCTGACAGCATACTTGGAGTAGAGATGGAAACACGCATGCTTCGGGGAAAAACAGTCATGTGGCGGTATTCACCCAAAGACATTAGCAAGCCTACTATCGACTTGCATCTAATGTATGAGTCTATGTCAGGAAGAACATCTCTGGAATCCCCTCCGGATGTATTTCGCTTGAAAGAAAGCATTCAGTTTATTGATAAAACGACCAACCGAATAGATGTAGATAAAAGCCGGATTTATCAAACAAAGATGGAAGAAAAGGGTTTTGCATTTCCAGCCCAAGGAGTGTGGGGGAATCCGATAGCCAGAAAACCTTATGACGAAGGATATTTCGCATTGGATAGTCAAGGTGAGCTATATCACATCAAGCAAGTGAATGGCAGACCGTATGTAGGAAACACAAAAGCAGGCGAAAAGATTAACATTGCCTACTTCAGTCTGTACGAAATACCGGATAAGACGATTTATGGCTTTATCGTAAGTAAAGAAGGAGAGATATACACGTTGAACGCCGGAGGAGGATATGGGTTAACCCGGTTTGACATCCCGCCTATAGACATTCACCAACACTCCGTGATGATGCTGGGAAATATGTTTTACTGGATGGTCAACGTAACCGGTCCGGAAGGGATCTCTTATCATGTGCTAGACTTGCACAACGAGCTCAAACAGTATGACGAACCTTATTTTGTAACGTCACAGCCAGATCAATGGGATAGGCTTTCCCAATGGCTATTCCCACTATACATCAGTTTTGACAATCCAACGACCGAGTATGTCACTCCTACCCTCACAAACAATTGGGGTTTTTCACTAATCGTCAGCGCATTGCTTGCTATCACCTTCCTACTTACTACCGGCAGAAAAAGAAGCACCTCACAGAAAGCAACTAACGCAATATGCATCCTTTGCTTTGGCATACCAGCTTATATAGTCAGCATACTAACCAAATAAATTCTATTCATACATATAAAAAAAGAAAAATGAAAAAAGTATTTTTTGCACTGATAATTATCGCAGGATTAACAGCCTGCAACCAGGCTAACAAAACACAAAACAACTCAGTAACTGAACAAACTGAAAAATCCGAACAGAACACCGCTGTTATAACCGTAGATGAAATGCTGGATGCAGCCAGTCAATACGTAGACAAAGAAGTTACTTTCAAAGGATTTGTCACTCATACCTGCTCGCATTCCGGGAAAAGATGCTTCCTCCAGGGAGATAAAGATATAACCATTCGGGTCGAAGCAAAAGGTAAAATAGGAGGATTCAACAGAGAATTGATTGGCAATCAAATAGCCGTCACAGGGACACTCAAAGAAAAGCGCCTGACAGAAGCTGAAATCAACGATATGGAAAAAGTAATTGAGGAAAAAAGCTTAAAAGATGACGGTTCAGAAGAGTCGTGCGACACAGAAAGAGCCAATGTTCAAGAAATGAGAGATTGGATGAAAGCAAATAACAAAGATTACTTTGCTATTTATTATGTGGATGGATTGAGCTATGAAGAACTCTAAAAATACAGAGAAAAAAACTTCTAACCGCATCAAAAAGTGGCTCCGCATAATCCACCGTGACCTGGGTTTTCTAATGGTAGGTATATCGCTTGTATATGCTCTTTCAGGCATCCTCCTTAACCATATGAATGGAGGAGACCCTGCCTACAAAACAATAGAAGAGACATTGAAGTTTGAGCAACAACTCTCGACGGAAGCACTTACCACAGCATGGAACAATCAAAAAGGGCTTCCTACATTAAAAAAAATTCGTGAAGGTAAGCAATCGCATCAGCTTTTCATGGATGGAGGTGTAGGCATATACACCCTAACTACCGGCGAATTAAGCTATGAACATCACACGAAACGACCGGTTATCTACTGGATCAATAAGCTTCATTACAACAAATTAGGTGGTTGGACGATTATGGCAGACATCTTTGCTGTTTCGCTGATATTTTTTGCCCTATCCGGCTTATTTATCGTCTCTCGCAAACATGGTTTGAGAGGCCGAGGGAAATGGTACTTGATAGTCGGTCTGTTGATTCCGGTTATTTACATATTCATTAGCTAAAGCATTCTTCAAAAGCTTATACATATGTCTAGAATCATCTTCATCCTTGCTTTCACACTGCTCTTCTTTAACTCCTTATATGGTCAATATAAGGTAGCGGGTAGACTAGTAAATTCTACAGGGAGACCGATAGCACTAGCCACAATTGTGCTATCCGGTCATGACCTGTGGAGTGTTAGCAATGATTTAGGTGAATTCACCATCAACCACATACCGGAAGGTAAAATTTCACTAAGCACTCATTGTTTAGGGTATGCTAAAAAGACTATTGAGCTGGACATCAAGAATAATATACAAGATCTTATCATTGAGTTAGAAGAAGATAATTTAAAGTTGGAAGAAGTGGTCGTTACGGCTCAACGAAAAACCGGTGACCTCACTACCTCTTATCTGATTAACCGAGCAGCAATCGACCATGCGCAAGTATTAAACATCACCGACATATCCAGTCTTCTGCCCGGAGGTAAAACGGCTTTAAAATATCATTTAGCACAAGAGAACGACGACCGTTTTTCACTTCGGAGTAAGGCTTCAGAAAAAGGAAATGCTTCTTTTGCAACTGCGATAGAAATAGATGGTATTAGGCTGGACAATAACGCAGTCATGAGTGCCGGAATAGTAAAATCAGGTAGTTCAGCGACAGAAACGAAAGGTGTCAGCACACGAAACATCAGCACAACCAACATCGAATCTGTAGAAATCATCACGGGAATCCCATCGGTTGAATATGGTGACCTATCAAATGGCATGGTCAAGATTAATACACGCAAAGGAAAAACCCCTTACTATATTGAATTATCGACTAAGCCGAACACGAAGCAACTAGCAATAAGTAAGGGCTTTCTATTGGGAGCTCAATCAGGCGCACTCAATCTTTCTTTCGAACGGACAAAGTCTAATTCAGACATCGCTTCACCGCACACCACTTATACACGCAATGCTTTTTCTGTAAGCTATTCCAATGCTTTTAGCCAAGGAAATAAAAAACCACTGACCCTCACGGCAGGTATCTCCGGAAATATTGGCGGATATGATGCTAAAGCTGATCCGGATGCTTTCAAAGAACAATACAAAAAGTACAAAGACAATACGATTCGCGCCAATTTCAAATTAAACTGGCTTATCAATCAACCTTGGATTACCCATCTGGAACTGTCCGGTTCGGTGAACTATTCGGACAAACTGCATCAAGTAAACGACAATAAGAATAGTGTGTCATCGCAAGCTGCTATTCATGGAACTGAAGCAGGTTATTTCCTGTCTACTCGCTACGAAGATAACCCTGAAGCGCCCATCGTTCAAGGTCCTAGCGGTTATTGGTATGAACTTCAATTTACCGACAATAAGCCTTTAAGTTATGCTTTAAAACTAAAAGCAAGCTGGGTGAAGAAACTGAATGCTATAACAAACAGAATACTCGTTGGAGCAGAATATAACAGCAGCACAAATAAAGGGAAAGGCGTGTACTACGACCAGCCACGCTATACACCCACATGGAGAGCGTATGCATACAAAGATTTGCCCGCCATGCACAACCTGGCACTATATGCTGAAGAAAAGCTAACGATTCCCGTCAATCCGGCAGGGATGTTTCAACTGACCGCGGGGCTTCGTTCAGACCTGACTTTCATCAATGAGTCTGAATATGGAGCTGTCAACAGTTTGTCGCCACGTTTCAATGCCAAATACACTTTCTGGGAAAACGCTCCAAGGGCTGTTAGCAGATTAAGCCTTCATGCCGGCTGGGGGAAAGCAGTCAAACTCCCCTCATTCGAAGTTCTTTATCCCAAGCCTTCTTATACCGATATATTATCTTTCACCCACAATCCCGGTAAAGGCTCAGATATCTTGTACGGATATTATATCATTCCGGAACGGGCTATTTACAACCCTAATTTAAAATGGCAGCAAAGCAGACAAACTGAAGTAGGATTAGAAGCCACCATACTGGGAGCAAAAGTTACTGTTTCGGCCTACCATAACAAAACGCTAAATCCATATATCCGCACCAATGTATATACTCCATTCACCTACAAACTGACCCGCACGGGTGCATTAGAAAACAACCCGATAGCTTCTGATAACAGGGTTTTCGCTATCGACCGAGTTACAGGAATCGTAACTGTTTCAGACCAAAGTGGAACACAGGCTACTCAACAATTAGCCTACGACGAGCGCAATACCTATCAATCTAACAGCCAATATACCAATGGAACTCCTATTCATCGAAAGGGAGTAGAGTGGGCTATAGATCTTCCACCGGTCAAAGCACTAAGAACCTCTTTCCGATTAGACGGTAATTACTATTACTACAAAGGCGTTGAGGAAACACTGATTGCCTCATATCCGGGAATATATACCAATATGGCTGATGGTAATCCCTACCAATTTATTGGTTATTATACAGGCGCCAACAATACTACTTCACCATCGGCAGCCAATGGAAGCCTGTCAAAAGAAGTCAATTCAAACCTGACTATCACCACCCATATTCCTAAAATCAGGTTAATTATATCCATGCGATTAGAAGCATCATTCTATCGGTATTCCCGCTATTTGAGCGAAAGCCAAGGAAAGCCAAGAGGCTTTGTATGGGACAGCGAGCTAAAAGACTATTTCAACTCAGACACAGACATCTACGGAGGGAACAGGCAAGTAGCAGTCTATCCACAATATTACTCAACATGGGAGAATCCCCATGAAAAGCTGCCCTTTATTGAACAATTTACATGGGCTAAAGACAACGATGCTTTCTTATTTAACGAACTAAAAAAGCTGGTGCTTATCTCCAGTTATAAAACAACTTTCAATTCGGATAAAATATCGGCCTATTTCTCAGCCAACCTAAACGTAACCAAAGAGATTGGGGACTTTGCAACCCTCTCCTTTTTTGCAAACAACTTTTTAAACAGCTTAGCTCGGATTAAATCATCGAAAGAAGACACCGAGTTCTCTTTATACAACAGTGGTTATATACCTAAGTTCTATTATGGTTTATCTCTGAAGTTTAGCTTATAACATTTAACAAACAAATAAAAACAAGTAGAAAATGAAAAAAAACATTTATTTATGCATGATTGCCCTTTTGGCATTATTGTATGCATGCAGTGACAATGACAAAGAAGATATTTACAAAACCTACTCCATCGCCACTCAGTTAGTCTATCCGGAAAACAGTCCTCTTGCTGCCATTGAGGGCATTCAGGTAACCCTTTACGACACGAATGAAAAAAGTTATGAGGCAGCAACCGACGTGACCGGCAAAGCGACCTTCAGCAAAGTACCTGCCGGCGTATACCGTGCAGTAGCCAGTGATGTTCGTTCAGTAGAAGGGCGTTCATACATATTCAACGGAACTGCCACCCAGATAGCGATAACCAATGCTTGGGATGAAAGTAAGGTCGTAGAAATACAGATGACAGGCGACTCGAAAGGAAAAATGCAGGTCGTAATCAAAGAGTTATATGTAGGCGGCTGTCAAAAAGACGATGGATCCGGCACTTTTCAATATGATAAATATGTGATATTGTATAACAATTCAAACCTATCGGCAAGCATTGACAACCTCTGCTTGGGAATTACATACCCTCATAATTCAACTACTACATCGAAAGACCGAGATGCCAATGGGAAGCTTATTTATGAAGCTGAAGGCTGGATTCCTGCAGGACATGGCATTTGGCACTACCCTAAACTGACCATCGCACCCTATAGCGATGCCGTAATTGTATTAAATGGCGGGATTGACAACACAGTAACGTATAGCAACTCGGTCAACCTGGACAACCCGACCTATTATTACACATACGATATAACGCAATATGACAACACCTCATATTATCCGGTTTCCACATCTATCCCTACGGAGCATCATTGGAAAGCCGTAAAATACGGCAAAGGAAATGGCTGGACGCTAAGCACCTCTTCGCCGGCTTTCTACATTTTCAGTTCAGGGAATACCGATCCGATAGCCTATGTAAACAATGAAGAAAACAATCACTACCAGGGAGGAGTTGAGTCGTTGCCAAACAAAGAAAAGAAAATACCGATTGAATGGGTTATTGACGGGATTGAAGTATTTAGAGCAGATAAGACGGATAATTTCAAACGACTAACGAGTACTATCGACGTAGGGCAGACTTACCTGTTATTTCAGCACGGACATACCTCTTATCGGAACGTAGATAAAGAAGCAACCGAAGCAATCAAAGAAAATGAAGGTTTGTTGGTTTATGGTTATGACTTAGGAACAGAAGTAAATGGCAAACCTAGCACAGATCCCAGCGGAATTGATGCAGAAGCATCTATCCGGAAGGGTGCTAAGATTGTGTATCAAGATACAAACAACTCAACGAACGACTTTCACCAACGAAAAAAGGCTTCGTTAAGAAAGTAATACCATGTTGAAGCCGTTTCCATATATACTTTTCATGCTGCTACTTGGCGGAGTCTTATACTCCGCCAAAGCAACAGCTCAATCCCATTCGCCCCTATGGAAAGACTATTCTTTCATCCAAGAGACAGAGGCTTGGCTTACCAGTCAGAATGCGGCCGGACTCAAAGCACTACCCGTGAATAACATTTCGATGGCAGAAGTCTTTTTCCGGAAAGACAATGGTTCATTCATCAACTATTATCAATCGGATAATGCATATACTTTAGGAGCTAATATCGCATCCTTCTATCGTTTGAACTCCTCAATCGTATTTTCAGGAAAAGTAAACTACCACAGCTATCAAGGGAAAAACATGGGAGGTTCCGCATTCATCAATCCATTGGAAACGCCGTTTGATTTAGTTGAATATACAGACTCAACCCGAGGAAAGAAAAAGCAGGAAACGTATCTATTGTCCGGAGCTGTGAGTGCCGACTTATATAAAGGGATTACACTAGGCGTTCAATTTGATTTCACCTCAGCCAACTATGCTAAAGACAAAGATTTAAGGCATAAAAACAAACTATCAGACATGAGCATTAACGCCGGTTTGAACTATAGAATCAACCAACTGTTTGACCTGGGGGTGAACTACTCATACCGTCGCCGAAATGAGGGGGTTGAATTTAAAACCTATGGAACTACCGACAAACAATACACAACATTAATCAGCTATGCAGCGTTTGTCGGGAAAAAAGAAGTATTTGGAGAAACAGGCTATACGACCAAAGACAAAGAAACACCACTGATTGACACCTATCATGGAGCATCCGTACAACTAAAAGTCAATATCAACACAGCGATTGATTGGTTTAATGAATTTTCATACCATCAACGCGAAGGGTATTACGGAAAGCGTTCTACATCGAGTGTTGTGTACAGCGAGCATCAAGCAGACATAGTCAGTTATCTGGGAAAATTAAATATCCGCCAAGGAGAAAACCTACATAGTCTGGATGCATTCTTTAGTAAAGAAGCACTCAATAATGCAGAGAATGTGTACAAAACGGAAAGACCACAAGGTCATTCGACCGACATCATTGTGTATTACGACCCGTTGGATGTGGGAGATAAAGAATCAATAGAAGCCCGACTAGCTTATACTGCCTATTTGGGAATAGATAATTATAACCCCATTTGGACACTCAAAGCCGGAGCTGATTATGTCAACAAGAAGCAAACAGCCTCAATCTATCCTTATTTTCGCAAACAAACAATTCGGCAAAACAACTTCTACTTACATGCAGCTCGCAATATCGTACGAGGAAAGCATATGCATTGCGTTTCTTTGGGAAGTGGATATACAACCGGAAGTGGCGAGATGAAAAAAGACGGGACGTATGACACACCCGGTGAAGGGCATATTGCACCTCCGGAGAATGAAATTTATTTGCAGAGAGCTTATGATTTTTCGACAGCCAATCAACTACATGGAGAGGTAGGATATACGTATGCACATTTATTTCCTCAACAAGGTATTAAAGGATATGTTTCAGCAACATACAACCTGACAAAAGCACTAAAAACAGACTTCGTAGAAGGAAAGAATCGCCACAGTGTCTGCCTGACCATTGGCTGCACCTTCTAGGTTGAAAAGGAGTAAAAGAACAACTCGTTTATTTATTCGCCAGCATATCTGAATCGAAGCGGTAACCATAACCGATACGATTCACAATTGCCTGACCATATTCACCTAATTTCTTACGTAAGCGCGTAATATGTACATCGACTGTACGGTCTAAAACAATCCCGTCACCTTCCCAGGCTTGAGACAGTATTTCGCTACGCGAAAAGGTATGTCCTTCGTTTTCAGCCAGCAAAACCAGTATATTATATTCAGTCTTGGTCAATTCGATGTTTTCACCTTGAACGGTTACTTGTTGAAGGCTTTTATCAATCACCAAGGCGTGGATGGTAATTCGCATTCTGTTTTCACCGGAGGCAGTAGATTCTGTTCGTTTCAAAACACTTTTCACACGGGCTACAACCTCTTTGATTGAAAAAGGTTTTGATATATAATCGTCGCCACCAATTGAAAAGCCGGTCAACATATCGTTTTCCGTATCTTTAGCTGTTAAAAAGATAATGGGTGTTCGATTGCCCTCTTTGCGAAGCTTATCAGCCATTTTAAAACCGGACATTCCTTCCATCATGACATCCAACAAAATCAAACGATGCTCATCTGTTAAGACAGCTAAAGCTTCTTCAGCCGATTCAGCGGTATCAATCTCAAAGCCCTCATACTCGAGATTAAAATGAAGTATTTCTCGAATATCCTCTTCATCATCAACCACCAGCAAACGTATTTTTCTATCCTTTGTTTCCATGTCTTATATCTTTCCCTTCGGCCAGATAGATGGTAGATTCAGCAATATTTGTCGCACTATCACCTATCCGTTCCAAGTTATGAGCTATCGTATTGAACTGTAACAGATGATAAATTTCGTCTTTATTTAGGACTTTTCCACCATAATTTTGCAAAATGTCTCGTACCTCCCGAAATTGTTTATCGACCACATCATCGTCCTTTAAGATTTGATAGGCTGTTGAACTGTCTTCGTTGGTAAACGAAATTATTGCCTTTTGCAACATACTATTCACATTCTCGGTCATTGCAGACAAGATAGAAATAGCTTCTTTATACTGCGTTTGCTTCAAGTCCAGTTCATAAAGGAAGCGAATAATATTCAGCAACATATCACCCACTCGTTCCAAGTTGGTCGTAATATCTTGGTAGGTAATTATTTGTCGAAGGTCCATGGCACGGGGAGTGAACTGAAATATCGTAAAAACGACTTCTTCCCTGATTTTTATTTCTAAACGATCAATAATAACTTCATTGCCATAGGCATCTTCGTATAGTTCCGTTAAAGAGTTGTCATGCAACAGTTTTCTCAATATCTGCATTTGCAGCAAAGCTGTTTTTGATAATAATTCGAAATCATTGGATAGTATCTCCAATTGTTTCTGTTTCATATTAATAGCCATCATATGCTTATTTCATTTTATAGGGTTTATCCAAATACACCGGTTAAATAATCTTCTGTTCGTTTATCTTTCGGTTTTGTAAACATTTGTTTGGTATCATCGTATTCAATCAGTTTACCCAGATACATAAACATGGATTTATCAGAAAGACGAGCAGCTTGCGACATATTGTGTGTAACGATGACAATGGTGTACTGCTGCTTCAATTCATAAATCAGCTCTTCAACTTTGTTGGTAGATAATGGGTCTAAAGCTGAAGTAGGTTCGTCCATCAACAATACATCCGGCTTCATGGCGATGGCACGAGCTATACATAATCGCTGCTGCTGACCGCCCGATAAAAAAGTGCCTTTTTTTGATATGGAATCTTTCACTTCGTCCCACAATCCAACTCGTTGCAGATTTGACTCTACAATCTCTTCACGTTCTGAACGAGACAAGCGAATTCCATTCAGTCGGTATCCTGCCAAAACATTATCTGCAATACTCATCGTTGGAAATGGATTAGGACGTTGAAACACCATCCCGGCTAATCGCCTGACAAGCATCGGATTCATCTGAAAGATACTCTCTCCCTCCAACAATATATCGCCGGTCGTTTTAATATGTGGATAAAGTTCATGCATACGGTTTATTGCACGCAGCAAAGTACTTTTCCCACAACCGGATGGTCCCATGATGGCCGTTACCGTATGGGGCATAATGCCGGCGGACACTTCATCAACGGCTTTTTTCTCCGGTGTATAGGACACCGAAACCTGATCCAGTTTTAACACAAACCCGGCTTCACTGGATGTATTTATTGTATTTTCCATTTTTTTGCTATTCGTTTTGCAGTAAGGTTGATTCCTAAGATAAGTATCAATAAAAGCAATGAGGTAGACCATACTAAATCAGCTAAATTGGGGTCATTGTAAAACTCCCAAATCAGCAAGGATAAAGCACTGGTTGGTCGCGTTGCATCCCAGTTCACGATGTTTGCTCCCAATGCCGTGACTAGCAAAGGTGCTGTTTCGCCCATCACCCTGGAAACAGCCAGTAAAGAACCGGTAAACAACCCGCCAAAAGCAGAGGGAAGCAATACTTTTAACACGACTGACATATAAGACCCTCCTAGAGCCAATCCGGCTTCCTTTAACGAAAGCGGCAAAAGCTTCATACTCTCTTCGGTTGCACGTATAACCATGGGCAACATCATAATGCCTAATGCTATAGAACCGGCCAAAGCTGAATAAGAGTGCATGGGGCGAACAATCCATGTGTAAATAATGATACCAACTACAATAGACGGTATTCCTTGCAACAAGTCAGATAGATTACGAATTAAATTGCTAAAGCGTTTTTCAGCATTCTCAGACAAATAAACCCCGGTTAAGATACCTAAAGGGATGGCAAATAAAACTGCTAAAGCAACCATTAAGATTGTTCCGGTTATCCCATTCAATATTCCTCCCGGAATTAACTCATTATTGATACGTGACAGCATGGCTTCCATTGAAGTAGGGGCTACTTCAGTAAAAAAACTTAGATTAAGTTGGCGATAGCCCTTTTTAACCAGTTCAAGAAGTATCAAGAAAAGCGGTGTCAGCGTCATGGCACTTAGCAGGCATACCAAAGCAAAAAACGAGCGGTCTTTCACCTGTCTTCTTCGTATCTTACGCTGAATATTTATGTTCATCTCTGAATGACTTTAATAATATACTTTGCCAAAAAATTGATTATCGCTGTAATTAGAAACAGCACCAATCCAATCAGCATCAAAGAACTTAACTTGAGTCCCCCGGCTTCTCCAAACTGATTGGCTATAACACTCGCCATAGAGTTGCCCGTATCACGAATGCCCGCAGGGATATTGTTAGTGTTACCGATAAGCATTGTCACAGCCATCGTTTCGCCTAAAGCCCTCCCAAAAGCTAGTACATACGAAGCAAAAATTCCGGAACCGGCAACCGGTAAACTTACCGCACGTATAACTTCTAAGTTGGTAGCTCCCAGACTATATGCGCTCTCTTTCAAATCGTTCGGAACCATGGATATAAACTCGGTGCTAAGGGAGGAAGCATAAGGTATAATCATAATGGCTAAGACAATTGAAGCTAACAGCACTCCAAAACCCTGGTCATTTACTCCTAAATCTATTAGTATAGGCCGTAACACATAAAAGCCCCACAACCCATATACAATAGATGGAATGCCGGCTAAGAGGTCAACGACTGAACTAACAATCGTTGAAACTTTTTTTCCATAAAAGAACTCACCATTAAACAACGCTACCGAAAAAGAAAAGGGAAGGCTAATTAGCAACGCCAGCAAAGCGGTCATTAGCGTTCCAACCATAAAGGGAAGTGCCCCGTAGCGGTCGTTTACCGAATCCCATTCGGATGAGAATAAAAATCCACCTAATCCAAAAGCTTGTATGGCATCCAAGCTTTTACTAGCTAAAGCATATACGACTCCTGCTGTCAATAAAAGGATGAAGCAAGCTGCTGCAAATAAAAGGATTTTAAATAGTTTATCTTTCATTGATTCAACACTGTATATAAGTGTTTATTTTGCGTTTTCTTGTTCTAATTCGTTGATTTCTCCTCCATCGAACGTGATACTTTCAATCAACTTTGCTGTGTGAGAAAGAGCCACAGCTGACAAAGGAGCATAATGGGTTTTTTCAGCAATATCTTGTCCCTCTTTCCCTACAATAAACTTCAACAGCTTCACCAATGCCTGAGCCTTTACCGGCGTCCGGTTGTTGTATGCTTGTTCTTTATATACAATTATCCAGGTAAACGTACTGATTGGATATGCTTCCGGATTGGATGGATTTGTAATCTTCACCCGCATGTCTGCCGGTAAATCAGTTTCTGCGGCGGCCGAAATACTATGTGCATCAGCCTTTACATACACTCCCGAGCTATTTTGAAGTTGAGCGGACGGAATATCTAGTGCTAAAGCATATTCAGATCCAATATATCCTACAGACCCTTTCGTTTCTGCAATTGTTCCTGCTACACCGGGATTGCCTTTTGCAGCAATACCCACATTAAAGTTCAAAGCTTTGCCCACTCCTAACGTTTCTTTCCATATCGAATCAGCTTTCGTCATATAATCAGCAAAAACAAAAGTTGTACCACTGCCATCAGAACGATAAATAGGCGTTATTGCCTGGTCAGGCAAAGAAGTGCCCGGGTTGACTGCCTGTAAGCGACCGTCATTCCATCGGGTGATTTCACCACGGTATATGGCTGAAATCAGTTCTGCATTCAACTTTAAGTTATCAACTCCGGGAAGATTATAAGATAATACAACTGCACCTAAGGCTGTTGGTATATGAACAACATCTGCTGACATTTCAATCAGCTCTTCTTCTGAAAGAAAAACATCCGTAGCTCCAAAGTCAACCGTTTGATCAGCTAAACTACGAATGCCGCCTCCACTTCCTACCGCTCCATACGTAACCGTTCCGTAACCTGAACGTGTATACTCTTTAAATACATTATTATAATATGGTGCCGGGAAAGTAGCTCCTGCACCTGATAAAGCTGCATCTCGCTTGCCTTGTGAGCTACAAGAAGCAAGCAGAACTCCTAATATTAACCCTATCCAATACTTTTGCATAACTATTTATCATTTCAATTTATATCTACAAAAATAAGACGAGGCTGTAACGATGTTGCTACAGGGATGTTACATTACGGTTAAGAAAAGGAGTAGAGAAAAGGCAATGGCTTATATTGCCTGAATAAAGAAAAGATTGTACTTTTGTGCACTTGACAAACTTATTTGGCTGATTTATTTCAGTCAAAAGCTAAACAAGGCAGGCCCCTGTAGTTCAACGGATAGAATAGAAGTTTCCTAAACTTTAGATAGCAGTTCGATTCTGCTCAGGGGTACAATTCCAAGAGACAACAAGCTTGGAATGTAATCTAAAGCCTCAAAACATGAAGAAAGCACTTCTATTTCTTTTATTACCACTGGTAATTGCCTGTAGTAATGACTCTAAGGATCCCATCCTTGAATATGTAAATTTTGATACAAATCAAATTATACAAGAAAGTGAAGAATCAACAAGACACACCTTCAAAGTTAAATCAAATACTTATTGGACGATTGAAGGGGAATATGAGTGGTGCACATGGGTATGGGGCGTTATGAGTGGAAGAGGCAACCAAAGCTTCACGCTTGAATTACCATCCGGATTATATATTGACAATGACAGAGAAGCTAAGTTTATAATAAGAAATAATAAAGAAACAGTAAGCGACACACTGGTCATTCAGCAAAAAGCAATTCGTCGAATCACCAACGTTTCCAGAGATATCATAGCAAAACAAAAAGGCGGTGAGTATGAAATTTCATTTACTGCCAACTTACCTATTAACATAAGCATTCCTGAAAGTGATAAAAGCTGGATAAGTATTAACAATCAAGTAAAAGCCGCCGACAAAAACTATAAATACGCTGTCGCGGTTGCTGAAAATCTTGGAGGAAAAAGAATTGGCGAAATCTTCTTGATAGGTGATGAACAAACATCTAAGTATATAACAATAACGCAAGACGCTTTTATACAACTAGAGAGTATTAAATTGCCGGAGAATGCAATTGAGGCATATTCCGAGAAATTCATCTATCTGGATTTAGCGTTTACTCCTGAGGATGCATCTAATAAAGAAGTTGTATGGGAGTCATCAGATAAAAGCATTGCCGAAGTAGATGAAAGTGGCAAACTACATATCAAAGGAAAAATTGGGACCTGCACTATAAAGGTGGTAAACACATACTCCGGTTTATCAGACCTATGCACGGTTACTTGTTTGCCTAAAGCCAACAAGTAGCCAGTTAGAGCTACCTTTCAAAACTATCATTAGAACCATTTTTGGTAGAGGTGATAAATGTCCAATGCATCTTTAATCATCCTGTTTAGTGGCTCGGATAATTCCTTTACGGAAATAGGGTGGTCTGAAGACATCTCCTAAAAACAACATATAACCATCAGAACTTTCAGTCTGATAACCTATGGATGAAAACAAGTCTTTCAACACTTCAGCATCTCGTTCTTTATGATAAGTACAGCAAGCTAACTTAATGGAGCGTTTGTATTGAGATAAAAACTCTAACGCATCTTGAATAACTGTTGTCTCATAACCTTCAATATCCATTTTCACAAAAGAAGAAGTAGCATCAGCATCTGTAAGGAGAGTAGAAAGGGTGACTGTTGTTTCTGAATCTTCATTAGTTACTAGCTTCTCAACTATTTGTACTTTACTTTGATAAGGCTCAAAAGTAGCCCGAAGCGAATCAATCCAAAACGAATCAAATTCAATCAAATAAGCCTTTTGCACACAATCTATCTTATCTAAAGCAAATAAAGCCTCTGCACAGCCTACATCAAAAAGGACATCACCATCTGCCACTCTAAATGTTTCGGTCTCATATTGATGAGGGGATTTTTGTCTATACCCACCACCCAATATGTTTTCGTCTTCCACTAAATTGATATACATCGCTGATGCACTCTCTACCGAGTAGGATGCAGGGAAATAGAGCCTTTTATCTTGATGGATGACATACGGAAGGGCTTTTTCCTCGTCATATCCCGCAGTAATAGGAGGAAGTTTTTTCACCTTTTTGTATGGGAAATATAAGCCGGTCTTAGGATGTGCCAGGTTTTTCAACTCCAATTTATATTTCGCAGCTTTCCAAGGACGAATCATATAGTAGGTCAGCACTTTTAGTGCCAGGCTCATTCTTTTTAATCTAGGGTTCATTGGTTTATCTCATGAAGACATTACACATATTTACAAAGGCTTCGATACTCAATTGTTTAGCTAAAAACAAACTAGGTGCAATGGTACGATAAATTGTGATAAATACAAAAAAAGGTGCCTTGATACATCAAGACACCTCTGACTTTATTCTGAGAGAAAATTTTATTCTGTTGCTTCTTCTATGCTTTCTTTCGCTTTACTAAACTTAGAGTCTGCGCGATCTTTTAGATACTCCAGCTTATTTTTACTTACATCAACCACATCTTTAAATGTGTTTTTAGCTTTATCTGAATATTTATCAAACTCTTCCATCAATCTTTCGCGATTTTCTTTTTCTGATAGTTTCCCTACCAAATAGCCGGCTATTGCGCCTACAGCTATTCCAATTAACATTTTCTTCATAGGATCATTATTTATTAATTATTACAAACAATATACTTGCTTTCTATACATATAGAACATTCATTCAATTAATTTTGTTCATTAACGCTCGTTCATATAAATATATAAAACACACTTGATTTAGCAGTAATCTCATCCTTTATAAGTATTAACACAAAGTAATTAGTACTTTTGTCTTGTTATAACAAAAAACTGATATGAGAAAATACTACCACTTTTCTGAGCTTATACATCAACAAGCTTTCAAATATAATACAAAAACTGCTTTAAAGTTCCGTGATGATCAAATTGATAAATGGAAAAAGATAAGCTGGTCTTATTTTGCAGAAAAAGTTCAACTCACCGCTCAAGCTATTGTTGACTATGGACTTGAACCACAGGCTAACATAGGAGTATACTCTCAAAACATGCCGGAATGTATCTTCACAGACTTTGGAGCTTTCCGAAGTCGGACAGTAACAGTTCCGATGTACCCAACCAGTTCACCTTCTCAAATAGAATATATCTTGAAAGATGCCAATATCAATCTTCTTTTTGTAGGTGAACAGCTTCAGTATAATAATGCATTGATTGTGCAGGAAAACTGTCCGGATCTTATTAAGCAAATTGTTATTTTTGATCCACTGGTCAGAATAAATCCTAAAGATAAAACATCCTTTTATTTTGATGATTTCCTACGCCATGGAGATAATACAATTGCAGAAACGAATGTAAACGTTCGGGCCAACGAAGCAACCGATGCAGACATTGCGACCATCGTTTATACTTCAGGAACAACGTCGGGTCCTAAGGGTGTGGTATTAACTCATAAAAACTTCATGCAAGCCATGCGAGCACACGATTTGGGATTGCCTAAAATAACGGAAAAAGACATTTCTATGTGCTTCTTACCGCTTACGCATATCTTTGAGAAGGCATGGACCTGCTATTGTTTGCACAGAGGCACAACCATTGCTATCAACAAAGATCCTAAACGCATTCAACAAATACTCCCGGAAATACAACCAACACTGATGTGCAATGTGCCTAGATTCTGGGAAAAGGTATATACAGGAGTTCATGAGAAAATAGAGACATCCTCTCCTATCATGCGTAGAATATTCAAAAGAGCTATTAAAGTTGGATACCGCTATGTATTGAATTATAAAAGGGTTAATAAACCGGCTCCTTTCTTTCTTAGTTTTAGCTTCTTTATTTATAACAATACCGTATTTACAATACTAAAACATGTCCTAGGACTTAAGCGAGGACAGTTTTTCCCGGTGGCCGGAGCTCCTTTAGCTGACAAGGTTGCCGAGTTTCTTTTAGCTGTTAACTTCCCGATAGTTTACGGATACGGTCTGTCAGAAACAACTGCTACGGTTTCTTTTTATCCTCCCCAGGATTATGTGATTGGTTCTATAGGAACCATGCTACCCGGCGTTGAAGTTAAAATAGACCCTGATAATAGCGAGATACTGGTAAAAGGAGATACGGTTATGCGTGAATACTACAACAAACCCAAAGAAACAGCTGAAGTATTCACAGAAGATGGTTATTTCAGAACGGGTGATGCCGGTAAACTAGAAGGGAACACGTTGTATTTTACGGAAAGAATCAAGGAACTTTACAAAACATCTAATGGTAAATACATATCACCTCAATCTATTGAAATGAGCATGACAAGCGACCCATATGTCGAACAAATAGCTGTGTTTGGTGATGAACGCAAGTTGGTTAGTGCACTTATCTATCCTTCATTTCCGGCATTAGAGCGTTTTGCTAAAGAAAGAGATATACCTTACGAAGAACCCAATGAGCTACTTCAAAATGAATCAATAATAAAGCTCATATACTCACGCATAGAGATTCAACAAAAAGACTTTGCTTCATTTGAGCGTATTAAGAAATTTGTATTAATAAAAAATCCCTTCTCTATGGAGAAAGGAGAATTGACCGATACACTAAAATTAAAAAGACGAACGATAGCTAAGAATTACGCTACAGAAATTGAATCAATGTATGAAGAGCCTTAAGCAAGGCTTAATCCAGCTCAAAAAAGTCAGTTGGAGTATTTCTTTTCAAAGTAGCTAAACGAACATCTTTACCTACTCGGATACCCTCTTCAAAAAGTCGGATATCAATGGTTTTATAGGCTAATTCCGGATGATTATTGTCGCGGCTTAAGTGACACAGCCAGATATACTTCAAATCAGGAGAATAGATTGAGGCCAAAAACTCGGCTGTTTCCTTATTGCTTAAATGTCCATTAGGACCTGACACCCTGTCTTTTAAGAACTGTGGATATGTTCCATTAAATAGCATTTCTTCATCATAGTTTGCTTCAATAACCAGATGAGTGGCTCTTGATACATACGTTCTGATAGTATCAGTTATATGCCCCACATCAGTAGCCACAACAAAACGAAATTGCTGATATTCAATCAAAAATCCTACGTTATCGCTACTATCATGCGGCACATCAAAAGCCGTAATCTGAAAATCTCGCAACTGAAAAGGGATTCCTTTCTCAATTTCTCGGCGTTGCTGGTAAAGTGATTCCTGTACATACCTACTGCGTTCAATTCCTTCATGAACATCTTTCGTAGTATATACAGGAATATTATATTTATTACCCAGACAACCTACCGTACGAATATGGTCAGCATGGTCGTGCGTAATTAAAATACCGGATATCTTTGAAACATCAATACCTTTATCTTTCAATGTTTTGATGATAGTCCGAATGCCTATACCGGCATCTATAAGAACACCATAGTCGGGAGTTCCTATATAATAACAATTCCCACTACTTCCGCTGGCTAAACTAAAAAAGGACAAACTCATGCTTCTTATACTTTTCCGCCTTTATGCGTAGTGTCTACAGTAATGGTTATCTCACCAATCAACGAGCGATTCATTTGCTCCTTGACCTGTTCAGGTGTTAGTCCATGACCAAATAAGAACATCAATTTAGCCACAGCAGACTCTGTGGTACTATCATAGCCACTTACCAAGCCTGCGCTCAACAAACGGTGTCCTGTTTTATAGCGATGCATTTCTACCGATCCACCCAAACACTGAGTAACATTGACAATCACGATTCCTCGGTCGACCGCATCTTTCAACAAAGTAAAAAACCATGCATCAGAAGGCGCATTTCCACTACCAAATGTTTCCATCACTACTCCCTTCAAATCAGGAATATTCAATATGCTTTCTACTACGTGCTTAGATATACCCGGATATAGCTTAAGAATAACTACATTATTATCTAATAAATAATGTGTCTTCAACGGTTTTCCGGCAGGTGCATGATATATTTGTGCATAGTCATATTTTATATGGATGCCTGCATGTGCTAACGAAGGATAATTATATGAGCGAAAAGCATTAAAGTTATCTGCATTCACTTTTGTAGTCCGGTTACCTCTAAACAGCTCATTCTCAAAAAACACACATACTTCAGGAACTGCCGGCTTGCCGTTTTCAGTCGCTGCAGCTATCTCAATGGCAGTCAACAGGTTTTCTTTACCATCAGTTCTCAATGTTCCTATTGGTAGTTGAGAACCGGTCAATATTACCGGCTTAGCTAAATTCTCTAACATAAAGCTCAATGCTGAAGCAGTAAACGACATGGTATCTGTTCCGTGAAGTATAACAAATCCGTCATAAAGGTCATAATTAGCCTCAATGATCTTTGTTATTTCTTTCCATGACTCCGGTCCCATGTCAGATGAGTCCATTGGAGGATTAAACTGATAACTGGACACCGAAAAGTTGAGGTCTTCAAGCTCTGGCGTATTATCCATCAAGTGTTTAAAATCAACTGCCTCCAACAACCCTGTTTCCGGATTATTTGCCATACCGATTGTACCACCTGTATAAATCAACAATATTGAGGCATTCGTATTATATTCAGCCATATATAATATATTAACTATAACAATTAAATTATTCTTCTCCTTTAAGTATGGGCAAGCTAATGTGATATTTTACAGCAACTACCCGAGCTACAAACACACTAGAAGCAGCCAACAGTTGAGTAATACCCTCCGGCACTTCACACCACATGCAACATGCATAAATAAAACCTCCAAAGACGCAAGCTAACGCATAGATGTCTTTTCGAAAAATCAGAGGCACTTCATTTATCAAAATATCACGAATAACACCTCCTATCGAACCGGTGATTGTTCCCATCGTTATGGCCACCCAAACAGGGAAGCCCATATCTATTGCTTTAGAAAAGCCTACCACCATAAAGAGACCAAGACCAATTGCGTCAAAGATAAAAAAAGTGTTATTTAACCTTATCACATGCTTTTTAAAAACAATCACATATAGTAGTGCCAACATGGTAATTACGAAGTAAGATATTTGCTCCATCCAAAAAGGAGTCACATTCAACAAAACATCTCTCAACGTACCACCTCCAACTGCTGTAACAATTCCAACCACATAAGCCCCAAACCAATCAAATTGTTTGGCAGAAGCCAATCTTATACCACTAATTGCAAAGGCAAAGGTGCCGGCATAGTCACAAAAGGTGACAAAATCTATCATTTTGTTTTTTTGCAAATGTAAGAATAGTTTTCCTCATTACTATAATATCGCCTAAAATATATTGTTCCTCTTCGCAGTAAATCAGAGATAACGCCCGTTTTCAGAAGCAAAATCATCTTTTCATCACATAATACCGAAAACAGACATACTACAAAGACCACATCTTATCCCTAATCTTTGTGTACAAACACAAACCAACCCATCTATCAATGAGGCATCCTTAACATCCAGGAATTCCCTAAAACAACAATTTAACGTTTCATGACGAAAACAACTAGACAATCCTGACGAAATAGATATTATATGCGCCAAAACACCTATTTTTGTAATACATTAAGAAAGTGATATACGGACATGAAAATAGCAATTGTAGGAACCGGATACGTAGGTCTAGTAACGGGAGCTTGTTTTGCCGAAATGGGGACCGAGGTGATTTGTGTAGATACTAACCACGAAAAGATAGAAGGGTTAAAACAAGGTATTATTCCTATCTTCGAACCGGGGCTTGAGGATTTGGTAAATAGAAACAAAGAAGCCGGACGCCTTCAGTTCACTACCCAACTGGATACTATTATTAATGAGATTGATGTGGTATTCATAGCTGTCGGAACCCCACCTGACAGTGAAGGTCAAGCAGATTTACAATATGTAATGAATGTGGCTGCGACCATTGGCGAACACATGACTAAGTATTTGCTGGTTGTTACAAAAAGCACCGTTCCTGTCGGTACATCTGAAAAGGTTAGAAATATCATTCACCACAAACTTTCAGAAAGAGATGCCTCGATTCACTTCGACATCGCCTCCAACCCTGAATTTTTAAAAGAAGGAGCTGCTATCAAAGACTTTATGAGCCCAGACAGAGTTGTTGTAGGAGTAGATAGCGAACGTGCTAAAGAACTTATGAGCAGACTTTATCGTCCTTTTTTACTCAACAACTTCCGTGTCATATTTATGGATATTCCCTCTGCTGAAATGACAAAATACGCAGCCAACGCCATGCTTGCAACCCGCATCAGCTTCATGAATGATATAGCCAATCTGAGCGAGCTTGTTGGAGCCAATGTAAATATGGTACGCAAAGGGATTGGTACTGATTCGCGCATTGGTCAACGTTTTCTCTATCCGGGTTGTGGATATGGCGGTTCTTGCTTTCCAAAAGACATCAAAGCCTTAATCAAAACAGCCGAACAGCATAATTACCCTATGCGCATACTACAAGCAGTAGAAGCTGTAAATGATTCACAAAAAGAAGTTGTTTTCAATAAACTCAACAAGCATTATAACAATCAGCTGGCAGGAAAGAACATTGCAGTCTGGGGTGTTTCATTCAAACCAGAAACAGATGACATACGAGAAGCACCTTCTTTAGTCATCATAGACAAATTGCTTGAAGCAGGATGCCGGGTACATATTTATGACCCAATAGCCATGTCTGAAGCAAAAAATCTATACGGCAGTCGGATCCAGTATGCCAATGACATATACGAAACGGTTGAAGAGGCGGATGCCATACTTATGATTACCGAATGGAAAGAATTTAGAATGCCTTCCTGGCGTATAATCAAAAAGCTTATGCGCGAATCAGTTGTAATCGATGGTCGCAACATTTATGACAAAGAAGAGCTGACTGAGAATGGTTTTACCTATTACTCAATTGGGCGCTGACTTGTTTGAGATTTCTTCCGAAAATATATTTTCATATAGCTATAATGCCTCAAAATCAATTTGCGCATCCGATTGATTTGGTGTCTATAAATCATGCAGGTTGTTAAAAAGTAGACACCTACCTGAAACCAAAGCAACCGATACTCAAAAGCCACATCATACAAAGATGCCCCCATTGAATTAATCCGGATATAGCCATGAATAGCACCTGTTGAGGGGAATAAATAACCAAACATCCGCCAGAACGTTGGTATCCCTTCTCGTGGCCAGGTTATTCCGGACATAAATAGCAATGGTACTGACAAGAACAAGAAAACCAACATCGGAGACTCTCTGGACTTCATCAAACCGGATAGCGTCATTGCTAAAAAAATACTAGCCAGCAGATAAGGAAGCAAGAATGTCAGCAGCATGATGGGGTGCGCCAAACGAGGAAGGTCGAAAATACGAGGAACAACTATGAACACCCATATACACATAACGGCATATACCAACAAATAGGCTAAAGCCTTACCCATCACAACACGCAAGGTTCCCTTATAGTGCTTATTAATGGGTACAATCGTATTAAACCGATTGCGTTCGCGGGCCGTTCCACTCAACATACCAATACCCAGTATCAATGTTTGTTGAATTACTAAAATCAAAATACCCGGCAATAAAAAACTGGAAAAACCACCTGCCGGATTAAACATAGTTATCGACTCAGAAGGAATAGGATGCACTGCGATATTCTCCATTTCAACGGTATAGGCAGATTTGTTCCTCTTTTGCCACTCAGATCCCATTTCCAGAGAGACTTCAGTAGCCGTTAACAAAAAGGCCTTATAATATAACAGCGAGCTCATATCACAATAAACGGATATATGCGCTTGCTCTTCATGCTTATGCAGTATTTTGCTAAAATCACCGGGTATAAACAATATACCATACGCCTTTCCTTCATCGACCATACGACGTGCCTTTTCCATATCTCGCAAAACATCCACAACTTTCACATCAGGGCTTGCATCCACCCGACGAACAAACTCTCGGCTTAGATACGTGTCTGAAGCATCAACAACAACCATTTTGGCATCACGGACTACTTCTTTACTATATACAGCACCATAGATAATGGGATAAATTATCGGGACAAGAATAAAAAAGATCATCACACCACTATCTTTGAATATCTTCTTCAACTCATCTTTCCATACATAGCTCAAGCTATGCATACCATTTACTATCTGTTCGTACAACTGCTCTTTTTTCTTCATTTACTCCGCTTACTTAAGGAATGTACTTGATATACAACAACACGTTCTTCAAATTTTTCATAAGAAATATCGGCAATAACAGAAAAGCCAATAAGGATAGATAGTGCACTACGGAGTAGTGTAAACTTCTTCCTATCAGTGCCTGGTCAACATAAATGAGAAAATAGTGTCGAAGTGGCCATAAATTTGTCAGGCTCTGTATGGCCGGGGGCATATCACTAACCGGAAAACTAAAACCAGCCAAAGAAAAGGCTAATACTCCCAATAACGAAGCGACCCCTAAAGCCAAACGCATACTGGGAACCAATGTAAACAAAAAGATACCCATTGCCTGCGAAGAGATAACCAAGAAAAACATGGCGACTAGCATCGGAAACCACCCATTAGCCAATGGGAAGTTACTATAACCATATAAAACAGAACAACAAAGAAAACCTACAATAGTGAACGTCACGGTATAGGGAATCATTTTTCCAAGTAATGCTAATGAGAGATTATTATTCGTCATATGTAACCACCTTCGTGATGTTGAATATTTAACCTCGGTCCCTATGGCAAATATCGTTACCAGAAAAATCAACAACTCCAATACTCCGGGGAGGAGTGTGTTGTTTAAATAGATTGAATAATTCAACCACGGATTACCTATTGGATGACTGTCTATTGAAATAGGCTGAAGCGTTGCCAAAATTTCCTTTTCCGTCATTCCCTTTGCTTTACCCATTTGCATACCAACTGAAGCATTCAATAATGTTGCTACAGTTTTCATGTCTCGATAAGCCAAAGAAGAAGCTATTAAAAATGAGCTGTTAGAATAGTATGATATTTGGGGTTGTTTACCGGTAGAAGCATCTTTAGCAAAATCTTTAGGAATATAAAAAATCCCATATAAATCACCTTTTTGCATCTTAGCCCTAGCCTCCTCAAATGAGGCCGTACGCATAGAAACATTTACTTGTTGAAACGCATCTAGCATCCGAACGGCTTGACGACTGGTTGATGAGTTATCCATATCAACCACAGCGATGGGCAAGGCGGGTGGTAAACCTTCTTCCATCATGGTCAGAAAAAAGACCATCGTGAACAACGGTGCACCTAGCATACAAAACAGGTAAATGGGTTTAGCAGCAATGCGTCTGCACTCCCGCTTCACCAACTTCCAGATGATTTGCACATAATTTCGCTTCATAGTTGCCCCTTATCTTTTTCCTTTTTGTTGAATGATTACAGACATTCCCGGACGTAAATCAGCTATACGAGAAGAAGACCTAGCACGCACTTCAAAAGTTTTTGAGTCATACTGACCATAAGCTTTCGTAGCTTTCCAGGCTGCATACGTACCCATGTCTTTCATATAATAAACCGTCAATGTAACTTCTTGATTATCCAACGCCGGAATAAAGGCACTTATTTCCTGACCAATCTTAAAATCACCCAGCAAATCTTCACGTACACTAAAAGTAATCCACATTTCATGCAGATTAGCTACGTTCATGATGGGGGAGCCACTACCTACCAACTCTCCAACCTCCGGAAAACGCTCTGTTATTTCTCCATCAATAGGCGAAATAAGTACCGACTCATTAATATACGATTCAACCTCTGAAACAGCTCCTCCGGCCTGGCGCAACTGTGCGGCAGCCGCCGCCTTATCTTCCGACCTTACGGCATCAGTGGCTAAATCATACTGCGCTTTCGCTGCTCTTTCCAGTGCTTGCATGGACTTATAAGTAGCCTCAACTTCGTCTTTTTTCTGGGCGGAAGCAACTCCTTTTTCAAACAAATTACGCACACGCTCGAACGACTTCGTAGCCACCTCCAAGCCGGCTTTTGCCTGTTGCCACTGTTCGAAAGCTCCGGTTATCTGCTCGTTTCGTGCACCCTTCAGCGCCTTCTGGTTTTGAGCTTCTGCTGCTTGACGAATGGCTTCTACCTGTTTCAGCTTGGCTTCCACATCAGGAATATAAAGGAACACCAACGTATCTCCTGCTTTAACATGATCACCTTCATTAAAGCGATAAGATTCAATTCGACCAGGCACTTTACCTGAAATGCGTATTTCTGTTGCTTCTGCCTGCCCCATAATAATCTCATCCGGAGGCGTTAATAAGAAAAAACCGGCTAGTGCAATCAAAGCAACCACTGCCAATACAGTTATAAAAGCAAGGATCAGATTATTGATCGATAGTTTTTTATTCCAGCTCATTGTTATTAATTATTTAAATCTGTTTTATGTTCGTTGTTCTCTGTAGCTAATTTGCCTAAAGCCTTACTTAAATATACATCGGTAAGTTTTACTTCTATTTGAGCATCTATTAATTCGGCATGTGCAGATATCCATGCTGTTTGCGCTTCCATCATATTTAAAGCAGGGATTACGCCTTCTTCAAAACCAACCGTTGCCATACGTAAGTTTTCATCTGCTTTATCCATATTTCTTGATGCGGCAAAGAGTTTTTTCTGTGCTTCATTTTGTTTATAAACCGACTGATTCACTTCCAGCTCTATTTTATCGCGCGCATCCTCATAACGTAATTGCTGAATCAATGTTTCAGCCTTAGCTGCATTGCGTTTATGCGTTCCTCCCCACCATCCTGTTAAGGGAACACTCAACATCACTCCAGCATGAAATGCCCCGTCAAATTTGTTTTTAAAACCATTATGCCCATTCGGATTCATCACTGTATAGTTCCCAAACAATGCCACACTGGGCAGCATTTCAGATAGAGCTATAGCCTCCTTTTTCTTATATATACGAGCTGCTAGATTTAAGCTTTTCAATTCATTCCGATTCAAAAAAGCTTCATTCAAATCTACCGATTGTAGTTTTTCGTCCATAATCAATGATTCTATTGCTTCATCAGCCAACGAATAAGTTTCATTCATCGGTATACCACACAACTGAGCAAGTAGCATTTTTGATAATGACAAGCCATTATCCACTTTTGTCTGCGTCATTTCAGCCTCATTCAGCTTGACTTTCACAGACAAGCCGTCAGCTTTGGTCACCAGACCTTCTTCTTGCATCACTTCAATATCATAATCTGTTTTTCTAAGCAACTCAACATAAGCATCGGCAAGCTTCTTTTTATTCACCAACGACACTACCTGCCAATAGGCTTGGTCAGTACTGTAAATCACCTCCTGCAAACGTAAATCATTCATTGACTCAGCCAGCTCTTTGGCATATGCAGCAATGTGATTATAGGATACAATTTTCCCACCCATAAAAACCGGCTGAACAAGCATTACATTTCCCACCCATACATTTTGGATATCTAAGGTGAATTTATCCTGAATATTGGCGGGGATAAGCTGTCCCACCGTACCCAACGAACCAAAATCAACCAGTTTGATGTCTTTTTCATTCCATAGGTACGTTCCTCCCGCAGAAACAGAGGGGAAGTATTTCGTGAGTGCTTCCTTTTTACTATGTGCTGCTTTTTTCACTTCAGCATCGGCTATTTGCAGCTCTTTATTATTTTGGATAGCCAGCTCTCTGCACTGCTCTAGCGTTAACACCTGCTGGGCAAGCAAAGGGAAGGTTAGAACCCATAAAAATAATAAAACAAAACTTTTTTTCATTCATCTACATTTTAGAAAAACAACATTGCATTATATCAAAAAAAACTTTTCTTACAGCCTCTTCAAGCAGCAAGAAAGGAATATTTAGTATGTGTAAATTTCAACAACCGACTAATACGTATCTCTAGAGAAACCAGACACTATCGTTTTTCTTTTCTCGAATCAGCCAAAGTCCCATAATAAGAGATTCGCTGTCTGTTGATAGAGGTTACATCTATTGACGACGAGCCTCCGGGATATATTTCCATCGAAAACTTATACGTATCTTCTTTCGTTTGAGATGTAAAAGTAACTCTGGCATGTCCTTTCTTTCCATATTTAATGCGATAATCTTTCATTAAAGCCTCGAAACGCATACCCTCACCACCTCCATAAGGAACAGAATAAGCCCTTCCATAATACGGAAGATAAGAAAACACGCTATCCCCTTTGATAGTCAAAGAATATAGTGTAGATGGACTAACCGGTTTACCTCCCATAGGATTCACTCGATTTACTTCAATAACGTAATCTTTACTATCCAGTTGTTTTTTTAGAGCTATTTGCTCTTCCTCGGCTGATGCTTTTCCGGTATGTGTAGATTTACATCCTACAAGCACCAAAATCAAGCATAAACCTATAAGTTTTACGGTAGTTTTCATATTTTTTATGTTTTTCTCAAATCAAATCACTTTATACGCTTATGTTAATAACACATTAGTCACTTTGATAGTTCACAGTTTTCTTTTAAACATCAAAAACGATGCCTAAATCAATCTAACAATGATAACAATTGTAAAGTAAAAGCCTAATTTAAAACAAAATCGTATCTTGCATTCCGTTTAATAAAACAGACAAATTCAGTGGAAAACAGAATCAATCAGTTATTTAATATAGACTATCCCATTATTCAAGGAGGAATGGTATGGTGTAGTGGTTGGCGACTTGCATCGGCCGTAAGTAATGCCGGAGGATTAGGACTATTAGGTGCAGGATCCATGTATCCCGAGGTGTTGCGCGAACATATCAGGAAGTGTAAAACAGCAACAAACAAACCTTTTGGCGTAAATATTCCCTTGATGTATCCGGAAATTGATACGCTTATGAATATCATCATGGAAGAAGGGGTTAAAATAGTCTTTACTTCAGCCGGAAACCCTAAAACATGGACTCCTCGCCTACAAAAGGAAGGTATACGGGTAGCTCACGTAGTTAGCAGTTCTAAGTTTGCTTTAAAATGCGAAGAAGCCGGAGTAGATGCAATCGTTGCGGAAGGTTTTGAAGCTGGTGGTCATAATGGTCGGGAAGAAACCACTACTTTTTGTTTAATACCTGCTGTTCGCCAGGTGACTCAATTACCGCTCATAGCTGCCGGAGGCGTGGCTACTGGTAGACAAATGGCAGCCGCCATGATTTTAGGAGCTGAAGGCGTACAGATAGGTACCCGGTTTGCACTCACAAAAGAAAGCTCTGCACATGAAAACTTCAAAAAACATTGTCTCAGCCTGGCTGAAGGAGATACAAAACTGCTTTTAAAAAAGTTAGCCCCTACCCGTCTAGCCAGAGGGGAATTTAAAAATCGAGTAGAAGAAGCAGAAAGTCGGGGAGCAACACCCGAAGAGCTACGCGAGATATTAGGAAAAAGAAGAAGTAAAATAGGAATCTTCGAAGGAGATTTGGTAGAAGGTGAGCTGGAAATTGGACAGGTAGCCTCTCTGTTTAATAAAATCGAAACCGTTGAAGTGGTCATGGATGAAGTAGTCAAAGAATGGATAGCAACATACAATCGGCAATGACAAGAAAAACACAGCTCTACACTGTTACCCTCCTACTATATACAAAGCCATGCTCATTGTGAAAGCAAACATGACCTATGTATGGTCTATAAATTCTTTTTATCTTTGTTTCCAGTCTAGCAAGACAGATGAAACCAATGCATGAATAATCAGGAAGAAATAAGAAAAGTCATTGATGTAAAAAACGTACTAAAACAGAAGGCTCCCGGTTTGTACCGGAAACTCCCCCGTTTTATTGTAAGTTATCTGACACGCTTGGTACACCAAGATGAACTAAACTACATACTTACCCATTACCGGGATAAAGATGGTGTGGAATTTATGGAGGCACTCATCGACTATTTCGAACTAAGAATCAAGCTTCACGGAATAGACAATTTACCTCCGCTTGCCGACAAACGCAGATTTATTTTTGCATCCAACCATCCATTAGGTGGATTAGATGGTATCTGCTTGTCTGCTCTTCTCGGAAGGCATTACGAAGGCGACATCCGCTACCCTGTAAACGACCTTTTATTATTCATCCCTAATTTGCGCTCCATCTTTGTACCAATCAACAAGCATGGTACACAAAGTAAACAGGCTGTCAACCTAAGCAACGAAGCTTACGCCTCAGACAACCAAATCATCACATTCCCCGCAGGACTATGCTCACGTAAACAAAAAGGGAAAATAGTTGATCTAGACTGGAAGAAATCTTTCATTAGCAAAGCGATTGAATACAAACGAGATATAGTTCCCATATATTTTGAAGGGCGTAATTCAAACTTTTTTTACAACCTGGCAAACCTAAGAAAGCAACTGGGAATACGTGCAAACATAGAAATGCTATTCTTATCTGACGAATTATTTAAATGTAAACAAAAGACATTCGACATATTTTTTGGAGAACCTATCCCTTGGCAAACATTTACGAACGGAGAAAAGCCGGACGTGTGGGCAAGCCGAATAAAAGAAACCGTTTATAAATTAAACGCAAATGGAAAATAATCAACAAATAATACCTCCTGTAGATAGAAATTTATTAAAAGGAGAACTGACTAAAGAACGCTTGCTAAGGCAGACAAACAAAGGCAACAACGAAATCTACATTGTGAATGCCAATAATGCCCCAGCAGTCATGAGAGAGATAGGGCGGCAGCGTGAATGGGCTTTTCGCTTCTATGGAGGCGGAACAGGACTTGATTGCGATGTGGATGAGTATGACACGATGGAGAATGGATATGACCAACTGATTGTATGGTCACCCGAAGATGAGAATATAGTAGGTGGATATCGGTTTATTTGTGGGGATAAAGTGATGTTTGACACAGATCACCGACCTATTTTAGCCACTTCACACATGTTCAACTTTTCTGAAAAATTCATCACCGAATACCTTCCTAAAACCCTCGAACTAGGACGGTCTTTCGTATCACTCGACTACCAAATGACACGTGGAGTAAGTAAAGGTTTGTTTATTTTGGATAATCTTTGGGATGGTTTAGGGGCTTTAACCATCATATATCCACAAATAGCCTATTATTTTGGGAAAGTAACCATGTTTTCTTCTTACAATCAAGAGGCCAGAAATATGATTCTCCATTTTATAAACAAACATTTCCCTGATCCGGAGAATTTGATAACTCCTATACATCCACTCGTTACACATACCAACAAAGAGCAAATGAAACAGCTCTTTCATCAAGATTCATTCAAAGAAGATTTCAAAATTCTAAATACAGAAGTTCGAAAAAGGGGTATTAATGTACCCCCACTAATCAGTGCTTACATGAACCTTTCTCCTAAAATGCGCACATTTGGCACGGCCATCAATGACCTATTTGGCGGAGTAGAAGAAACGGGTATTCTCATTGCCGTTGAAGAGATTTTAGAAGAAAAGAAGAAAAGACATATCGAGTCGTTTCTAACTGATAAAGAGTAAGATTATCCGACTCATATAAACAAGCAAGGTTTTTCCGGATGCATCCGGGAAGATAGATTACTTCCTCCTATTTTTCCAATAGCGCTGTTGATGATATTGAGGTCTTGCATCAAACTCAACTCGTTGCTCATCAGTCAAAACTGATCGAACATCCTGCTTGTACTCTGCCTTTAGTTTCATGATTTTCCCCAACAAAGCAAGTTGTTCATCAATTACTTTATAAATCGCTTTTATTGGGGGTTTATCAGCCGATTCAAGCGTGCGTTGTTTAGCTTGCTTTTCTGCTAACTGGTTATTCAATTCATTGAGTTTTTTCTGCTTTTTAGTTTGCAAAGCCTGCAACTGCACCACTTGCTCTTTACTTAGGTTTGACACCGGAATTCCTACCACAAGGCAACCGGGTCTATCTAATTCAAAATCAATCTTTCTAATATCATCTATTAAGACCGGATGCTTATCCATGCGTGGTAAAGGTTCTTGTGCTTTTACAGAAGCTGACATCCCCGCCAAAAGCACAAGAATAAATATGCATTGAAGTTTGTTCATACAGCAATCATTTTTTGTTGTTCAACTCCTTAATCGTCAAACAGTAATTTCACTTTTTCTATATCAACGTTCAAGGTGTTAGTCCTTGTTTTTTGTTGAACTGATGAGCCTATAACAGGCAACCCTATGGCGGCAGCGCGCTGCTCAATCTCTACACCTCGAATCTTATCCAGAGCTATCTTCAGCATGACTTCCTCTTTATCTCCTAACGGTCGTTTATTATCCAGATAATTATCTGCTTCTAAAATATCCGGCTCAATACCATGAATAAAGTCGGAAAAATCATCTTTATTAGCATAACGCAAAACAATCGGTTGCATCCCCCATTTATTCCGAGGGTCATTCTTTTTATAAATCGTTATAGATCCTAAGTTTTTACCACTTGTTTTTGTGCCAATCAACGTCAGTTTACCGGGCAAGTAAGGCTTCATATTATTAATAATCAGCTCACTGGCCGATGCCGTCCAAGGTCCGGTTAAAATATACACATTCTGCAATTGATCACCTATATTATTAATTGCAGCCGACCGTCCTCGTTCGACCGATATTCGTTCTCTGAATGTATCATTTAATGCATCCATACCATACTTTTTAATAATCGCTTCTTCATACAGTTTATTGTATTGCGCCTTAATAAAAATATTATCAGGATTAAAGTCCGGAACAAACATGCTTCCTAAATAAATAGACGTTAGCATCGACCCTCCGGTATTATAACGAAAATCAAGTACTAAATGAGTAATACCGGATTCTTTGAACCGACCAAACACATCATTCAACTGGAAATCATAAAGTTTTTTCCCATCACCATCATCACCCGTAAAGTGATTATATACTAGATACCCGATTTTGTTTGCCCCTTCGTGATAGACGGTATCCAGGTATATGGGATTGTCTTTGTAATTAGCGACAGTAGGTATTGTTTTTTCATAAGATTTACCATCTATCGTCTGAAAAAGAATCTTAGCAGGCGTTGAACCAAAAAGCCTCCTCCAATTATTTTTAGTTAATCGTACATCATCCACATGGGTAAACACATCTCCCCGTTTAACACCTAACTCTTCAGCCGGTGTGTTTGGCTTCACATAAACCACCTGACAAACGATACTAGGCTCTTCTTTAGTTGAATACCCGACATATTCGAAACCTATATCATACGGCGTAATGCCATTCAACGAGTTTACTAATTCTTCATAGTCTTCTTCTATCCATGAGAAACGATCTCCAGCCGCATCTCCTCTCTTATAGATTAACGATTCAAAGAAGTTTTCCGGATGCTCCTCATAAGCCTTTATAGGGAGAGACAGAGGAATATGTTCGTTCCACAGATAATAAAAAAACATTTGCTCATGAATCCACTCGTTTACATAAGCATTATCTGACTGACCATTATTGTTTTTATTGTCTTTCTTGTCCTCGCAAGAAAAAAAGAAGAAAAGGAGAACTCCTAAAAATACCAACTTTGTTTTCATATCGTTTTTTTATAGATGATGGGCATAAAGATAAATCGTTTTTATACTAAAACAACAAATAAACGGATAAAACTCTGATACCAAGGTGGCTTAAATATCCCCCCGTCTGGTAAGTTCTTCAGCACACTCTTCCAGTGCCTTATACCATTCTTCTCCAAACTTTCGAATTAAAGGCTCTTTTAGAAACTGGTAAATACGAACATTTTCTTTTTTCCCTAACACTTCGCCGGCACGACAAATACGCCAACGATGATAGTTCACAGCCGTAAATTTATTGTATTTTGCTACTCTAACCGGATATAAATGGCATGAAATGGGTTTGTAAAAGGTTGTTCTTCCTTCTCGATAGGCTTTTTCAATGGCACACTTGCACACACCCTCTCCATCATAGCAAGTAAACACACAGTCTTTCCCATCTACAATAGAAGTCACCATTTCACCATCATCATCCATATAACCTACTCCCTGTTTTTTAATCAGCTCTTTCGCTTTCGGAGATAAATCATCCCATACAATCGGCAGCAAGTCCGTGAGTAAGTCAAACTCTTCTTTTTCCAGAGGAGCTCCGGCATCGCCCTCTACACAGCAGGCACCCTTACATGCACCTAAATCACAAATGAAAAACTGATCCAACAGATCTAGACTTATTAATGTATCATCTATTTGTATCATAGAAATATGCATAAAAAAAGACCGCAAGAGCTATCACCTAACCACTTGCGGTCTGTATATAATTAAACGATTAATCTACTATTAAAGACTTCCCGGTAAATTCTTCTGGCTGTGGCAGTCCCATGATATGTAATACAGAGGGAGCTACATCAGCAAGAATGCCATCTAACGTTTTGGCTTTTTTATTTTCAGTTACATATACAAAAGGAACCGGGTTTAATGAATGAGCTGTATTGGGTGTTCCATCTTCATTCAAAGCATGATCGGCATTTCCATGATCAGCTATGATAATCACTTCATATCCTTCTTCTTTGGCAGCTTCAACTGTATCTTTCAAACAGGCATCTACTGCTATCACTGCTTTCTGAATCGCAGCATATACACCGGTATGACCTACCATATCACCATTGGCATAGTTACACACAATGAAATCATAGGTGTTTTTATGAATCGCTTCAACCAGCTTATCTTTCACCTCATAAGCACTCATCTCCGGTTGCAAATCATACGTTGCTACTTTCGGAGAAGGAACTAAGATACGATCTTCTCCATTGAACGGTTCTTCACGACCTCCGTTGAAAAAGAAAGTTACATGCGCATATTTCTCCGTTTCAGCCATATGCAACTGCTTCAAGTTGTTTGCCGACAAGTATTCACCCAATGTATTGGTAACATTCTCCTTGTCAAACAGCACATGAAGCCCTTTAAAGGTTGCATCGTAGGGAGTCATGGTAAAATATTGCAAGTTAGGAACAATCGCCATTTCTTGTTCAGGCATATCTTGCTGTGTCAACACAATGGTCAACTCTTTAGCGCGGTCATTCCGGAAGTTGAAGAATATAACTACATCTCCTTCTTCGATAACAGCTACCGGCTTACCGTTTTCAACATGTACGATGGGGTCAATAAATTCATCTGTTACACCTGCTTCGTATGACTCCTTCATTGCTGTCAACATATTTTCAGCAGCCTTCCCTTTACCTTTCACGAGCAAATCATAGGCTTTTCTTACCCGTTCCCAACGTTTGTCTCTATCCATTGCATAATAACGTCCGATGATAGATGCAATCTTTCCTCCGGTTGTTTGCAAGTGATTCTCCAACTGCTCTATATAGCCAATACCACTTTTGGGGTCCGTATCCCTACCATCCATAAAGCAATGCACATATGATTGGTCAATTCCATACTCTTTGGCAATATCTGTCAACTTAAATAAGTGCTCCAATGAACTGTGGACACCACCGTCTGACACTAAGCCTAAAAAGTGAATTTGCTTGTTATGCTCTTTAGCATAGCTATATGCTTTCTTAATTTCAGGATTATCCATAATGGAATTATCACGTGCTGCACGGTTAATCTTCACTAAATCCTGGTACACAATTCGCCCGGCACCAATATTTAAATGTCCTACTTCCGAGTTACCCATTTGTCCATCAGGCAAACCGACATTCTCACCAGAAGCTTGCAATTGCGAGTTGGGATACGTATCAATTAGATAATCCCAATAAGGGGTAGGTGTGTTATAAATCACATCATCTTTGCCTTTATCACCAATTCCCCAGCCATCACATATAATTAAAATTGCTTTTTTACTCATAATATCTTTTGTTAATTGAATGCTATATACTGTTTATTCATCTGTGTTTTTTCCACCAAACTCCATCAGATAAGCTTTGATGAACTCATCTATATCACCATCCATTACCCCATTTACATCTGATGTTTGGTAATTTGTCCGGTGATCTTTTACGCGTCGGTCATCAAATACATAACTACGTATCTGTGACCCCCATTCTATTTTCTTTTTATTACTTTCCTGCTTGTCACGTTCAGCCATTCTACGCTGCAACTCCATATCATACAACATCGAGCGGAGTAGACGCATAGCATTCTCGCGGTTACCCAACTGAGAGCGACTTTCCGTATTCTCTATCAAGATTTCTTTATCTTCTCCTGTATCCGGATCTTTATAATGATAGCGAAGCCTTACGCCGGTTTCTACTTTGTTCACATTCTGACCTCCGGCACCTCCTGAGCGGAATGTATCCCAAGTATAATCAGAAGGACTTATATCAACTTCGATAGAGTCGTCTACCAACGGAGTGACAAATACTGATGCAAACGAAGTCATCCGTTTACCTTGCGCATTATAAGGAGATACACGAACCAAGCGATGGACTCCATTCTCCCCTTTCAAATAGCCATAAGCATAATCACCTTCAATCTGCATAGTCACCGTTTTAATTCCGGCCTCATCTCCTTCTTGTAAGTTACTTACCGTTAGCTTATAATTATTCGACTCAGCCCAACGCATATACAGACGCATCAACATGGATGCCCAGTCTTGACTTTCTGTTCCACCCGCTCCTGAATTAATCTTTAATATACAACTCATCTGGTCAGCTTCTTCACGAAGCATATTCCGAAACTCCAAATCTTCCAGCAACTTCAATGCACGAGCATAGTTACCATCCAATTCTTCTTCGGTGATAATCTCTTCTTTCAGATACTCATAAGCTAAATTTAATTCTTCGGCAGCATTATGCACTTCGGTATAAAGTTCGATCCATTTCTTCAGGTCTTTCACGACCTTCATCTGTGCTTCTGCTTTTTTAGGCTCATCCCAAAAGTGTGGGTCTTGCGTGCGTAGTTCTTCCTCTTCTAGTTGTATTCTTTTGCGGTCGATGTCAAAGATACCTCCCCAACGCTTTCTCGCGCTCCAATACATCTTGTAATTGGTCTGTTGTTATCATAATTTTGTTATCCGTTTTTTGAAGAAACAAAATTACAAAATATAGCTGAAACAACAAGCCATTTAGCACATTGTATTTGAGCGGAATCAATTGATTTTATGCATAAATAGAGAGAAGTAAACAAAAGAAGCAAGCTACAGAAGAATTTAAGGATGAATAAGAAAACAAGCTCAAACACATGCGTTATCATATTAAACTCCAAGAATATACTTAACTTAGCTGTATAAATAGAACGATATGATACAAAAAAAGTCAGCCGAAAAAACTTGTATAGACTGCGGAACGCAGAACTGCAAGTTTAAGACACGCACTTATCCGGAGTTCTGCCCCACTACAAACCTGGATTCACAAGATTTAGAATGGTCACTGGAGCGATATAATGAAGGCAACAACCATGCCATCATGGTGGCTAGTGCTGAAGTCGAATACGAAGGATACGGCAAACTCACACGTGTAGAGGAAATCATGGAATTTGCACGAAAAATAGGCGCGAAGAAAATAGGCATAGCCAACTGTATAGGACTCATCAACGAAGCACGTACTTTTGGTCGCATTTTACAGGCTAACGATTTTGAAGCGTATGCCATCATCTGCAAAGTAGCCGGAGTAGACAAATCCTCACTAGGCATTCCCAAGCAATGCGAACAGATAGGACCGGCAATGTGTAACCCCATTTTGCAAGCCCGCTTGCTGAATCAAGCCAATACAGACCTAAACGTTGTTATCGGTCTCTGTGTAGGACACGACAGTTTGTTTTACAAATACTCCGACGCCTATGTTACTACTTTGGTGACTAAAGACAGAGTAACCGGACACAACCCGGCTGCTGTTCTTTACACAGCACAATCTTATTATCATAAAAAGCTTTTCCCACCGAAGAAAGAAGGGTAAAGCAACTAATTCTCCATTTATCCTCTATTTATCCCTATCTTTACACTTTAGTTATAAATAGTAGGCAAGTATAAAGAAAAGAAGACACTATGAAGTATTTTTTTATCGTACAAGGTGAAGGGCGCGGACACATGACACAGGCTATTTCTTTATCTGAAATGCTGCGAAGAAACGGACATGAAGTGATCGAAGTACTCATAGGCAAAAGCAAAGGAAGAGATGTTCCCGACTTCTTTAACCAACGCATACAAGCCCCTGTTCATGTATACGAAACCCCTTCTTTCATTTTCAAAAAAGAAAGAAAACATATCAATCTGCCCCGAACCATTTTATATAATTTCACTCCTGGTCGTGTAGCGAAATACAACAAAAGCATTGAATTTATTCATGAAAGAATAAAGGAGACACAACCGGATGTTGTGATAAACTTCTATGAAATGCTGGCAGGACTTAGTCATTTGCGGTTTAGAGAAGACTTGCCTTTCATTAACATCGGTCACCAATACCTACTAAAGCACCCCGGATATCTTCATGGACGTGGCGACACACAAGGATTGTTGTTCTTGCGAATTCATACTTACGTGAGCAGTCTTTCCGCTACAAAAACATTGGCGCTTTCTTTTTATCCGATGAAAGACTCGCTATCCGAACGGATAGCCGTTGTTCCTCCTTTATTACGAAAAGAAGTCTTAGAAATGACACCAAGCAAAGGTGACTTCATTCTGGGATATATGCTTAATCAGGGATATGAAAAAGAAGTTCGCAGTTGGCATGAAGAAAATCCGGAAGTCCCTCTTCATTTCTTTTGGGACAAACGAGATGCTCCGGAAGAACTTAAAGTAGATGACACACTTACTTTCCACAAAATCAATGACAAGAAGTTTTTGGACTTTATGAAAGACTGCAAAGGCTACATCACAACTGCCGGTTTTGAATCGGTATGTGAGGCTATTTATTTGGGTAAACCCATCATGATGATACCGGCACATATCGAACAAGAAGTAAATGCGGCAGACGCGGAATCTATCGGAGCAGGAATCGTAGGAAGCAGTTTCAACCTCTCTCCTCTTTTAGATCATTTAAAAGAAGAGCACCCTGTCAATGAAGCATTCAGAAGTTGGCAGGACTCTGCGGAAGAGATATTTCTTAAACATCTGACCACCTTTGTATAAAGCATCTCTTTCTTTTTAAGCCTACCTATATATTAGAGTCGACAGATTATCTGACGCAAACAGTTCACGCGCTACAGCCAGGACCTTGTCAGCACTGATTCGGTCTATACGCTCGCTCATATCATTCAATGATTCGAAACGATTAAAGCGTAAAAGACTCTTCCCAAATGAAAGAAACAAATTTTCCCGGTTTTCATTCAGCAAGCTCATCTGTCCTTTCAACTGCTTTTTCGCAGCAAATAAAGCAGTTGGTGTCAACTCTTCATCACATAGTCGATCCAGTTCTTTTCGGACTAAACGCATTGATTTATCAACCGATTTATCCTCGGTTCCGAAGTACAAAGAGAAGAACCCGGTATCTGTATATGAGGTCATATTAGATTCCACGTTATAGACCAATCCGTTTTTTTCTCTCAATGAAACATTCAATCGGCTATTCATAGCCGGTCCGCCCAAAAGGTTATTGATTAGATACAATACGATACGCTTATCATCGGTATAACTAAATGAGCGACAACCCAACAGAACATGCGTTTGATAGGTGTCTTTGCTAACTTCTTTATAGAAAGATTGAATCTGACGGGGTGATTGTCGTTTCAATTGCGGTTGTGTATTCAAAAAAGCGCCGGGATTGAGTTCTGCTAGTTTTACAATCTTATCAAAAGGAGTACGTCCCATCGTGAAAAACAACATATTCGAAGGCGTATAAAAACGCTCTCTGAACGATTGACCATGCCCTGACGTAAATGTGCGCAATGATTCTTCTGTACCTAATATACTATGTCCTAATTCATGCCCATCAAAAAGCAGATTCTCAAATTCATCAAAAATCAACTCCGACGGACTATCCTCATACGAATGTATTTCATCAATCACGACTGTTTGCTCCTTTTCCAATTCTTTTGTCGGAAACGACGAACAGAAAACTAAATCGGTCAATAACTCAATAGCTCGCTCTGTATGTTTTTCGGTAAACACAGAATAAAGAAATGTTTCTTCTTTCGTTGTATAGGCATTCACCTCACCACCCACACGTTCCATGCGGTTAATAATATGCCAAGCCTTTCGCTTCATCGTACCTTTAAAGAGCATATGTTCGACAAAATGAGCCAATCCATGCTCTTTATCACATTCGTCTCGTGTTCCGGCATTGATAGCAAAGCCACAATAAGAAACCGGAGAATCAATCGGCAAATGAGCTATCTCCAATCCGTTTGTTAGTTTATGTATATGATATTTCACGCTACTTTATACTGCTTAAATATTGACTGACAAAGATACAAAAGCATTTTCATTAGAGAGTGAATAAAAAAACTTGCTATATTCTTAGTAGAAAAACCGACCAAACAAATAAACCTATCGGGAAAGCAAACTGCTATTTTAACATTTATATAAGATATAACAAACTGATTTATCGGCTGATTCTTCTATTTTTTCATAGCATCATGGGATGAATTAACCAAGCGTTATACCCAAGAACGTCGAACAAGTGAAGCCTCGCTTAATTAAGATCTGCTCCTTTTGAACTTTTGCTACGATTAAATATGTTTTGCTAACATATTAATCAGGCAAAAGTATTATTTAACACAAAAACTTTCAAATTTTACATTTATTATGTAAATATCCGGAGAATTCATCCGAAATTTGTTTTTGAGTAATTTCAATTTTTATTTTAAACTTTCGAAACGTAAAAACATGAAAAAGTCAGCTATATGGATGCTTGCACTAGTAATGGCCTTTGCCTTTGCCGGGTTGCTCTATATTCAAGTGACCTATATACGGACAATCATGGCAACGTATAGTCAACAATTCAATACAACAGTCAGCCAATGTTTACTGCGTGTATCCAGAGATTTAGAATTAAAAGAGACGCTTAAGTTTATCGAAGAAGACATTAAACGAGATCCTACGGCATTTATGCACCAAGATGCACCTGATGCAAAAAAGATAGGACAAGCTATTAGTGAGTTGAAGATTAAAGAAGAAGAACAAAGTTGGCACATCGAATTTAGTTTTGGTAAAGGATTAAGCGATACGCCTCCTCCTCTTATTCCACAAAAGAAGACCCAATCCATTCAGGCAACAGCTGATGATATTAGAAAACAGTTTTTATACCGATACCAGTATCAACGTGCGTTAGTTGATGAAGTTGTCTTAGAAATGATGCGCGTAGCACATCATATACCGATAGAACAACGGATTGATTTTAATGAACTAAACAGCAGTATTCATGCAGAGCTTGCTAAAAACGAGCTCAACCTTCCTTTTGTGTTTTTCATTATCAACAGTGATGAAAACATCGTTTATCAGAGTGAGAAAATACAGAAGAAGCCTAAACCTACTGAAGTAATTACACAAGGTTTATTTCCTAAAGATTTGCCTTCTAAGCTGAACTATATAAAGATATATTTCCCTACCAAATTAGACTATTTGTTCAACTCAATATCGTTTATCATACCATCTGTCATTTTCACATTAATATTGCTGATTACCTTCACATTCACCTTAGTCATTATTTTCCGCCAGAAGAGGTTATCAGAAATGAAAAATGACTTTATTAACAACATGACACACGAGTTGAAAACACCGGTTTCGACCATCTCACTAGCGGCTCAAATGCTCAAAGACTCCGGTATTACCAAAAGCCCGGATGTATTCAAACACATCTCAGGTGTCATTAACGACGAAACAAGGCGACTAGGATTCCTGGTTGAAAAGGTATTACAAATGTCTTTATTTGAAAACCAAAAAGCAGCTCTGAAGCTTAAAGAAATTGATGCAAACGATTTATTGGCAGGTATTGCCAATACATTTACCATCAAAGCGCAAAAATACGGAGGAGATATAGACATTGATTTACAAGCGGAAGAGTCAACCATCTATGTAGATGAAATGCATATTACCAATGTCTTATTTAACCTACTGGACAATGCCGTTAAATACAGACAGCAAGATGTACCGTTGAAATTAATTGCCCGCACATGGAATGAAGGCGAAAAGCTTCAAATATCCATCGAAGATAATGGCGTGGGTATTAAGAAAGAATATTTAAAGAAAGTCTTCGACCGCTTCTTCAGAGTCCCCACCGGCAACGTCCATGACGTGAAAGGCTTTGGACTTGGATTAGCATATGTACGTAAAATTGTGGAAGACCACAATGGGATAATACGTGCAGAAGCCGGAGAAAACAATATTGGAACAAAATTTATTATTACTTTACCTCTTATTAAAAATTGATTATGGAAGAAAAAATGAAAATCTTCTTTTGCGAAGATGACGAAAATTTAGGAATGCTTTTAAGAGAGTACTTAGAGGCAAAGGGTTATGTTACTGATCTTTTTCCTGATGGAGAAGCCGGTATCAAAGGTTTTACAAAAGGAAAATATGACTTATGTGTCTTGGACGTAATGATGCCGAAGAAAGACGGCTTCACATTGGCTCAAGAAATTCGATCCATTAATCCGGATATACCCATTATCTTTTTAACAGCAAAAACACTTAAAGAGGATATTTTAGAAGGATTTAAAATTGGTGCAGACGACTATCTGACTAAACCTTTCAGCATGGAAGAGTTATTACTTCGTATCGAAGCAATCCTTCGCCGTGTGAAAGGAAAGAAAATGAAAGACGTTCCTTTCTATAAATTAGGTAAATTTGTTTTCGACACCCAAAAGCAAACATTGACTATTGGCGAGAAACAAACTAAACTAACTACGAAAGAAAGTGAACTACTAAGCTTATTGTGTGCTCATACCAATGAAATCCTAGAGCGTAATTACGCACTAAAAACAATTTGGGTAGACGACAACTATTTCAATGCGCGCAGCATGGACGTATATATCACCAAGCTACGTAAACTATTGAAAGATGATCCGGATATTGAAATCATCAACATCCACGGTAAGGGATACAAACTAATTGCTCCTACCGGAGAAGAAGCGTAACAAAGGCGGCTCAAGCCAAAATATATCAAAAAGCCGTAGCATTCATGAAGAGTGTTGCGGCTTTTTTCATCATCAAACCTCACCAAGCTTCACACAACGCTCTATTCATATCTCTATATATCACCTTTACGTTCTTTTGATTAACTTTGCACCCTAATTTGTTTAATATTATATTCTATGTCACAATTATTCCCATATAATCTGCCTTACAAAGTAGCAGATATCTCACTAGCCGAATTCGGTCGTAAAGAAATAGAAATAGCTGAACACGAAATGCCCGGTCTGATGGCAATTCGCGAAAAATATGCCGACAGCAAACCTTTACAAGGCGTTCGCATCATGGGCTCACTCCACATGACTATCCAAACAGCTGTACTTATAGAAACGTTAGTTGCTTTAGGTGGGGACGTTCGTTGGGCAAGCTGTAACATCTTCTCCACACAAGACCATGCTGCCGCTGCCATCGCCGCTTCAGGCGTTCCGGTCTTTGCCTGGAAAGGCGAAACGCTGGAAGAATATTGGTGGTGTACCGACATGGCATTACGTTTCCCTGACGGAAAAGGACCTCAACTAATTGTTGACGATGGTGGAGATGCTTCTTTACTTATCCACAAAGGATACCGGGCTGAAGACAATGCTGAAGCATTAAACGTACAAGCCGAAAGTCAAGAAGAGAAAGTAATATTAGCTACTTTACAACGTATTTTATCGGAAGACTCGCAACGCTGGCATCGCACAGTAGCAGAACTAAAAGGTATATCAGAAGAAACAACTACCGGTGTACACCGACTTTATCAGATGATGGAACGGGGTGAACTACTCGTTCCGGCTATCAATGTGAATGACTCAGTCACTAAGTCCAAGTTTGACAACCTATATGGTTGCCGTGAATCATTGGCAGATGGCATCAAACGTGCTACCGATGTGATGATTGCCGGAAAAGTAGCCGTTATTGCCGGCTATGGCGATGTCGGAAAAGGCTGCGCTCATTCTATGAGGAGCTATGGTGCACGTGTGCTGGTTACTGAAATAGATCCTATATGCGCCTTGCAAGCTGCTATGGAGGGTTTTGAAGTAACGACCATGGAAGATGCTTTGGCTGAAGGAAACATATTTGTTACAACTACCGGTAATTGCGACGTTATTACGATTGAACATATGAAGAACATGAAAGATCAGGCAATTGTATGTAACATCGGTCACTTTGACAATGAGATACAAGTAGAAAAGCTCATGAACTTCCCCGGCATCAAACACAGCAACATCAAACCACAGGTAGACAAGTATACATTCCCAACTGGAAATGCAATATTCTTATTGGCTGAAGGTCGCTTAGTCAATCTGGGTTGCGCTACAGGCCACCCTTCATTTGTGATGAGCAACTCATTTACCAACCAGGTCTTAGCACAAATAGACCTCTGGCAGCATAATTATGAAGTGGGTGTTTATAGACTACCCAAGCATCTGGACGAAGAGGTTGCTCGCCTTCATTTAGAGAAGATAGGAGTTAAGCTGTCTAAGCTTACAGAAAAACAAGCAGAATATATTGGCGTATCGGTAGATGGTCCTTACAAGGCAGACTTCTACCGCTACTAAATCATATAAAAAATACCTTGAAAAAAGCCCGGACAACTGATTGTTCGGGCTTTTTTTGTTACACAAACAGATACATAAACATCAAATAGAATAGATATACGCGGTATTTCTATTAAAATGAAACTATTTCACAAATTTTAAGCTCATTTTATTTTTTTATGTCCACATAAGCAATATATTTGCAAGCAGTAAGAAAAACAGTAATGCTTAATACTAATTTATACATAATTCTTGTTTCTGTCCTTCTAGTCATTATTAGCGGGCAACGAGAAAGATGTATAGTTATGTAAAAAAAACCACTAATCACTTTAACTAAAAAACCTTTCTCGTTTATACGGGGAAGGTTTTTTTATATAAATGAAAAAATGAAAAAAACTCTACGAAGCACAGATAGCACACAAGGAAGAAGAATGGCAGGCGCTCGCTCGCTATGGCGAGCCAATGGAATGAAAGATGATCAATTCGGCAAACCCATTATAGCCATCGTCAATTCATTTACCCAGTTTGTGCCTGGACATGCTCACCTTCACGACATCGGTCAACTGGTAAAGAAAGAAATAGAGCAAAAGGGATGTTTTGCCGCTGAGTTTAACACCATAGCTATTGATGATGGCATAGCCATGGGCCATGATGGGATGCTCTATTCATTACCCTCAAGAGATTTAATCGCCGACAGCGTAGAATATATGGTTTCTGCACACAAAGCAGACGCTATGATTTGCATCAGCAATTGCGACAAGATTACACCGGGCATGATGATGGCCGCCATGCGACTCAACATCCCGACCATTTTTGTTTCCGGAGGTCCTATGGAAGCCGGCAAACTAAAAAACAGATCGCTAGACCTGATTGACGTAATGATTGATGCCGCAGACCACACAGTTAGCGAAGACGAAATTAAACAAATCGAAACAGCCGCTTGCCCCACTTGTGGTTCATGCTCCGGAATGTTCACAGCCAATTCAATGAACTGCCTGAATGAAGCCATCGGACTGGCTCTGCCCGGCAATGGGACAATCGTAGCCACCCATGCTAATCGCTTAGAATTATTCAAAAAAGCCGCACAGCTTATTGTTGAAAACGCATATAAGTACTACCGGGATGGAGATAACTCGGTACTTCCCAGAAGCATCGCACAACGAGCTGCATTCCTGAATGCCATGTCTTTAGACATCGCCATGGGGGGATCAACGAATACAATTCTACACCTTCTGGCTATTGCACACGAAGCTGAAGTAGCATTTACCATGCAAGACATAGACATGCTTTCGCGTAAAACACCGGTTTTATGCAAAGTAGCGCCCAGTTCATCTTATCATGTACAAGATGTGAACCGTGCGGGAGGTATTTTGGGGATTATGAAAGAACTGGATAAAGCCGGACTTATAGACAGTAGCCAACACCGGGTAGATGGATTGACACTTGCTGAAGCTATAGAGCGGTATGATATTACCGGAAAAACCATTCGACCCGAAGCAAAAGCAATCTATGAAAGTGCTCCGGGAGGTCGCTTCAACCTGCAATTGGGCTCACAGCACACACGCTTTGAAACACTGGACACCGACCGTACGCAAGGTTGCATCCGCGACTTTGCACATGCTTATCTCAAAGATGGAGGTTTAGCTGTACTATATGGCAACATTGCTCAACAAGGCTGCGTAGTAAAGACAGCCGGAGTTGACGAATCCATTTTCCGTTTCAGCGGAACAGCCAAAGTATACGAATCGCAAGACGCAGCATGCGAAGGAATACTCAAAGGAGAAGTGGCAGCAGGCGATGTAGTGGTGATTATTTATGAAGGACCGGCAGGTGGTCCGGGTATGCAAGAAATGCTCTACCCCACCTCTTACATCAAAAGTCGTCACTTGGGCAAAGAATGTGCTCTCATTACAGACGGTCGCTTTAGTGGTGGCACATCCGGACTTTCCATCGGTCATATCTCCCCTGAAGCAGCAGCCGGAGGAAATATCGCACTCATTCAAAACGGAGATATCATTGAGATTAATATTCCGGAACGAACCATACAAGTAAAACTCACGAATGAAGAGCTAACCTTGCGCCGGACAACCGAACAACAGCGAGGCAATCAGGCATTTTCTCCGTCTCAAAGAGAGCGCACCATCACCAAAGCGCTGAAAGCCTATGCTAAAATGGTGTCATCGGCTGATAAAGGTGCTATAAGAATTGTCGAATAAAAATACGCTAAGTATGAAAACAAAACAAATAAGCGGAGCAAATGCGGTGCTCAAAACATTGATAAATGAAGGCGTTGAGTATATATTCGGCTATCCCGGCGGACAAGCCATTCCGATTTATGATAGTCTATACGATTACCGGGAACAACTCAAACACGTGCTGGTCAGACACGAACAAGGAGCCGCACACGCAGCGCAAGGTTATGCGCGAGTAAGCGGAAAAGCCGGTGTAGTACTCGTCACTTCCGGCCCCGGCGTTACAAACACCATCACCGGCATTGCTGATGCGATGATAGACAGCACCCCCATCGTAGTTATTTCCGGTCAAGTTTCTTCAGGCATGTTAGGAACAGATGCTTTCCAAGAGGTAGATGTGATGGGCATTACACTACCTATCACCAAATGGGCATATCAGGTGCGCAAACCGGAAGAGGTTGCCTGGGCTATTTCTCGTGCATTTTATATTGCTCTCAGTGGTCGTCCGGGACCGGTCGTTATTGATATTTCCCGAGATGCTCAAGTCGGACTGGTTGACTACACCTACGAGAAAGTCAATTACATTCGGAGCTATCAGCCAACTCCGGACATTCAACCTCAACGTGTTAAAGAGGCGGTTGAATTAATTAATCAGGCAAAAAAGCCCATGGCCATTATCGGACAGGGAGTTATCCTAGGCAGCGCAGAAGAAGAACTGAAAGAATTTATTAAAAAGGGAGATATTCCGGTTGGCTCAACGCTTTTAGGTCTATCAGCCTTACCTACCAATCATCCATTGAATAAAGGTATGTTAGGCATGCACGGAAATGTGGGTCCCAATCGGAAAACAAATGAATGCGACGTATTGATAGCCATCGGCATGCGTTTTGATGACCGAGTTACAGGCAACCTAAGCACCTATGCGAAACAAGCTCAAATAATCCATATTGACATCGACCCCTCTGAAGTAGGAAAGAACGTTCCGGTACATATCCCATTGATTGGAAATGCCAAAGAGATTTTACCGTTGCTAACACAACAAATCAACTCGGCGCAACACTCCGAATGGATTGACAGTTTCAAAAAAGACGAAGAAGAAGAATTCAGTCGTGTAATTAGCAAAGAAGTATATCCTAAAAAAGGAGAATTACGCATGGGCGAGGTAGTTCGCAAAGTATCGGAAGCTTGCAATAACGATGCTGTGCTGGTGACTGACGTAGGGCAAAACCAAATGATGGGTGTACGCTATTTTAATTATTCGCGTACTCGAAGTGTCGTTTCATCCGGAGGATTAGGAACCATGGGCTATGGACTTCCGGCAGCTATCGGCGCAAAACTAGGTGCACCGAATCGTACGGTATGCCTCTTTGTGGGAGATGGCGGTTTTCAAATGACCATCCAAGAGCTAGGCACCATTATGCAAGATAATATTCAGGTAAAAATTATTGTCCTCAACAATGATTTTCTGGGCATGGTACGCCAGTGGCAAGAGCTGTTTTGGAATGAACGCTATTCATTTACCGAAATGAAAAATCCGGATTTCCTATTGCTTGCCCAAGCCTTTCATTTAGGTGCTGAAGTAGTAAGCGAGCGTGACAAACTGGACGATGCTATCGAACGTATGCTCAAACATGACGGTTCGTATGTGCTTGTTGCAAATGTGGAAAAAAGCGGCATGGTCTACCCCATGATTCCCGCAGGTGCTTGTATCTCAAATATCATCATGGAATAAAAAAACAGCAATATGGAAGATAAAAAATTATATACAGTCATCGTCTTTTCTGAAAACAATGTGGGGATTCTTAACCAGATTACCATTATCTTCACCCGTCGACGGTTGAATATCGAAACGCTTTCTGTTTCTCCCTCAGCTCTGAAGGGCATTCATAAATTTACCATCACAACTTTCACCACGAAAGAGGAAATATCCAAAGTGGTTAAACAGATTGACAAGCGGGTGGACATTCTGAAGGCCTACTATAATACAGACGAAGGGTTAGTCTGGCAAGAAATTGCTCTATACAAACTAAACGCCGCATTATTTTTAGGATTAGGAAAGACAGAAGAGTTAATCAGAAGACATAACGCACGTATACTGGAAATTAACGAAACATATGTTGTGCTTGAAAAGGCAGGGCATTACGAAGAAACGCAGGCTTTATTTGATGAGTTAAGAGACTCAATCGGCGTTTTACAGTTTATCCGCTCCGGGCGAATAGCCATCACCAAAAGCAAGGTAGAACGTCTGAGCGATATGCTGGAAGAAATAGAAGCAAAACATACACAAAGAAAAGAACAAGCCAATGGATAAAATTGGGAAGTTGTCATTCACGACGGCTGCTTATCTACGAGATTTCAAAGGGGATATCCCACTAACTACTTTAGGCAACTACCTGCTTCATGCGGCTACCCAACATGCTGAAAGCAGAGGGTTTGGCTATGAAGACATGGTAGATAAGCAAACAGCCTGGGTCTTATCAAAAATGGCGATAGAACTATTCGAACCTTTGAACCAGCCGGAGCCTTTGCAAATTTTGACCTGGATAGAAAGCGTACAGCGTTTTACGACTACACGCTGCTTTGAAATAACTGATTCACAGGGCAAGCAGCTCGGGTATGCGCGTTCTATTTGGGCTGCTATCAATATGGAAACACGCCGACCGGTTTTACTGGACGACGAAAAACTAGCTCCCTACCTGCACAATCGCCCTTGCCCCATTGAGAATCCACAGAAAATAATGGCAGCCGAAACAGACAGCACCCCACATACACAGATACACGTTTTATACAGTGATCTAGACATCAACCGACACTTGAACAGTATCAAGTATATTGAACATACGCTTGATTTATTTCCGCTAGAGGTATTAGAAAATAAACATATTTCTCGTTTCGAAATAGCTTACCATTCTGAAGGAAGATATGGCATGGAGCTGGAAGTATATTTGAAGCAAATAGACGACAAAAAACAAGTCGTTTCATTCATAAACGAAAACAAAGCCATCTGTCGCTGTGCCATCCATTGGAAATAGCCGGAGACTGAATGGATAAGAGATATAAACCACAATGAATACTAACAACTAATTAAAAAGAAATGGCAATTTTAAATTTTGGAGGAGTTGAAGAAAATGTAGCAACTCGAGAAGAATTTCCTTTAGAAAAAGCAAGAGAAGTACTTAAAAATGAAACCATCGCCGTGATTGGCTACGGCGTACAAGGTCCGGGACAGTCCCTTAACCTGAAAGACAACGGATTTAATGTCATCGTGGGTCAACGCAAAGGCGGAAAAACCTGGGACAAAGCAGTTGCTGACGGATGGGTGCCGGGCGAAACCTTGTTCGAGATTGAAGAGGCTTGCCAGCGAGGCACCATCATTCAATACTTATTGTCTGACGCAGCTCAGATTGAATTATGGCCAACAGTAAAAAAACACCTTACACCGGGCAAAGCACTTTATTTCTCGCACGGCTTCGGCATCACCTATAAAGAACGTACCGGAATCATCCCTCCCGCCGATGTAGATGTGATTCTAGTAGCTCCTAAAGGTTCCGGAACATCACTTCGACTGATGTTTCTGGAAGGAAGAGGACTCAACTCTTCGTATGCCATATTTCAAGATGCCACCGGACGCGCACAAGAACGTGTCATTGCACTGGGCATCGGTGTAGGCTCCGGCTATCTGTTCGAAACCACTTTCGAACGGGAAGTTTTTTCAGATTTGACCGGCGAAAGAGGTACGCTCATGGGAGCAATACAAGGTATTCTGTTGGCACAATATGAAACGCTACGCGAAAATGGACACTCTCCGTCTGAAGCCTTCAACGAAACTGTCGAAGAACTGACTCAGTCGCTCATGCCGCTGTTTGCAAAAAATGGTATGGACTGGATGTATGCCAACTGTTCTACTACCGCTCAACGGGGAGCACTAGACTGGATGGGGCCCTTTCATGATGCAACGAAACCCGTATTTGAAAAGCTCTACCGGGAGGTGAAAGTAGGAAATGAAGCACAACGCTCTATCGACGCTAATTCGCAACCGGATTATCGGGTAAAACTGGAAGCCGAACTAAAAGAACTGCGTGAAAGCGAAATGTGGCGAACCGGAGAAACTGTTCGCAAATTACGTCCGGAAAACAACTAACTCCGGATTATAAAGTGGCAATAATTAGGTGCCAATTGATAGACTTTGAAATGAGGTCTATCAATTGGCGCCTTTTTT
>CAZSWS010000013.1:0-49207 GCA_964610765.1 uncultured Parabacteroides sp.
GCCGGTGCTAATCCGGAAGAAGTCATTCAAGTGAGTCGTTGGACCCGGATTTACTATACGCTTTATACAGCAGGACGTGAGGTGATTAAACAAACATTTTATTTAGATGGGGTCGAACTGACCAATCATAGTTGGGGTGATCAGCAGTCGTATGTCGACATTGGAGATATAAAATCGGATGGTGCAATCCATGAATTAAAACTAGTGATGGCTTTACGTACGCATACAGGTAGCTTAGCTGAAACGCTCAGATTAGAAGCCTATTTGGGTGAATTTACTTTCAAGCTAAAATATTACGATGAAGATGCAAAATCGCAACTCAATCTCCGTCAAGATTTACATGAGGGGAAATATCTTAAATTGGTTTGGGACGAGCCTACCGCCTTCGAGGTGGATAGATATGAAGTATATGACAGTAAGTGGGGAAGTTCTGAAAATCTATTGGCAACTATTTCAACTCCAAACACGACTTTTTTTGTTGATGAGAACTACTGTTATGGAGCTAGGACTTACAGTGTGAAAGCATATCCCAAAAACGGTATTAACTCGAAAGGGATGACGAGTGATTTGGATGTTGAATACACGTTTTTTAATGAAGATCGTCTGATTTCCAAGGCTTTTGCGACCGAATTTGTCATAGAATGGAAGAATCCGAATCCGTATCCGGCAAAATATGTTGTTCAATTTTCCGATGGTGGTGTGCAAGAAGTAGATGTAGATATCAACCGAGTGGTGTTTCCTCGAACCGTTTTTCCATTTACAGAAATTGGTAGCATTCATACCATGTATATCCTTTCACCTGCGGCTGATTTTAAAGATTACCAGTCCTATCCATCTTTTGATTTTAAAGCCTTTGATCAATCGGTCGTTGAATTTTCTTACTGGATGAACATTGTTGATGCTGACAAGCATCGCATCATAGGTCTTAAAGAAGATGGATTTGCCGTACATGATTTGAAGCAAGGCTTAACTTTGACACAGACGGGGAATCTCCCGGATAATATTCGGGGGGAATATTATTTCTGGGAAGATAAGTATAGCTGTTCTGCAGATAGAAAGGTGGCGATTGAAGGAATTGAATATGGTGGGGGTAATGTCCATGTGTTTAAAGACTACGACTTTACCCAAAAGCTTTATAGTTTTGAAGAAATAAAGCCGGAGAAGTTCTGCATATCCAATACGCACTTGTTTTATGTACCTCAATATAAGAGTGAGTTGTGTGTAGTGAAAATGGATACAGGTGAGCAGGAATACCGGATTCCATTCAAAGAAACTGTAGATTATGAAGTGGAACTTGAGATTTCTTCGGATGGGAAATACCTCATCTTATATTCAAAAGCTGTTCGGGACTCGTGGTACACGTTGTATGCAAATAACAATGGCAAATTGGAAGAAATTAGGCATGTTCGCGACAGAATCCGCTTGGCCTTTTTCAATCCTCAGGATGCTTCACAGCTTTTTCTACACGATTATGACACGCAATTTCATGTAGTCGATGTGCTAACGGGTACCGCTAAACAAACGGTAAAAAACAATCGCTATTTATATACCGATCCGTATACCGGGAATGTGCTTTGTTATACCTTTCAAAACTTAAATACCGGCTTTTATACGGTATATGACCCTGCATTTACACAAGTGCTTTATCAAGTGAAGGCATGGGGAAATCATCCAACTTCTAAAGGTCAATTTATCTTGGCAAATAATATCTTGTACTGTGCACAGTTAAATCCGGGAAATTATTATGTAGACTTATCCGATGTTCTTAAGGTTACTCATCACAAATGACTGAATCATGAAAAAGCAGATACTCATTACCTTATTGATCTTTCTATCGTTAAATACATACGCACAATTTAGTATAAACTACTCGATTGGTTACGGAACCTATCAGATGGATGATATGAAAAGCTTTTCACGGCAAATAACGAATCAGCTGACTGCTGAAAAAGGAGTGCCCTTAAAGTTGACTGATAACTTCCCGAGCTATATCCAGCACAGTGGAGAGATTACCTACCAGCTAAAGCAACATGAGTTTGGCTTGACCGGGTCGTACATGACTGCGGGGGCTAAAATAGCCTATGCTGACTATTCCGGAAACTACCAGACAAAAATCATAACGAACGGATTTAAGTTTGGTCCGGTATATAAATATCATTTCTGGGAAACCTTATTTGCTGAACATCGTTTTTCTGTGTTTGGTGAATTAAGCCCCTCTTTTGTCTTGACAGATTTGAAAGTTAAAGAAGAGGGGGTTATATACGAATCGCCTATTAAGGAAAAGACACAAACGAAAATACTGAATAAAAAGTTTGGCTTTTCAATTCAACCGATGGTAGGTTGCCGCTTGGTCTTATTCAAGCATTACCTCATTCACCTGAAAACCGGCTATGACTTCGAGCTTGGAAGCAAACTCAATCCGTATGCCCGAATTGACTGGTCCGGCTTCAGACTGCAAGGCGGTATTGGTTATATATTCTGATGTGAATGAATGATGATATTAGGTTTCTAACTGATAGATGTTTTTATTCTTTTTGATTTATAATGATTGTATATCACGGATAATAAAGCTTGTTATTCATGAATTTAAAATCCTACGATTTGATCTGCATGTGTACTCCACCCCTCGGCAGTTTTATACGCATCGACACTGTTCTTGGGAACTTTAATAACGAACGATGTATGAGAGGGAAGAGAATAATCGTACGAAGGAGGTGCAACGGGATGCAAAACGATTTCAGTCAAGGATTTACAGTCTCTAAATACACTATTTCCGATGACGGTGACGGTGGATGGGATTGTTATTTTCTCAGGTAACGTACAGTCGCTAAAGCACCTATCACCAATTATTTTCAGACCTTCATGCAGGGTGATAGTATGTAAAGAGCTACACCCCATAAAGGCAGCATATTCAATCTCTGTTACTGTTTGGGGGATATCTATGGAGGTTAAACCCCAGCAATCGCTAAAAGCTTCTCGTCTGATATGCTCTAGACTTTGGGGTAATTTTACTGATGTCATGTGACGACAATCCTGAAAAGCATGCCCGCGAATCTCTTTTAGTCCTTCAGGTAGGGTTACAGATTCAAGCCAGTCACAGTGGTAGAACGCATAGTCGCCTATGACGGTTAGTGTTGAAGGTAATTTTATATTTATTAAATAGGAACAATCAACCATAAACCCTGTGTAGGCGATGTGCTTCACAGGTCCCACCCAAGTAATGGTCATTTCCCCATCCGGAATGATGCTTCCTGTACAGTGTTGCAAATCAAGTTCGACATATTTATATTTTGCTTCATGTATGATAAAACCCAAATTATCCCAGTTGTTTCCCGCATCCAGATTAATGCCTTTTAGTCCGATTTTATAAGGGTTGAAGTCTGGTTGACTGTCCAGCCAAGATTTCATTGCTGAAATGGAAGTGAAGTATTTATATGTTCCATCTTCCGGTTCGTTTTCTCCTTTCCATTTGGCATATAGCTTGAAGTCAGCCGTTATATGACTCACATCGTACGGAAAATTCACCGGATTAGTTAATGCTGCCTCTTTATACCAACCTTCAAATGTGTTTTTATTTTTGACAGGAGCGACAGGTTCAGCAAGGGTGCCTCCTTTTAGCACTTTTGTAGCATGATTATCCTCTGAAGACCAAGTTCCTCCGTTCAGTTCCCAGGAAACTTGCCAATATTCTGCCTGAGATTCTTCTTGCCATTGAGCGTACAAGCTGATATCCCGATTCACGGGTGTTTGAAAATTGTAAGCGGAGGTCGTGCCTTCCAGCTGCCAGAACTTGAATATATAACCTGCCTTAGTCGGGTTTTGAGTAGGAGCCTTGGCTGTTTCTCCTGCTTTAACGCGTTGACTGGAAGGAGTCGGTGTGCCTCCATCTGTGTGAAAGCTAACGGTGTAAACCTCTATGTTATCTTCCTTATCGCTACAAGCGAATAGGCTGATAAACAAGCTAATAATCAGAAGTGTGCTTATCTTTTTCATGACGATGTTATTTAGAGTGTTTGATGTTCCATCTGTATGTACCCATACCTGCTGATACATATTCATAAGTAATGGTGACTGTTTCGTTGTCTCTTACGGCTAGTTTGTCAAGCACATGAGAAACTGATGAATTGCTTATATGGAGTTCTAAACTATAGATACCCGGCTTCACGCTGATTCTTTCTCCGGAACCCCCGGTGACTATCTTGCCTATATTGGTAAGCTGTGTGTTGTTTCTGTCTTTTAAATAACCATGGGTGATGTATTGATAATATCCCGTATCATTTACTTTAATCAGAATTGTTCCGCTACCATTTAAGGCATTCAGTGGGTTGACAGTCCCAAAAGTATTGATGATTTCATCGTCCTGAGCAACTATACAATGAAAACGTCCGGCGCTGATGCTTTTAATTCCTGAAGCAACCTGCGTAAAGCTTGAGCGATTCTTCTCGTCTTCTATTCCTAGTTGGCCATAGTTGTTCATTCCGCTTGCCCAAAGTGTTCCATCAGCTTTTAAAGCAAAACTATTTCTGTATCCGGCAACAATAGAAACGACATTCGTCAGAGGACTGCCTGATGTTTCTACTGTTTGAGTAAAGGAGGTAGTTTCGTTTGTATGACCGACACCCAAATCTCCATTGTCATTTATGCCCGAAGCATAAACAGTCCCATCATTTTTCAATAGGAGGCTATGGTAGTGTCCGGCAGCAATTGCTTTAGCATCAGCAAATATTTCAACAAAAGAGGGATGTTCTGCATCTGTAGCTTTTTCACCTAGTGCACCCATATAGCCATAACCGGCTCCCCATACAGTCCCATCTTTTTTAAGAGCTAAACTATGTTCATATCCTGCAGAAATAGCGATTACATCAGCAGGCAGATTAGTGGCAGTAAACGTTTCTCTTTGTTTGGTGTCAGCAACTCCCAATTGTCCATACGCATTAAAACCGCTACTCCATAAAGATCCATCTTCCTTAAGAAGCAGTGCAAAATAAGTTCCTACTGCCAGGGATTGTACATGCGTAACAGGGACTGAAGTAAAACTCGTCTTTTCATCTGTAATTCCTAATCCCAGTGTGCCATTTGCGTTTTCTCCGGTTGCCCATAGGGAACCGTCTTTCCTAATAATAAAAGTGGAATTTCCGCTGGTATAGACAGCTGCTACATCTACAGCCACTTGTACTCGTCTGCTTACATCTTGATTATCTCCTGTGCCTAGTTGTCCATAGTTGTTTAATCCAACGGCGTGAAGAGTGCCATCCTTTTTTAATATAAAAGAACTGTACCGACCGGATGCAAGCATGGCTACGCCTGTTTGTGGTTCTTCTCCTTCAGCGTTCCATTTGGCATATAGCTTGAAGTCAGCCGTTATATGACTCACATCGTACGGAAAATTCACCGGATTAGTTAATGCTGCCTCTTTATACCAACCTTCAAATGTGTTTTTATTTTTGACAGGAGCGACAGGTTCAGCAAGGGTGCCTCCTTTTAGCACTTTTGTAGCATGATTATCCTCTGAAGACCAAGTTCCTCCGTTCAGTTCCCAGGAAACTTGCCAATATTCTGCCTGAGATTCTTCTTGCCATTGAGCGTACAAGCTGATATCCCGATTCACGGGTGTTTGAAAATTGTAAGCGGAGGTCGTTCCTTCCAGCTGCCAGAACTTGAATATATAGCCTGCTTTAGTTGGGCTTTCAGCAGGAGCTTTGGCTGTTTCTCCTGCTTTAACGCGTTGACCGGAAGGAGTTGGTGTGCCCCCATCTGTGTGAAAGCTAACGGTGTAAACCTCTATCTCATCTTCCTTGTCGCTACAAGCCGGTAAGCAGAAAATGATGCTGATAAACAAGAGTAAACGTATCTTTTTCATGATGGTATTGGATTTGTTTTTTTGGAGTAGTTGAGGCGACTCTATTTTGTGTTATTTCTACTTTTTATAATCTCTTCTTTCAAGTATGCCGGAAACTCTTTGTAAGTGGCTGCATCTGTATAAGTACGTAGATTTCTGGGTGTGTCTTTATCTATAACCAGCTTGTTGTTCTCAACACTAACCCAATAGACTTCTCCTGCTTCAAATTTACCTTCTACTTGAAGTATGGAAATAGGGCTTGAATGGGTCGTCACCTGTCTTTGGGTGCCTAGCATCTGAGTGGATGTGTACGACCCTCCAATACTTTTCACCAATGTATATGTTCCCGGTAATACGTCAATAATGCTCACCTCCATGTGTTTCCTATCATTAGAAGACCTTAAATTGCCGGTTTCATAACCTATAATGCTTAAGTTGCCTCGACTAATCAAAGTGGCTATTTTAGACTGGTCTTTAATAATATCAACAGAGTCTGCATAGGCAAAATAAACAGGAGGATTGCCATAACCCATGCTTCGGATAGCTTTACAACCGCTGAGGCTGCTCATGATTAGGATGATTAGGATGCCAAGGTGTTTTTGCATTTCTTTTCAGTTGTATGTTATGTCTTAACAAAAATATTAGAGATAGAAATATAAATCAATCACCCAAAAGGGGGAAAAAAGTAACCGTATCACTTTAAATTCACCCTTTTGGGTGATAAGCCATTGAGGTTTTTAAGGTATATTTACATCAAAGAGCTAACAAGTACTAACTGAAAAAATGTAATAGCATGAAAAAGGCCATATGTTGGGGGTTATTCTTGCTGATAAGTTTAAATCTTTCAGCAGAGAGTAAGCGGGACTCTCTCATAAATATTCTACAGAATCAACAAATAGATAACAAAGAGAAGCTAGCAATTTATTATAAGCTCACCTCTGCCCATTTTAGTATAGATAGTGAGCCTGTCCCTTTTTGTGACTATGCTCATAAAGGGTTGGAGCTTGCTAAAAAAGAGAAGGATATTGTTAAGCAGTCTTGGTTTCATGGTTGTTTAGCCGACTGTTGCAGAAATGAAGGAAACAAGGAATTGAACTTATACCATTTAGAAAAAGGTTTAGAATTTGCGATAGAATCGGATGATTTAACCATGCTAATAGTTTCTTATAATCAGATGGGCGTTTTTTATCTTTTTAGGGGGATGCATGAAAAAGCGATTGAATACTATTTGAAAGGGCTGGAATGTAGTGAGCGGTCAGGGCAAAAACAATATATTTCTACTTATTATAGCAACCTGGTAGGGGTGTATCGTAATTTAGCCAATTATGAGCGAGCCATGTATTATTTGGAGAAAAATCGGGAGATTTGTGAAGAAATAGGGCATGAGCGAGGACTTATGGATATTTATTATGAACTAGGGCGTATCAAATCATATTTTAAAGAACAGGAAGAAGCTCTTAAATTTACACAACAGTCTTTAGCGTTAAGCTATAAGCTGAAAGATAAACAGTATGAAATACTTAACCTGCAAGCCTTGGTGGCCATATATTCGGGTATGAGAGAGTTTAAGAAGGCAGAAGAATATGCTGAGAAAAGTCTGGAAGTAGCTTTAGAGCATGGTGAACATCGACTCATCCTCTATGCATGGGTTGCGCTTTCTGACGCTTATTTTTCTTATGGAAACTTTAAAGCATGCGATGTTGCTGCTACTAATGCTTGGGAGATGGACTCAACGAATGCGAGTCATTCAGCGGGTCTTGCCTATAATCTTTCTTATGCGAATGCTTTTATGGGGAATGCTAAAAAGTCCATGAAGTTTGCGAAAATATATAAGGACTTATCGAAAAAAAAATCAAATGAAAACTATCAAATTGCTTTGGCTGATATGGAAGTGAAATATGAGACGGAGAAGAAAGAACTTAAAATCGTTTCGTTAGAAAGAGAGAAACAGCTTTATATATGGATAGGTGTGGGTGGTGTGTTATTTTTAATTTCGATGGTTTTTGTGCTGTTGTTAACCCTAAGAAATGCGAAAAAAGAAAAGCAACTGGTGGCAACTCGTTCGGTGATGGATGGCGAGATGAAAGAACGCATGCGGTTGGCTCGTGATTTGCATGACCGATTGAGTGGAAACCTTTCGGCCGTTAAGATAGGCTTGACAGATGATATGAAGTCTGCAAAAAGCGTAGGAGAAAAACTAGACTCTTGTATAGAAGAAGTGCGTCAGGTGGCTCATAACCTTATGCCCACTTCGCTACAATATGGATTGAAAACTGCTTTGGAAGACTTTGCTGCACAATTCCCCAATGTTCAATTTCACTTTTTTGGAAAAGAAATACGTTTTGATGAACGGGCTGAATTTGCCCTTTATTGCTGTGCGAGTGAATTGGTGAATAATTCATTACGACACGCAGAGGCGAAAACGATTAATCTGCAGCTCGTTCTGCAAAAAGATTATGCTTCTCTTACAGTTCAGGATGATGGGAAGGGGTATGAAAAACCGTTGAAAACGGAAGGTATAGGACTTCAGAACGTACGCGACCGAGTCGCTTCTTGTAATGGGAAAATGGATGTGGTATCCTCTCCGGGTGAAGGTACGGAGACAATCATTGAGTTAAAAATACGTATGGTTAATAGATTAAATAGCGTATCATGATTAAATTGCATATTGTTGACGACCATATAATGGTGGTAGAGAGTTTAAGTAAACTGATTCATGAATCAGGAATAGCAGAGGTAATAGGGGCGTTTTATGACTTGAAGTCATACCGCAAGGCTGTAGGGAAAGAACTTCCTGATATTTTGCTGCTTGACATTGCGCTTTCGGATGGCGATGGAGTGGAGTTTTGTGCAGAACTAAAAGAAAAGTATCCGACGCTGAAAATCATTATGCTGACTACCTATAAAGAGTTTAACATTGCTAAACGAGCTTTGCATAATGGTGCATTGGGCTATATTCTTAAAAATGCCGAAAGCGATGAAATGCTTCTAGGAATTGAAACCGTTTATAAAGGAAAACAGTTTCTTTGTGAAGAGATTGATGTGCTGCTGGTTGAGAAAAAGGATGAGGAGGTAGTTTGGTTGTCTAATCGTGAAAAAGAAGTGTTGAAACATGTAGCGGATGGTTATACAACCAAAGAAATAGCCGCGCTAATCTATCGTGATGCTGAAACGGTAAAAACTTATCGAAGAAATCTGCTCGTCAAACTTCGGGCTAAAAATGTCGCGGTACTTATCAAGAAAGCGTATGAAATGAAGTTGATTTGGTAAGTATTCTGTAAATCCGAACCGTATCACAATAAAAAAAGGACAATACAAACAGGATTAGTATAACACAAAGTGTAAACCTATTTCAAGAAAAGGCAATCAATAGAGTCTTTATTTCATCTCTATAGAGCCTTTTTATACATAGACTAGGGAGAATTAAGGTTTTAACCTAGGTTAGAAGAGCTTTCAACCCGTGTCAAAAGAGCTTCTAACACTCGTTAAAAGCTCTTTCAACGAGTGTTAAAAGATTAGTTCCCTGTATTTGTTTTGATAAAACACTGTACTCTAATCTGATAGCCTCAGTATCTGTTTGCCTCCGAACTTAGCAGCAATCTCTCTCTCTTGCAAAAAAAAGATTCATTCTTGTTTCGAAGAATAGTTTCTTCAAGTTTTACCTTCTGTCTTTTGTTTGAATCTCTTACTCGTTAAGCTTCACTCGTGCTTGATTGTTTTCATTAGGTGTTTATCGTGTTTTTTACCGTCATCGTACCTGTCAGTAGATGCTTGAATGTGAGATTGAAAGATTGATGGGCAAAGAGTTGTGAGTTTGAAAGATAAGCACTAATTTTGCACCTCAATTTTCCTTAGTAGAAAAGTACAAACAATATAATAAAAACGAATTCATAATGAACGTATCATTAAAGAAGAATGACGAATTAAGTGCGCTTCTAAGTGTGGAAGTGGGCAAAGATGATTATGCAGAATCAGTAGATAAAAAGTTACGAGACATGCGCAAGAAGGTGGATATGCCCGGCTTTCGCAAGGGGATGGTCCCACTTGGTCTTGTAAAGAAAATGTATGGTAAATCGGCACTTGTTGAGGAAGTTCAAAATAAGGTTTATACAGGATTGTTTGATTATATCCGTGAAAACGAAATCCAGATTTTAGCTGAACCTATGCCTAATGAAACCGAGCAAAAAGAAATAGACTTTGACGGACAAGAAACGTTTGAATTTGTTTTTGATATTGTACTAGCTCCAACCATTGAGTTTACGTTGAATAAGAGAGATAGACTAACCTCTTATAAAGTCAATGTAGATGACGAAATGTTAGAGAAGCAAATTTCTGCATACCGTAAAAACTATGGTTCGTATGACCCGGTTGAAACGGTTGAAGCTGAAGATATGGCTAAAGGACGTTTAGTTGAGCTTGAAAATGGTGAACCTAAAGAAGGTGGACTGATTGTAGAAGATGCCGTTTTGATGCCTTTCTACTTGAAAGATGAAGAAGAAAAAGGAAAACTGGTAGGCGCTGCTGTTAATTCGGTTGTGACATTCAATCCTTATAAAGGATATGAAGGACGTGCTTCAGAATTAGCTTCACTTTTGAAACTTCAGAAAGAAGACGTAGAAGAAATGAAGAGTGATTTTAACTTTGAAATTACCGAATCTACCCGTCATAAAGAAGCTGATTTGACACCGGAATTCTTCGACCGTATTTTTGATCCGGGAACAGTAACGACTGAAGAAGAATTTAAAGAAAAAGTAAAAGAAACACTTGAAGAACAGTTTGCTCCACAAAGTGACTATAAGATGCTTTTGGATGCACGCAAAATGTTGCTAAAAAAAGCCGGCGACGTAGCTTTGGCTGATGACTTGATTAAACGCTGGTTGAAGTTGGTGAATGAAGAAGCAACCGATGAGCAGATTGAAGCGGACTATCCAAATGTGAAGGATGATTTGATTTTTCAGTTGGTGCAAAAAGACTTGGAAAAGAAAAACGACCTTTCGGTAAGTGATGCAGAAATAGAGATGATGGCAAAACGAGTGACTAAAGCACAGTTTGCACAATATGGCATGATGTCAATGCCTGATGACGTGTTAGAGAACTACAGTAGAGATATGATGAAGAATAAAGATACATACCGAAATGTAGTCGACCGGGCATTTGAAGAGAAACTGTTAAGTTGGTTGAAAGAAAAAGTCAAAATTGAAGAGAAAGAAATTTCTTATGAGGATTTTGAAAAACTATTTAAAGACACTGAGGCGTAAGGCTGACTTAAACATACATATTATACTATTGCACGGTTGTGCAGTACACTATTCAAACCGGTCATAAGGCCGGTTTGAATATATAAAAAGGGCTTCTTCCTATAATAAAGATGTGGTAAACCGAATGATGTTGTATCATTCGGAAATATTTATAACTTTGTTATCCGCATCCAAAAAGGGTAGAGGCTTTTCTACTCTAATATATAAAAAAAGGAGAAAATTATGGACGATTTTAGAAAATATGCAACGAAGCACTTGGGGATGAATAGTGCAGCATTAGATAGCTATATGAATATAACGAGTAGCTATATCTCACCAACAATTATTGAAGAGCGACAGCTTAATGTAGCGCAAATGGATGTGTTTTCGCGTTTGATGATGGACCGTATCATCTTTTTAGGGACACAAATCAATGACTATGCAGCTAACGTTATCCAAGCTCAGCTTTTATATTTAGACTCGAGCGATCCGGGTAAGGATATTTCTATTTACATTAATTCGCCGGGAGGCTCTGTTTATGCCGGATATGGTATTTATGATACGATGCAGTTTATTAGCTCAGACGTATCTACAATATGTACCGGGATTGCCGCATCTATGGCATCAGTCTTGCTCGTAGCGGGTACTAAAGGGAAACGCTTTGCCTTGAAGCATTCGCGTGTGATGATTCATCAACCTCTGGGTGGTACACAAGGGCAGGCTTCTGATATAGAAATTGCAGCTCGTGAAATCATGAAAGTAAAAAAAGAATTGTATACGATTATATCAGATCATTCGGGAAAATCGTATGAGGAAGTAGAACGCGACAGTGATCGTGACTACTGGATGACAGCTGAAGAAGCTAAGAGCTACGGAATGATTGATGATATCTTAGCACGTAAATAATAAGGATCGGAATAGATGGCTAAAAACGAAGATAGTTGTTCATTTTGCGGGAAAAAACGCAAAGATGTAGATCTATTAATTACAGGTCTTTCTGCCGCAATTTGTGATACTTGTGTAACGCAGGCTTATGAATTGGTGCAGGATGAAGCTAAGGCTAAACAGGATAAAGCTTTTGGTTTGACACAGGAGAATATATCCAAACCGGCAATTATTAAGCAGTTTCTTGACCAATATGTGATTGGTCAAGATGATGCTAAGCGTTATTTGTCTGTGGCTGTTTATAATCATTACAAACGTTTATTGCAGAAAAACAATACCGATGATGTCGAAATTGAAAAATCGAATATCATCATGGTGGGTGCTACGGGAACAGGAAAGACGCTGTTGGCTCGAACGATTGCTCGACTGCTTCATGTGCCGTTTTGTATTGTTGATGCGACAGTGCTCACCGAAGCCGGCTATGTAGGCGAAGATATTGAGAGCGTGCTTACACGTTTGTTGCAAGCTGCAGATTATGATGTGAAAGCTGCTGAAAGAGGTATTGTCTTTATCGATGAGATTGATAAAATTGCACGTAAAAGCGATAACCCTTCCATTACACGTGATGTAAGTGGAGAAGGAGTTCAGCAAGGTTTGCTGAAGCTGCTGGAGGGTTCGGTAGTGAATGTTCCTCCTCAAGGTGGGCGAAAGCATCCTGAGCAGCGAATGATTCCGGTTAATACACAAAATATACTTTTTGTTTGTGGAGGAGCTTTTGACGGGATTGAGAAAAAAATAGCCCAACGTTTAAATACACGTATTGTGGGCTATGCCTCAGCCAAAAGCAATGCAAATGTAGATAGAAATAATCTGCTAAAGTATATTACTCCTGTTGACTTGAAATCATTTGGACTTATTCCGGAAATCATCGGACGTTTACCGGTATTGACTTATTTAAACCCATTAGACAGAGATACACTGCGAAATATATTGACAGAGCCCAAAAACTCAATCATTAATCAATATGTGAAATTGTTTGAGATGGATGGAATAAAACTTACCTTTGAAGAAGACGTATTCCGTTTTATCGTGGATAAAGCGATGGAGTTTAAACTAGGGGCACGTGGTCTCCGTTCGATAGTTGAAGCTGTTATGATGGATGCCATGTATGAAATGCCCTCTACAAATCAGAAAAAACTGCATGTAACATTGACGTATGCAGAAGAAAAATTTCAAAAAACAGACTTGAATAGGTTGCAAATTGCTTAAAGTAAGTTCTGCGTGTTTGGCTATGGGGAAAAATGATTTTATAACAGAGGCACTAAAGGAAAATTTCGGTTTTGATACTTTTAAAGGAAATCAAAAGGAAATTATTGAAAATGTATTAGCAGAGAAAGACACATTTGTTCTGATGCCTACCGGCGGCGGGAAATCACTGTGTTATCAGTTGCCTGCGCTTTTGATGGAGGGAACAGCAATAATTATCTCTCCCTTGATTGCTTTGATGAAGAATCAAGTGGATGCTATGCGTAACTTTAGTGAAGAAGATGGAGTCGCTCACTTTATAAACTCATCGCTAAACAAAGCTGCTATTGAGCAAGTCAAAGAAGATATTTTAAGTGGTCGGACTAAGTTGTTGTATGTGGCCCCTGAGTCGTTGACGAAAGAAGAAAATGTAGAGTATTTCAGGCAAGTAAATATTTCATTTTATGCCGTTGATGAAGCTCATTGTATTTCGGAGTGGGGACATGACTTTCGACCTGAATATCGGCGCATACGTCCTATTATCAATGAGATAGGGAAGAGACCTATCATCGCATTAACTGCTACTGCCACGCCGAAAGTGCAGCATGATATACAGAAAAACTTAGCAATGATAGATTCGTCTATCTTTATTTCGTCGTTCAATCGGCCGAACTTGTATTATGAGGTGCGTAATAAAACGAAAAACGTAGATCGTGATATCATCCGGTTTATTAAGGCAAATGAAGGTAAATCAGGCATCGTTTATTGCTTAAGTCGGAAGAAGGTAGAAGAAGTGGCGCAAATATTGGAGGCAAATGGTATCAAAGCACTTCCTTATCATGCGGGGATGGATTCGCAAGTCCGTTCTGCTAATCAGGATGCATTCCTGATGGAAACAGTTGATGTGATAGTTGCTACGATAGCTTTTGGCATGGGGATTGACAAACCGGACGTTCGTTTTGTAATCCATTATGACATACCCAAAAGCTTGGAGGGATACTATCAGGAAACGGGACGAGCAGGACGAGATGGTGGAGAAGGACAATGCCTGGCTTTCTATGCCAATAAAGATTTAATCAAGCTGGAAAAATTTATGCAAGGAAAACCTGTTGCAGAACAAGAAATAGGTAAACAACTCTTGCTTGATACGGCTGCATATGCTGAAACGGCTGTTTGCAGAAGAAGGGTTTTGCTGCATTATTTTGGAGAAGAATATAAAGAAAATAATTGTTGTAATTGTGATAACTGTTTGAATCCTAAGAAACAAGTGGAAGCTAAAGAATTGTTAAGTGCTTTGCTGGAAACAGTAGAAGCATTAAAGGAAATCTATAAAGCGGACCATGTGATTGATGTTTTAAGAGGCTCGGAAACTTCAGATGTGATGTCTTTTAAACATAATGAACTGGAGGTTTTCGGAAGTGGGCAAGATGAAGATGAAAAGATTTGGAATGCCGTGATCCATCAAGCACTGATATCCGGTTATTTAGTGAAAGATATTGAAAACTATGGGTTGCTGAAAATAACTCCCAAAGGACAAGGGTTTATGAAAAAGCCCGTTTCTTTTAAGATTGTGGAGGATAATGAATTTGATGACGACGACGATAATGAAGTTCCGTTAAGTAGTGGTGGAGGTAGTGCGTTAGATCCCGCTCTGTTCTCTATGATGAAAGATTTACGTAAGAAAATATCTAAAAAACTTGGAGTTCCTCCTTTTGTGATATTCCAAGATACCTCGTTGGAGGCTATGGCTACAACATTTCCGGTGACTTTAGATGAGCTGCAAAATGTTCCGGGTGTAGGAGCCGGAAAAGCAAAACGCTATGGAACTGAGTTTGTAGACTTGATAAAGCGTCATGTAGAAGAAAATGAAATAGAACGTCCGGAAGATTTACGGGTAAGGACAGTGGCTAATAAGTCTAAGCTTAAAGTTTGGATTGTACAAAGTATAGACCGAAAGGTAGCTTTAGATGATATAGCAAACTTAAAAGGTTTAGACTTTTCTGAATTACTTGATGAATTGGAGGCAATTGTTTATTCCGGAACAAGGATAAATCTGAATTATTTTTTGAATGAAATAATGGATGATGATCGTATAGAAGATGTATACGAATATTTTAAAGATTCTGAAACAGATTCACTTGAAGATGCGATTGATGAGTTAGGCTCTGACTATACTGAAGATGAAATACGCTTGGTGCGTATTAAGTTTTTGTCGGAACTGGCAAACTAAAATAAGTGGTAGAAGAGACTTCTACTCCATTGTAAAAAACACTAAATTAACAGGAAGAGATACTAAATTGAATTTAACCTGTTTATTTAGTGTTATTTTTGTGCTCTGATTATCAACCGAGAATAAATAAAGAAATACGTTTGATCGAATGAAGATACGTATCGCAACATATCTGCTGATTATATTTTGTCTTTCTGCCTGCGGAGTGCCAACCGAGGGAGGCGAATCGCAATATGTGGCTAAGGTGGGAGATAAACAGCTAAGTCGTGAAGAGGTGCGTAACGCTATACCGGTAAGTGTGAGCTCGGCAGATAGTCTTTTGTATGCAGATCATTATATCAATCGTTGGGTGAAAGATGCCTTGGTATATGAGCAAGCTGTCAAAAATTTAGGAGATGAGCAAGAGGATATCAATCGTTTGGTGCGAGAATATCGCGAGTCGCTTACTAAATATCGGTATATGGCACGGATGATAAAAGAGCGTGTTTCTGCTGATATTACTGAGTTCGATATGCAGTCATATTATGATGAACATCAAGAGAAATTCCTTTTAGACCGCAGCTTAATTAAAGGATTGTATGTTAAAGTGCCGGCTGATGCGCCTAATCTGGATGATATAAAAAAATGGTATAAAACCGACTCGCAAGCTTCGTTGGAAAAGATGGAGAAGTATAGTTTGCAAAATGCCATTTCTTTTGATTACTTTTATGACCGCTGGGTGGAGTTTGACAAAGTGATTGATAATATACCTATACGAGTGGCTGATAGTCGCTCTTTCCTGGTCGGAAATAAGACCGTTGAGGTAGTGGATAGTACTTATTGCTATTTGTTGAATATCGCAGAATATGTACCTCAAGGTAAAATAGCTCCGTATGAATATGCCAAACAGTCAGTAAAAGAAATATTGATAAATAGCCGAAAGATGGATTTTCAGAAAGAATTTGAAGAAAATCTCTATCTGGATGCGGTAAAGTCAGGGAAAGTTACTTTTTTTGAAGAATAAATAAACTAGATAAAAACTATGAAAAAAATTGCTGTACTCTTATTATTAAGTAGCCTGAGCTTGTTGGTAAAGGCACAGAGTAATGTAATTGATGAGATAATTTGGGTGATTGGAGATGAAGCCATTTTACGTTCGGAGGTCGAATCGCAACGACTCTTCCTATTAAATGAAGGTCATCGTTTTGAGGGTGATCCTTATTGTCTTATCCCGGAACAGATAGCTGTAAATAAACTTTTCCTGAATCAGGCACGTATTGATAGTATTGAAGTAAGTGAAGCGCAAATTTTACAATCTGTGGATGCCTGGATGAATTACGCCATTAAAGAAATTGGCGGCGAAGATAAAATGGAAGAGTATTTCAGGAAGAAATTATCTCAGATACGTGAAGAGCGAAAAGTGATGGCGCGCGAGCAGTATACAGTGGAGCAAATGAAGCAAAAGCTGATTGGAGATATTAAACTAACTCCTTCTGAAGTGCGTAAGTACTTTAATCAACTACCACAAGACAGTCTTCCGACGATTCCCACTACCGTTGAGGTGCAAATCATCACGATGGAGCCTAAAATACCTATCGAAGAAACGGATGCTATCAAAGCCCGATTGAGGGAATTTACCGAGCAGGTAAATAATGGCGAACGTGATTTTTCGGTTTTAGCGAGAACCTATTCTGAAGATCCGGCTTCGTCTACACGAGGTGGCGAGTTAGGCTTTAGAGGAAAAGGCGAGTTTTTGCCTGAGTTTGCCAATGTGGCTTTTAACCTGAAAGACAATAAGCGTGTATCGAATGTGGTAGAAACAGAGTATGGCTTCCATATCATACAGTTGATAGAAAAAAGAGGAGACCGATTGAACGCTAGACATATATTGCTGCGCCCAAGGGTTTCTGAAAAAGAAATGAATGTTAGTATGGTTCGTATGGACTCACTTTATCAGGATATTACTAATGGTAAATTCACCTTTGAAGAAGCTACGTTTGTATCTGCTGACAAAGACACACGTAACAATAAAGGGTTGATGGTGAATCGTTCTGAAACGGCTAATTATGGAACACCTAAGTTCGAATTTCAAGAGCTTCCGCAAGAGATGGGTGCAGTGGTTTATAATATGCAGGTGGGTGAGATCTCTAAGCCTTTCAAAATGCTGACAGAAATGCAAAAAGAAGTAGTTGCGATTGTCAAATTGAAATCAAGAAAAGAAGCACATAAGGCAAATATTACAGATGATTACCAAGCCTTGAAGAGCATTGTTGAAAATAAACGCCGTCAAGAAATCATTAAGAAATGGATTGTTAAGCAACAAGCTGATACCTATGTGAAGATTAGTGAAGGATGGAGCAATTGTGACTTCCAGTATCCGGGTTGGATAAAAGAATGAAAAAAAGAATATTAAAAGCGGTTAGTTTATTCCTGTTTTTTTCTCTGTTCTCTTATTTCATGATAGGACAGAGCGGTTCAGATACACCTAAAAAGAAAATCATTTACCTTAGGCATGCTGACGTAGGTTCGTATGATAAAGAACTTATAGAAGATGCACAAATATTTACGGGAAATGTCGTTTTCCAGCACGATAGTGCTTATATGTATTGTGATAGTGCTCTTTTATATCAAGCGCAAAACGCATTTGAGGCTTTTGAGAATGTTCGTTTAGAGCAAGGAGATACCATTTTTATATATGGCAAATATTTACACTATGATGGAGAAACGCAGATAGCTAAACTGCGTGAAAATGTTCGTATGGATTATATCCAGCCGGATAGTTCTACTGTGACTTTATTTACAGACAGCTTGAACTATGATCGGACCAAGAGTATCGGTTATTATTTTGAGGGAGGTATGATTATAGACCTGGATAATGAACTGACATCTTTTTATGGACAGTATTCACCTTCAACCAAGTTGGCTGTTTTTAATGATAGTGTAAAGCTGATTAATCCTGAATTTGTATTAACCTCAGATACCTTACACTATAGTACGGAAAGCCGTATTGCTACTATTTTAGGTCCTTCAATTATTGTTGCAGATAGTGGTACCATTTATTCTTCCAGAGGATGGTACGATACGAATGCAGGCTTCGCATCGGTGCTTGACCGATCGCGCGTATTGTCGGGTGATCGTTACTTAATAGGAGACTCTGTTTCTTATAGGCGTGAAGAAGGCATCGGTGAAGCTTTTGGCAATGTGATATTGGGAGACACGGTGAAGAAAATGAACATGGAGGGGCATTATGTCTTTTACAACGAAAAAACAGAATATGCTTTTGCTACTGATAGTGCTCGCTTGGTTGAATTCTCTCAACAGGATACACTCTTTCTGCATGCGGATACCTTGGAAATGATAACGGTAGACTCAACCGCTCGGTATATGAAAGCGTATTATGGCGTGCGATTTTATCGAAACGACGCGCAAGGCGTTTGTGATTCTATGCAATTCAATACTAAAGACTCTGTATTATATATGTATAAAGAGCCGATTCTTTGGAATGAGAATTTTCAATTATATGGTGATACAATCGTTGTGTATATGAATGACAGTACAATCGAATATGCACATATTCAGCAATATGCTTTTGCAGCTGAAATGGTCGATACGACTTATTTCAACCAGTTGAAGAGCAATGATATGAAGGCGTTCTTTACCGGGCAGGAGCTGACGCGCATGGAGCTGGATGGCAATGTGGAGACGATTTACTATCCATTAGAAAATGATGGGTCGATGGTTGGGTTAAACAAGACGAAGAGTGGATATATGACTATGTGGCTGAAAGACAAGAAAATTCAAAAATTATTGTTTTGGCCTAATCCGGATGCAAATCTATATCCCATACCTGACTTAGACCCGGAGATGAAAATACTTCCAAATTTCTTTTGGTTTGATTATATACGACCGAAAAACAAAGATGATATTTATCAAGTTATTAAAAAACGCTCAGGAGAAATAAAAGAGCAGCGCAGTAGCCGATTTACACGTTAATAACTAGATGACTAGAAAACGAATCTTCTTATGAGTGATATAATCCATGTTTTACCAGACAGTATTGCGAATCAAATTGCAGCCGGCGAGGTAATTCAGCGGCCGGCTTCGGTTGTGAAAGAACTGGTTGAAAACGCCGTTGATGCGGGTGCAACAGAGGTTCGCGTCATTATTAAAGACGGGGGGCGAACATTGATTCAGGTGATTGACAATGGTAAGGGCATGTCTGAAACAGATGCTCGGATGGCTTTTGAAAGGCATGCCACGTCAAAAATCCAAAATTCACAAGATCTTTTTGCTTTAAAAACTTTTGGTTTTCGAGGAGAGGCACTGGCTTCTATTGTTGCTATTGCGCATGTAGAGCTTTGTACACGTACTAAAGAAGATGAGCTGGGAGTGCATTTGTTTATTGAAGGCTCAGAACTTAAATCCATTGAACCGGAAGCTTGTGCACAGGGTAGTGTGTTTTCGGTCAAAAATCTATTTTATAATGTACCGGCTAGACGGAAATTCTTAAAGACGAACGAAACAGAGTTCAAGAATATCCTATGGGAGTTTGAGCGTATCGTTTTGGTTAATCCGGATGTCTCTTTTTTCTTAACGCATAATGGGAATGAAATATTTAACTTGCCTGCTGCCGGTCTAAGACAGCGTGTAGTTAATGTTTTCGGGAAAACCATGAACAAAAAGATGCTTTCTCTTTCATTGGATACTCCGATTGTAAAGATTGAAGGCTTTGTAGGTCGTCCGGATACGGCAAAAAAGAGAGGTGCGTTGCAGTATTTCTTTGTGAATGGACGCTATATGCGTCATTCATATTTTCATCGGGCTGTTATGCAGGCTTACGAGCAGCTGATTGCTCCGAATGAATATCCGGATTACTTTCTCTATTTCACGGTAGACCCTCAGTGTATTGACGTGAATATACATCCTACCAAAACTGAAATTAAATTTGAGAACGAGCATCCAATCTGGCAAATCATATTGTCGGCTGTCAGAGAAGTTTTGGGAAAAGCGAATATGATGCCAACCATTGAGTTTGATCAGGAAGATGCAATTGATATACCGGCTTATGACCCGACAAAACAAACTGCGTCGGGTGGACCACCACCCGTTTCGCTGAATAAGGATTATAATCCGTTCAACACTCGACCACAGCGAGTAACGCAAGACTGGGAAAAACTGTATGAAGGGTTTCAATGTGGAAAAAACGAAACGGATTTTACAGATGTACTTCCGCGTCAGTCGGTAGATACCCCCACTTTTATGCCGGAAGAGAAAGCCGATGCTGTCCTTTTTGAATCTGAGCATCAGCCATGTTTTCAGTATAAAACGAAATATATTCTTACATCTATTTCCTCGGGACTGGTGTTGATTGATCAGCATCGGGCGCATGTGCGTATTTTATTTGACCAATATAAACGGTCTATGTCGCATGGGAAACTGCCTTCGCAAAAAATGCTGTTCCCGGATATTGTTGAACTAACATTGGTTGAATCAACTGTTTATCCTACCGTAGAGGAAGAGCTTCAAAACATGGGTTTTGATTTGAGTAATCTGGGAGGTAATAGTTATGCTGTGAATGGTATCCCGGCGGGAACAGAGCATTATAACCCGGCTATTTTGATTAAAGAAATATTGGGAGAAGTTATTGAAATGGGCGATTTATCCGTTAAGGACTTGACAGACACCCTTTGCTTATCGCTTGCAAAAGCTTCTGCTATACCTTCGGGGAAGGTGCTCTCAAACGAAGAAATGGAACATATGTTTGCTTCTCTTTTTTCTTTGCCCGAGAATAATTTTACTCCTGATGGACAACCCATCCTTACCTTGTTGACGGATGATGAGTTGACCAAACGTTTTCGCCGGAATTAACTTTCTTTGTAGTTCTGCTCTTCCCTTCCTGTGCTTGTTTATCTTTCTATTATGTGTATTTTTGTTCGATAAGTATCATTTTGATAAAAAATAACTATGGCTAATTTTTTCAAGTCCTTATTTTCCTCTTCAAAGGCAGAGCAAGCGGTAGCAGAAGAGCAAACCCCTGAGCCTCCTAAAAACTTTGATACATTAAAATACGATGGTGTGCGTGCTCAACGCATGGGACGTATAGGCTATGCAACTAAATGCTATCAGGAGGCACTTTTGTTGATGAAAGATTATGAAACCATGCAGTTTCTTGCTTCAGCTTATACGCAAACGCATGATTTGGAAGATGCTTTAGAAGTGACTACAGAAATGACTGAGCTAGAACCAGACAATAAAGATGGCTATCTGTTGCGAATTAATCTGCTATATATGATGGAGCGATTGGAAGAATCGTTGCAGCAGGTTCTAATCCTTATAGACCGAATTCCTGACTTGACTGAAGCTTATTATATGAAAGGAAAAGTGGAGTTAGATATGAAACGAGCAGAGGATGCGATTGTTTCGCTTACCGAAGGTATTAGACTCAAAGAAGATGCTCCACAGATGTTTTTTGTTCGCGCTAAAGCTTATTATGTTTTGAAAAACTTAGAAGCAGCCATAAAAGACATTGATCAAGCTCTCACGCTTAATCCTGAGGATGAGTCATACTATCTGCTGAAAGGGTTGATTCATCAAGACATGCAAGATGATGAATCTGCCGTTCAGAATTATCTTAAAGTGACGGAGCTAAACCCCTTCAGTCATCAAGTCGCATTGTCTATCGGAAATATTTATATGCGGACCAATCGTGCAGAAGAAGCATTGGAGCTTTATGATGATTTGTTGGAAATGGGAGAGGAATTTCCTGAGTTGCATGATGCGCGGGCACAGCTTTTTGACCAATTGGGTCAGTCTGAATCTGCTCAAGAGGAGCGAGAGAAAGCTGATTTGCTGCGTAAAGAAGCAGTTGATGAAGAAGAAGTTACGGATGGGAAAGCTAATTTTGACAACTTGTATAAAGGAGGATTTTACTAATGAAAAATAAATATTTAAGCCTAATAATAGGTGCGCTATTAGTGTTGTTGTTTGTGAGTTCGTGTGCTACCTCTCGCTATTTACCCCCAGCGGTTGGAAATGATGCGAAACATGAGTTTAGAGGTGCTTGGATACAAACAATTTATCAAGGTGAATATAGCCAAATGTCGGTGGCAGAAATGAAGCAAAGCTTTATTAAAAAGCTGGATTTTCTTCAAGACTGTGGAATTAATGCCTTAATATTTCAAGTACGACCGGAGGCTGATGCTTTTTATAACTCAAGATTTGAACCTTGGAGTCGTTTTTATACCGGCAAACAAGGACTTGCTCCTGAAAATGATTTTGACTTGATGGAGTTTCTGATTGAGGAATGCCATCAGCGAGCCATGGAGTTCCATGCTTGGTTAAACCCTTACAGAGCGGGCACATCTGGTACCGATAATCTTTGTGACTCACATGTTTATTATAAACATCCGGATTGGTTTGTATTTTATAATAAACAACTATTGTTCGATCCCGGAATGCCGCAAAGCAGACAGCATATTTGTAATGTCGTGCGAGACATAGTCATGCGTTATGATGTTGACGGTATCCACATGGACGATTATTTCTATCCTTATCCTGCTCCCGGACTGGCCTTCCCGGATGATGAGAGCTTTGCTCGTTATGGATCCGAATATTCAGAAGCTCAACGAGGCGACTGGAGACGTGAAAATGTAAATAAGCTGATTAGTGAACTGAAGCGTACCATTCTTTTAGTTAAACCTTGGGTGCGTTTGGGTATAAGTCCATTCGGTATCTATAGAAATCAAAAGAGCACGCCTGATGGTTCAGGAAGCAAGACCAATGGTTTGCAAAACTATGACGACCTCTATGCTGATGTATTGCATTGGGTAAAACAAGGGTGGGTAGACTATATGATGCCTCAAATATATTGGGAGATAGGACACGCTGCGGCTGACTATGCTACATTGGTGCAATGGTGGAATAAACATGCGTATGATCGCCCGCTTTATATCGGGCAAGATGTAAACAGGACAATGAAGGTAGACCAGCTGGCACAGAAGATGCGTTATACAAGAGGATTGTCGCAAGTGAATGGTAATTGTTTTTGGCCGGCTAATGAAATCTTATGGAACAATGGAGGAATAGCTGATAGCTTGAAGCGTAATTATCATCGCTATCCGGCATTGATACCCGGTTATACACACTTGAGTAATCGTGCACCTAAAGAGGTGAAAAAACTTAAAACAGAATGGACTGCCGATGGCTTTGTACTTCATTGGATGTCTGATCATGATATCTTAAATCCTGAATCGGCACGTTATTATGTAGTGTATAAATTTGCACATGGTGAACCTGTCGATTTGAATAACCCGGCTCGGATTGTTACTATTACGCCAGACCCATATTATATGTTACCTTATGAAAAAGGAACGGAGAAATACCGTTATGTGGTAACTTCTGTCGATCGATTTAACAACGAGAGCGTCAAAGGTAAACGTAAAACAGTAAAACTTTAATGGCAAATATATTACACACCTTATAAATCACAATAACAATGAAAAAAATACTTTTTATTTTACTTGGAATAGCTTTTGCTATTATCAGTTTGAATGGACAAACAAAAAACATAGCCCATCGTGGCTATTGGGATATAGCTAATTCTGCTCAGAACTCGATTGTTGCCCTTCAAAAGGCGCACGAACTGGGTCTTTATGGTTCAGAGTTTGATGTGTTGATTACGTCAGACAGTGTGCCAGTAGTCAATCATGACGATAAGATTGAAGGAAAACTAATTGAAGCAACTCCTTATGCGCTATTGAGAGATATTAAGCTTAAGAATGGAGAGATAATTCCTACTTTAGAACAATATTTAGTGCATGGTAAAGCGTATGGAACAACTCAGCTGATTCTTGAGATTAAACCTCACAAGACCAAAGAAAATGAGGATAGAGCGGTGCGGATGATAACAGCCATGGTTGATGCCTACCAGTTGCAAGCACAAGTAGAATATATTTCGTTTAGTATGAATATTTGCAAAGAGCTTAAACGCCTTCGTCCTGATTGTATCGTTTCATACTTAAATGGAGATAAATCGCCTGCTGAAATCAAAGAAATTGGCTTGTCAGGCATCGATTATCATCATAAAGTGTTGACAGATCATAAAGATTGGATTAAGGAGGCACGTGAATTAGGCCTGTTGGTTAATGTATGGACTGTGAATGATGCAGCGATGATGCAGCATTTTATCAAAGAAAAAGTGGACTTTATTACAACAGATAAACCTGCTGTATTGAAAAAGCTTCTGGAGCAATAATACTGAATCGACACTGAATAAAATATAAACACCTTGAAAAACTCAAGGTGTTTTTTGATGTGGCTCATGATGAAATTACTAGATACAGTCTGGTAATACTTGAAAAACTCTTTAAATGCGGATTGAACTGATACTGAACGCATGTTAATTTTCTTCATTCATTGTTAGAACTCTTCTTAAACGCATTTTATTGTTAAGAAAAATAGCTTTCTTTGTACTTTCAAATATTAATTATTTACATTACGTGTGATTATGGCGCAGGAAGACGTTTTTAAAAAGCTTGTTTCCCATTGTAAAGAATACGGTTATGTATTTCCCTCATCTGAAATTTATGATGGATTAGGAGCTGTATATGATTACGGTCAAAATGGGGTTGAACTAAAAAATAACATTAAGAAATATTGGTGGGACAGCATGACGCTGTTGAATGAAAATGTAGTAGGGATTGATTCTGCTATATTTATGCATCCTACTATATGGAAAGCTTCCGGACATGTTGATGCTTTTAATGATCCACTGATTGACAATAAAGATTCAAAAAAGCGGTATCGGGCAGACGTATTGATTGAAGACTATCTGGCTAAGCTGGATGATAAAATAAATAAAGAAGTAGCTAAAGCTGCAAAACGATTTGGTGATGCTTTTGACGAAGAGCAATTTAGATCAACCAATACCAGAGTATTGGAAAATCAAGCATTGCGCGACCAAACTCATCAACGTTTTGCTGATGCATTGAATGCTTCAGATTTAAATGAGTTGCGTCAAATCATTATTGATAGCAAAATAGTATGTCCCGTTTCCGGAACAATGAACTGGACAGAAGTTCGTCAGTTTAATCTGATGTTTGCTACCGAGATGGGCTCAACGTCTGAAGGTGCGATGAAAGTTTATCTTCGTCCTGAAACAGCGCAGGGTATTTTTGTGAACTTCTTGAATGTGCAAAAGACTGGGCGCATGCGTGTGCCGTTTGGTATAGCACAAATCGGGAAGGCTTTCCGTAACGAGATAGTGGCCCGTCAGTTTATCTTCCGCATGCGTGAATTTGAGCAGATGGAAATGCAATTCTTTGTTCGTCCGGGCGAAGAGCTGGATTGGTTTGCCAAATGGAAAGAAACGCGCTTGAAGTGGCATTTAGCTCTTGGTTTTGGAGATGAGAATTATCGCTTTCATGACCATGAGAAATTGGCTCACTATGCGAATGCTGCTACCGATATTGAATATAAGATGCCCTTTGGCTTTAAAGAGGTAGAAGGCATTCACAGTCGAACCGACTTTGACTTGGTGCAGCATGAGAAGTTTTCAGGTAAGAAAATGCAGTACTTTGATCCTGAGCAAAACAAAAGCTATGTACCTTATGTCGTTGAAACCTCTATAGGTCTTGACCGTATGTTCTTGAGTATATTAGCCGGCTCATTCTGTGAAGAACAACTGGAAAATGGCGAAACACGTGTGATGTTGAAGTTGCCTCCAGCATTGGCTCCTGTTAAGCTGGCTGTATTACCCTTGGTTCGTAAAGATGGATTACCGGAGAAGGCTAAAGAGATTATGGATATGCTCAAGTTTGATTTCCATTGCCAGTACGATGAGAAAGATACGATTGGGAAGCGCTATCGCCGCCAAGATGCTATTGGAACGCCCTATTGTATCACCATAGACTATGATACCCCAAAAGATAATCATGTAACTATACGCTTCCGTGATACCATGGAGCAAGAGAGAGTTTCGATAGATAGCTTGCATGCCATTGTATCTGAAAAAGTAAGCATGCGCTCTTTACTAATGAAAATTGCAGAATAAAATATTATGAAGAAGTTTTTCCTTTATTTCCTTATTATTTCATCTCTCGTCGCCTTTGCTTCTTGTGGTGATGACGATGAAGAGACTGAAGATGTTTGGAAAGAAATAAATGATGAAGCCTTTAGGAAAATATCTAAAGATTCGGAATATACAGAGATTAAGTCTGAAGCAAATAATGGCAGTGTCTATTATAAAGTTATTAAAGAAGGTCCTGAAACAACTGCAGATAGTTTGATATACTTTTCCAGCAGGGTTAAAGTTTATTTTAAGGGCTCTTTATACGATGGAACGGTGTTTGATAAACGAGTAAGAGATGAACAGACACCTTTTTACTTAGCCGTCAATCCCGCAGATGTTACTCAAACCTCCCCTTTCTCATCGGTTATTGAAGGGTGGTCGGTTGCTTTGCAGCATATGAAAAAAGGAGATCACTGGGAGATTTGGATTCCTTATCAACTTGGTTATGGAAGTCAGGGCTATGGAGGTATTAAGCCCTATTCAACGCTCGTTTTTGAAATAGAAGTGGAGGATGTTTTAAACCCCTAAACTCCTTTCACCTTTCGCATAAAAGCACTATAAAGTCAGCACAGCAGAACTTCTGCTGCGCTGACTTTATAGTACAAGCTTGTATATGAAGAAGCGTTAAAAACCGATTCAAATGGCAGTCTTTTTTGGCAGTAAACTATTGTGTTGGGGAAACTAAAGCTGCATTTTCTTTCTAAGAAAAGTCAATGCTCTAGTCATATGATTTTCAACTGTTTTTATTGAAATGTTCATCTTTTCAGCTATTTGAGCATAGGTGTAGTTCCCTTTTCGACTTAAAAAGAATACCTCTTTTTGCCTTTCAGGAAGCTGTTTTATAAAGCTCTCAACCTCTTTTTCTAATTCTTTTATTGCGAGATGTTCATCTGAGTAGTTACTGGCATATTCTTCCAAGGTATCTAATATATTTTCAATAAAGAAGGGTTCGTTTTTGTTTTTTCTTAAATGATTAAGTGCTGTGTTCTTTGCCGCAATAAAGAGGTAGTTTGCTATATCTTTGTCTGGAGCTATTTTTTCTCTACTTTCCCAAACTTTGATAAATATTTCTTGTGTGAGATCTTCTGCATCCGATGGGTTTTTAGTGTACAATGAAACGAAGAAGTAAACCCTTTTCCAGTATTTATTGTATATCGTGGAGAAAGCTTTTCTATCTCCTTGTTGCATCTCAATGATTAAATCGGCATCCTGTGTATTTACGTCAGTAATCTTGTTGTCTTGGATTGAAGAAAAATCAAGTACATGAGAGTGATACTCATGGAATTTTATAGCAAAAAGGACTTCAAGTAACCTGAAGGATATATTTTTATTATTATATGTAAGGCTATGTGCCATAAAAACAGTTTCTATTCCCAAAAAGTCGAAAAACTTAAAAGTGTAAAAATGTCTGAGATACTAGCTTCTTAGTTGTGAGTGTTTAACTTCATCTGAATAAAGATGTTTATATTTTTTTTTAGGACAAACTTCATAGCTCGAAATTAAACAACTTTACTCATAGAATCAACAGATTTTGCTCCTATAATGTTCAGTAATAGCTAAAAAACATCTGTCTGTTATGTTTATTTACTATAATGCCAGTTACTCGATAATTCAAAGAACGGCATTTTAAGTGTTAAAACTTGCCTTTTTCTTTCAGTTATAGTGATTAAATTTAATAAAACTCAAATTGAAGTAGGGGTAGGGGGATATTTATGTGTATTTATAACTGATGCGAACATTTTTTTACAAATTAATTGTCATGGAAGAAGAAAATAATAAATCAAATAGTAGATTTGATACTTTTTTTGATAAGCTATCAATGATTCATTGGCATCTCTCAGATAAAAAAAAGATAGATGAGCAAGTCGGTCTTCGTATATGGAACCGTTTGGAACAGCGTATACAAGGAAAAAGAATCTTGTTTTCACCTATTAATAAGACGATATTTACGTTTGTTGCTATGATTGTAATTGTAGCGATATTCACTATTCCTTCCTTGATGAAAAATCAATCGATACTTGAGTCTGACCTAATTACTTTAGAATATATTGAGCCTGCTTCTTTAATGCTGCCTGATGGTACACAAGTCTGGGTGCATCCTTATACAACTATAAAATATAAAAGTGATTTTCTTGTTCGAGATATATGGATAGAAGGTCAAGCATTGTTTGCGGTTACTCAAGATGTCGAAAAGACTTTTCGAGTGTATACTGCAGATAATACGCATGTCGAAGTTAAAGGAACTACTTTTAGCGTAGAAAATGATAGTATTATGCAGACGGTTTTGCTGTATTCAGGAGAAGTGGATTTCGTTTTGAATGATTTTCATCAGACTGTTGCTCTTTATCCTAGTCAAAAAATAGAATATAATCAATCCACGTCAGCACTTTCGAAAAAAGATGTAAATATACCTCAAATTGAAGATGGTTTTTTTAAGTTTAAGGACGTTGCTTTAGTTGATTTGATTCAACAGATAGAGGAGGTTTATTCTTGTGACATCCAGATTGGAAAACATGTTTCTTTGGATAATAGATTCACTGGTTCTATCAAGTGCAATGAAAATCTATCAAACACATTGGATAAGATAACGTATACATTTAATTTAAGTTATGATCAAATAGAAAATGTCAAACAAGTATTTATTTATTAACAATTAAAGTGGTTTAAAAACATGAACAAACAAAACTCTTATGTGAGAAAGCTATTTATGCCCTTATTGGTCATATTTATACTTTCTTTTTCCTCCGTTTCATTAGGAGCTGCACAGCAAGAAGTTGCCATAACGGGGAAGTCAATGACTATTCGGGAGGCACTTGCCCAGGTTGAGAAAACGACGGATTATACATTTTCTTTTAACTCATCTGATCCTGTTTATCAGACTCGTAAAGATGTAGATTTGAAAGGAAATATTAATCAAGTATTGTCAGCCCTATTTGCTGGTGCATCAATTGATTACAAGGTGGTAGGTAATGAAGTGGTTTTGAAAAACAACAAAGCCCAGGGAGTTACACAAAACCAAGTGAAAAAAACGATTAAAGGACGCGTTATTTTCGGTGAAGAAAATGCGCCGGCCGTTGGTGTAAATGTTTGGCTTAAAAACAGTGCAAACGGTGTTATCACAGATATTGATGGTAATTTTAGTATAACGATTACTGAGCAAGGTGGTGTGTTGGTCTTTTCAAGCATTGGTATGAAGAGCCAAGAAGTCGTTATTGGAAATCAAACGACGATTGACATTGCTTTATATCCTGATACAGAAATGTTAGATGACGTAGTTGTTGTAGCTTATGGACAACAGAAAAAAGAAAGTGTGATTGGAGCTATTACAACTGTAGATATATCTAAACTTAAAACACCTAATTCAAAGGTGAGTAATTTACTAGCAGGTCGTGTTCCCGGTATCATTAGTATGACAAGAAGTGGTGAACCCGGAGCTGGTACTGATTTTTTCATTCGTGGAATTTCCTCTTTTGGTGCATCTAAAAAACCGTTAGTATTAGTAGATGGCGTGGAAAGACCTTTGGACTTAGTTGACCCGGAAGACATTGAGTCTTTTTCTATGCTGAAAGATGCAACGGCTACAGCTGTTTATGGGGTTCGTGGAGCTAATGGCGTATTAATTATTAATACCAAAAAAGGGGAAGAAGGTAAACCCAAAATCACTGTTCGTGCTGACTTTGGAGTTGTAGGGCCAACCAAAATGCCAAAAATGATTAATTCAGCTCAATGGGCAGAATTATATAATGAAGCTTTGGGTAGAAAGTTCTATTCTGATGAAATAATTTCTTATTATAAAGATGGTACTGACCCGGATCTATATCCAAATGTTGATTGGATTGGCAGTATGTATAAAGACTGGTCAACACAAGAGAACGTCAATGTGAATATCTCCGGAGGGGGAAGCATGGTAAGATATTATGTGAGTGGTGGATTTTATAATGAAGGATCCATTTTTAAAGAAGATAAGAGTAAATTGTTGGATTATGATGCAAGTACTAACTATAAGAAGTTTCATTTTAGAGCGAACTTGGATATAAACATTACTCCATCAACTACATTATCATTGAATATGGGAACCGTTTTTGAAAAGAAGCTAAGCCCCGGACGAGATAATAGTGATATATGGGGATATAGTTTTAATACTTCTCCCAATGCTTTTCCGATGAAATATTCTGATGGAAAGGCTTCTGGACCTACATCCGGAACCGGATTTAACCCATATAACTTGATGACCAATTCTGGATTTAAGGATGAACACTGGAATAATGCACAATCCGTAGCTTCTTTAACACAAGACTTTAGTGATATTATCACTCCCGGTTTAAAAGCAAATGTGAAATACTCTTTTGATGCTCAAAACTATAACCGAGTAACAAGAGAATTTACTCCAGCTCAATATTTAGCTACAGGAAGAGACGAAGAAGGTAATTTAAAATATCAACAAACAGCTGCCGGACAAGAGGCTTTATCTTTTGACAAGGGGAACGCAGGGAGTCGAAGAACTTATCTTGAAGCTTCCGTTTCTTATGATAACACTTTTGGATATGATCACAATGTAAGTGCTTTATTCCTATTCAATCAGTCAGAGCGTTATAATACATCTCCTGGAGTTGCACTGGAGAGCTTAGCTTATAAAAATCAAGGTATTTCCGGTCGTTTAAGCTATACGTTAAAAGGTCGTTATATTGGAGAGTTTAATATTGGATATAATGGTTCGGAAAATTTTTCACCGGGGAGTCGATTTGGAGTTTTCCCAGCAGGAGCTCTTGGCTGGATTGTATCAGAAGAAAGCTTTTGGGAGCCTTTAAAGAAAACAATTAACCTACTTAAGCTAAGAGGTTCCTATGGTATTGTAGGGGATGATAATATTGGTGGTAACAGACGGTTTATTTATGAAGAAACTATTATACGTACTGATAAAGTACCGAGCTATGATTTTAATGGTCCGATAAACTGGGGATATGGAATGCAAATTGGTGACTTAGCGAATCCTAATGTTGGCTGGGAAGAAGTAACTAAAACAAATCTTGGACTTGAATTAGGTTTCTTGAAAAACTCTATCAGATTACAAGGTGACTATTTTCATGAAAAACGTAAAGGTATTTTCTTACAGCGTAATTCTATCCCGGGTTTTGCAGGTATTAGTACAATGCCCTACGTAAATGTGGGTGAGATGAAAAATGAAGGTTTCGAACTTTCATTAGAGGCTGATAGAAAAGTCGGAGAGGTCTCTTTGACAGCAATGGCTAATATGACCTATGCGCGTAATACCGTACTTAATAATGACCAACCGGACTGGGCTGAGCTGTATAGAAACAGAAGAGGTCAAAGACATCAGCAAATTTTTGGATATCAGGCTATAGGATTTTTTAATGATGAAGAGGAAATAGCCAATAGTCCAACACAATTTGGGGCAACTGTAAGACCAGGTGATGTGAAATATAAAGATATAAACGGTGATGGGGTTGTCAATGAGAATGATGAGATACCAATGGGATATGCAAGCGGTATACCTGAGATTGTATATGGCTTTGGTGTAACTGGACAGTGGAAAGGCTTTGATTTAGGTGTGATGTTCCAAGGAGTGGGGCATATATCATTTATGCTAAGTGGAACAAGTATATATCCATTTTCTTCAGGCAACTTAGGTCGTGCTGCAGTAAATGAAGATATTTATAAACACAGATGGCATGAAGGTAACAAGCAAAATGCTAAATATCCACGTGTGTCTGAATCGTCCAATAATAATAATCAAAAGTACTCAAATGTGTTTTTGAGAGATGGTTCTTTCCTGCGACTTAAAAATGTTGAATTAGGTTATACTTTACCTAAGTCTTTGACAAGTAAAAGTTTCATCAATTCGGCCAGAATTTATCTAACCGGTTCTAATTTGTTAACTTTCTCTAAGTTTAAATTATGGGATCCGGAAAGAGGAGGAGGCCAAGGAGCGGCTTATCCTCCCAATAGAAGTATTTCTATAGGCTTTCAAGTAAATATTTAAAACATCAATATTTTGTAAACATGAGATTAAAAACAATTATATACGGAGCTTCGGTTTTATTGCTATTGACTCTTTTCTCTTGCGAGTCATATTTGGATAAAACAGAGAAACAGCCTTTGACCTTTGATGATATATGGACAAAGAGAGAGTACATACAAAACTACATGACCAATGTCTGGGGGCATATTAAGAAAGATGACGATGTGGAAGACGGACATCCTTATATTGGAGCAGCTGATGATGCAGTATTAGCATATAATAGAAACTATCGTTATATCAATGAGGGAACATGGAGTCCTTCTACAGTTCCTTATGCCGGTAATATGTGGCCTATGTTTTATAAAGGGATTAGAGAAGCAAATACTTTCTTAGCAAATATTGATAAATGTTCCGCTGAGAACGTATCTACAGAAGATATCACTCTGTGGAAAGCTGAAATTCGTTTTGCTAGAGCTTATCTGAATTTTAGCTTATATAGACTCTATGGTTCATACATTCTTTTAGGTGACGAAATTGTTGACCCCAGTGCTACTACCTATTCAAGAGCAAGGACTCCGTTGGAAGAGTGCGAGGAATATATAGAAGCAGAGTTAAAAGAAATCATGGCTGACCTGCCTACTTATACAGAGACATCGTTTGATGATGGACGCCCCACGAAGGGGATGTGTTTAGCGTTGATAGGTCGCTTGAAGTTGTATGCAGCTCGTCCGCTATTTAATGGAAATCCAATGTATGTCAATGTGAAAAATCCAGACGGCACTTCTTTATACCCGGCAACGAAAGATGCTAATAAATGGAAAGCTGCTGCTGCCGCCAATAAAGCATTGATTGATTTCTCTGACCAAAACGGAAAAGTGTATGAACTATATACGGAAACAACCGGAGGTAAAATAGATCCTTATAAATCGTACCAAAATATTTTCATTAAAAAGTGGAATAAAGAAATTATTTGGGGACGATTTGGTGGCGGGTTTGATATACGTGTGTTATTAACTCCAGCGGTTGTAGGAGGTACTGCTTATGGGGGATGCTCACCCACTCAAGAAATGGTAGATGCCTATGCTATGAATACAGGTGTGTATCCAATTACCGGTTATGAAGCCAGTGGAACTCCTATTGTAGATCCTAACTCCGGCTATGTAGAGTCAGGTTTTTCTAGTTTTAGACATCCAATTGAAAGCAATGATAAAAAAGGAGCGTTGAGTACATATAATATGTATATCAATAGAGAACCTCGTTTTTATGTTTCTGTATTGTGGAGTGGCGCATGGTGGACACATACCGGTTCTGCAATCAACCCTGTATTTGCGTATAATGGCAATAGTGGTCCCGGACCTAGACATGACTACCCAAAAAGTGGTTATATGGTACGGAAATATATAGATCCAGCTGTGAATAGTAACGGCGGAGGTTGGGGAGATGAAATTTCGTGGCCGATGATACGTTTGGCTGAAATCTATTTGAACTATGCAGAAGCGCTGAACGAATCTGAACCCTCACATCCGGATATATTAACCTACATGAATAAAGTTCGTGAAAGAGCTGGATTGCCCAATATAGAAGACGTATATCCTAGTGCAAAAGGTAATAAAGAAAAAATGCGTGAATTGATTAAAAAAGAACGTCAGATAGAGTTGTTCTTCGAGTGTCATAGATACTTTGATGTACGCCAGTGGATGGACTTAGAAGAAATATATAAAAAGCCTGTAACCGGAATGAACATTATGGCTCCTATTGAAGCAGGCAAACCGAATGTAACCCCTGCAGAGTTTTGGCAACGGACTACCGTAGAGAAAAGAGTCTTTAAGCCCAAACATTATTTATATCCTATGCCTCAGTCTGAGCATGATAGAAACTCTGACTTAGTTCAAAACTACGGATGGTGAATTGTTTAATCTGAAGAATAAAATTAGATCATATGAAAAAATATATTAAGTATATCTTATTGACAGCATGGGTGTCCATGTTGGGGCTCTCATGCTCAGAAAATATTGACAATGATATACCCGGAAATAAAGCCTATATTATAAATAGTGGAAAGAATGAGATTGTTTTATATAATTTGGGCGAAAAGGATGTTTATCAATTAAGTATTTATCGGAGTGGTAAATTTGGATCAGCCGGTACAGCTAAGGTTAACGAACTTACACAAGCTGAGCTTGATGTGATAAACACTGAAAACGAAACATCTTATAAGGCTATGCCAAAAGATGCTTATTCCATTTTAAACACCGAGGTGAGTTTTACGGGAGCTGATGAAGATGTAACTGAAAATATTAAGATTGAAATAGATCCTAGTATTGCTAAAAAGTATATGCTTCAAGATCCTAACTATGTTATACCTATTCAAATAGCCTCTTCTACTTGGACAGTAAATGAAGAGAAAAATATAAGTTTGATTAGTATTGATGTAAAAGAACCTTATGTTTATTTCAGAACGACTTCGGGTGTTGAAATGAATGAATATAAGGCAGGTGAAGTGCCAGCACAAATTAAAATTACACTCCCTGTAACCATTGATTTCAATAATAAATGGGACTTTAGTGCTGAGTTAACGATGGACCAAGAGTTAGTTGATGAATATAATGAAGCTCATGGGACATTCTTTAGTATGCTGTCACAAGATATTATTACTTTAGACAATAAGATTGATTTCAAACCAGGTGATAAAGAAGTACTGGCTACAGTGGTGCTAGATGGTGAAAAAATACCTTATGGAAATTATATGGTACCGGTGAAGTTGGCTGAAGTTTCCAAATTCGCAATAGATGCTGATAGAGACCAATACTTGGTTGGTGTCTCTCTTATGGCTCCTGAGTTAAGCAGAGAGAAATGGGAAGTGATTGACTTTAGTACGCAAGCTGAGAATGAAGGAGAACTGAATAAAGCTAGTGCTATACTTGATGGAGACTTGGCTACATTTTGGCACTCTCGGTGGGCATCACCCGGCTCTACATTACCTCATCATTTGACTATTGATATGAAAGAGGAAAAGACAATAACCCATGTTGGTATTGCTCGTAGAAATAATAATAGTGATACAAAAGATGTTGAATTTTATATAAGTTCAGACAATGCTAACTGGAAGCAAATAGGTAAACACGAAATGCAATTGCTTAATGGCTTACAGACAACAGGAGTTTTGGCTTCTAAAGGAAGATACCTGAAAGTTGTTGTGGCTGCGAGTAGAAGAGCTCCGCATGCCAGCATAGCAGAAGTTGCTGCTTACGGGTTTTAAGATTATGAATGGTTGTGTGGGATTTATCCTGAGCAACACCTAAAAATAAAAAGAGAGCTGACATCACGTCTGCTCTCTTTTTTGATCTAAATGCCAAACTAAATCTAAACAAAACACTTTAAAAAAACATTTTATTTTTTACCTTCTCTCATAAATTCTCTAGCGAAATGCATTTCAGCTTCTTGACAAAGAAATATTTTTTCGGCAGAGAGTATTTTTTTGAATTTCTCAATATATTCACGGTCTAGCTCCGCTTCTTCTTTTCGGGAATCAATCTGGCAGTATAGTATCTCCAGATATTCTTTTTCTGTTGTCTTTTCTTTTTTATGTAAAGCCCTGATTTTTTGACGACAATTCATCCCGACTCTGAACTTCTTTTCTTTTAGCTCTTCAAAAAGAGGGAGAAACTTTTCCGCTTCTTCTTTTGTCAATTTCGCTTTTTCTACAATGAATGCATTTCGTTTAGCAATAAAAGCCTCTTTGTCAAACTTTCGTTGCTCTGTTCTATTCCTTTGTTTTTCTCCCTTCTGCTGCGTTGCTCCGTAAGTAGGAATAAGCAGCATTGAAAGGGCTAAGAATATATAGATAATCTTTTTCATGTGAATTTTTGTTTTGCAGGTTTCTTATTCATCGAAATCTTTAGCTACTTCAATAAGCTGATCAGCAAGAAGTGCTGTTGCATATTGATTTTCCAGATATTCTAAAAAATCAGCATCATCGTCATTCATCGTTTCATATAAGGGTGTTGAAGACTGGCTTGTACTGACAAGTAGTTCTCCTTTTGTGTCTTTATCAGAAACTGAAAGGTGAATGGTTAGAAACATGCCTACACCTGCTATTACAGCAGCTGCAATATATTTCCATGGCTGCATTCGTATGGTGCGTCCTCTCAGATTTTCCTGAGTGCTTGTCGAAATGGTTTCTTGGGGCAAGCTACTTAGGATTTGTTCGGAAAGATTTTCAAAATATCCTTCCGGCACGGAATAGTGTTTATTCCTTATAGTTTCCTTAGGTGTTCTCTTTTCCTTAGTCATAGCTGATTCCTTTTCTTTTTATTTGACTTGATTCATATTGAAAGGTTTAATCCTCTTCTGTTAAAAATGACTCTATCTTTTTTACGGCGTGGTGATAAGAAGCTTTTAGGGCACCCACCGAGGTGTCTAAAATCTCTGACATCTCTTCATATTTCAGTTCGTCATAGTATTTCATTGTAAATACGATTCGCTGTTTTTCCGGCAGTCTGATAATTGCTTTTTGCAGTTTAAGTTCAGCCGCATCTCCATCAAAAAACGAGTCACTCTCTAGATTGTCTAGTAAGAAGAAATCCTCTTCCTCTGCTATTTGAGCTGCTATTTTTCGTTGTTTATTTAAGAAAGTGATGCTTTCATTGACCGCAATTCGATATAGCCAGGTAGAGATTTTAGACTCGCCTCTAAAGCTATCCAGATTAGTCCATGCTTTGATGAATGTGTTTTGCAGTACATCGTTCGAGTCTTCATGCGTAAGCACCAATTTCCGGATATGCCAATATAGCCTTTCTCCGTAAGTGTTTACAAGCGTAGAGAATGCCTTGCGGCGAGTCTCCGGTGCTTTTAATTGTTCATGAAGATTGTTGTTTGAATCGTTTTGCATGGATTTTACAAATTACGGGGATAAAGATAAGATAATCAATCCGGAAAACATCAAGATTTATCCAACGGTCTATTAAAAACATGTCTGAGGGTAATATTTGGATATTGAAAAAAAAAGACTACTTTTGCACCGGGTAAGTCCTACACGGCCAGCTCCCTCGGAATCCCCCAGGGCTTGACCGCAGCAAGGGTACTTGGTCGTAGCGGCGCGATGTAGTCAGCTTACCCACTTGCCTCTTTAGCTCAGTTGGCCAGAGCACGTGATTTGTAATCTCGGGGTCGTTGGTTCGAATCCGACAAGAGGCTCCAGAAGAGCGGGATGTTCTAGCAGAGCATCCCGCTTTTTTAATTTAGGCTAGGGTCTGTTTCTGCTTGTGTGAAGAATAACACCCTTATAAGCTGTTAATTACACAAGTACGTTGTGGCGTATTTACATCAAAAAGTCTATCTTTGTTTATCATAAATAATACAGGTGTCGTATGGCAGAAAACAAAAGCTCACTAATTAAATTTGCAATGCATTACGGTCTTTTGATGGGGCTGTATTGGGCTTTTAAATATCTCTTTTTTATACTAAGCTTTTATTATCCGGTATTAAATGGAGTTTATATCGGGATGACTTTTTTTGTTCCGGTCGTTGCTTACTTCTTCTCGGTCAAGTATAGGGAGCAGATAGGAGGTGTTATCACATTTGGTCATGCCTGGCAATTGGGTGTATATCTTTATCTGTTTGCCGCTTTGATAGTTTCTTTGCTTCATTATGTGTATTATCAATTTGTGCTTCCCCCGGGTATGTTGGTAGATATATATAGTCAGTTGACCGATTATATTCGTGACAATATGACCTTATCGCCTGAAATGAGCGAGTTGCTGGACGGTCTTAAAACACCCACACCTATTCAAATGACCTTACAAGGTATTGCAAATAATGTCTTTTATGGGATTATATTATCAATACCGATAGCCTTGGCTGTTAGGCGAAAGGCAATATAATAATCAGTAAATAGTGAGATATGGATATATCAGTAGTTATACCTTTATATAATGAGGCAGAATCTTTACCTGAGTTGCATGCATGGATTCGGCGAGTGATGGATACACACAAGTTTTCTTATGAAGTAATTTTTGTAGATGATGGGAGTACCGATAATTCCTGGGGAGTTATTGAATCCCTGTCAAAACAATATCCGGAAGTTTGTGGTATAAAGTTCAGGCGGAATTATGGTAAGTCGCCCGCTTTGCATTGTGGATTTCAGCGTTCAGAAGGCGAGGTGATTATCACGATGGATGCCGACTTGCAGGATAGCCCGGACGAAATACCTGAGCTCTATCGAATGATCAAAGAAGGAGGTTATGACTTGGTTTCCGGTTGGAAGAAAAAACGTTATGACCCTTTGAGTAAAACGATTCCTACGAAATTGTTTAATGCAACTGCACGCCGATTCTCCGGTATTAACCTGCATGACTTTAATTGCGGACTGAAATCATATCGCAAAGAGGTCATCAAGAATATAGAGATTTATAACGATATGCATCGGTATATTCCTTATATGGCTAAGATTGCCGGATTTACAAAGATAGGCGAGAAAGTTGTTGAGCATCGGGCACGCAAATATGGGAAGACCAAATTCGGTCTTAGTCGCTTTGTGAATGGCTATTTAGATTTGATAACCCTTTGGTTTACCTCTCGATTTGGGAAAAAACCCATGCACTTCTTTGGTTTATGGGGAAGTGTGATGTTTGTTATTGGTTTTATAGCTTTGGCTTTTGTGCTAACCATGAAACTTATTTCTATAATACAGGGAGATTTACGTCCGTTAGTGACTAATTCACCCTACTTCTATATTTCTCTTACCGCTATGATACTAGGTACTCAGTTGTTCTTAGCCGGTTTTTTAGGAGAATTAGTTTCTCGTAGTGCCAGCAATCGCAATCAGTATAAAATAGAAAAAGAGCTATGAGCTTTCTAAATCTTGTAAACAAACGCTGTTCCATTCGTAGCTATAGCAGTCAGCCGATTGAAAAGGAGAAAATCGATTATGTACTCGAAGCCGCAAGACTGGCTCCATCGGCATGTAATCTTCAGCCCTGGTATTTTCTGGTGATTCAAGATAAAGAGCGAGTAGAAGAAGTGCAAAAGCTGTATCCTAGAGAATGGACTCAAACGGTTCCGGCGTTTATACTTGTTTTGCAGAATCATCAAGAATCCTGGAAGCGTAAATATGATGGAAAAGATCATGCCGATATAGATGCTGCTATTGCCGCAGAACATATTTGTTTGGCAGCCGCAGAACAAGGGTTGGGCACTTGTTGGATATGTAGTTTTGATACTAAGCAATGTGCCGATTTATTTCAGTTACCCGGTCACATCGAACCGGTCGTTATTATTGCTTTAGGCTATCCAACCGATGATTCTCTATTTACGACTACTCCTAAAGTACGTAAGCCCATAGCTGATATTGTTCGCTACAACCATTTCAAAGAATAGTTATCTCTTCGTTAAGTCTTATTAAGCGTAGTTTTTCGGATGTTATTTCAGAACGAAGTATATTTGTTACTGATGAAACTTTAGGGACTATGCAGAGGCGCTTAATGATAACTTGTTTGTTTTTGCTTCCATTCGTATGGGCTTATTCGCAAAAGGTATCGGTAGAAGATTCTTTACGTTTAAAGAAGATTTTCTCCGAGTCGAACGAAATTGAGCTGAATGAAGAAACGAAAGAAGCCATTCGGAAAGGGACGCTCATCTCTCCCGGATTCAAACTGCCTGAATTGATGCAGGAAAAGAAAGGTACTGGTCTGTTGATGCCTGAAGTAGAACGCCCAAAAGAAAACAATTTAGAAAATAATCCTCTCCTCATGCCTTCTTATGTGTTTTGGCTCTATGAGGCTAGTAATGAAGGAGACTCGATACAAAACATCCGCTCATTTGCCCTGAATTATAAAGAGATGGAATATATTAGAAGCCTTCTTCCGGGTGTTCAACTAGGCTCTTTTGGGTTGTATACTGAATTTTACAGACCCGGGGCTACCTTCTTTTTCAGCGCAGAAGATATATTGCGAACCATCTTTTGGCCAACCCATCGTGCTAAAAAAAGAAATGCAAAGCATGCCAATGCATGGAGGCATTATAATATGCTTCCGCAAACCGGTCAATAATTATCAATTATGCATATTAAGTCAATTATACCTGCCCTCTGTCTGATTGTTTTTTTTCTAGTGTCTTGTCAGCCTAAAGAATATTTTGAAGATAGTGGTACTACTTTCCATACGCTTTTCCGGATACATTACGAATCTAAAACGTTACTGACTGAAAAGATTGATGCCGAGTTGCAGCGATTTAATCTTTCCATGAATCCCTTTAATCCCAATTCTATCATTGCACAGGTCAATAATAATCAGCCGGTAGAGGTTGATGATTTATTTCATGCCGTATTTACTAAAGCAGCTGAGGTTGCTGAAATATCCGGAGGAGCATTTGATATTACCTGCGCACCTTTTATCAATGCTTGGGGCTTTGGCTTTGGGCAGCAAGATAGTCTCACGGCTACTAAGATTGACAGCATGAAAGCTTTTGTAGGATATCAAAAAGTGCGGTTAGAAGCTACTCGTGTAATAAAAGATGATCCCCGACTTATTCTTAACTGCTCAGCGATAGCTAAAGGATATGCTTGTGATGTGATTGCTCGTTTATTAGAAAAGGAAGGAGTGAAAAACTACTTGGTCGATATAGGGGGAGAGGTTGCTTACCGAGGAAAAAACGAGCAAGGTGCTTGTTGGAGTATAGGGATTAATAAACCGGTTAAAAACGATCAAGGTCAATATGGCACAGTAGCTGAGGTGTTTAAGCTTTGTGGGAAAGGAGGACTAGCTACATCCGGAAACTATCTGAAAAGCTATGAAAAAGATGGTAAGGTTTATGGACATACCATCCATCCATTAACCGGATATCCCGTAGAAAATGAAGTATTGAGTGCCACCGTTCTGGCAGACGACTGTATGACGGCCGATGCGTGGGCTACCGTCTTTATGGTTTTAGGTGAATCACGTACTGTCGAGCTAATCAAACATCATAACCTATCTCTCGAATATTATTTAATTTTAGCGAGTGAACAAGAAAGCTTTCAGATGGTTTATTCGGAAGGATTAAAGAAGTTGATGCAGAACTAAATAGGCGAGCTCTTCGTCCTTGTCCATGCAATAGATTTTTCTTATAAAGGCAGATGGCTAATTGATGACTTTTTGGGGAAATATTTGAATTATTGATTTACTTTTGCGTTGAAATTTAACACAATGTAAACGTTATATACAATGAAAATGATATTGAATATTTTATTTCCTCAAAATAATCAGCGCGCAGGAGTTTCTTTTCTTCTGTTAGTTTTACGCATTGCTTTTGGAGTCTTGTTTATGATGCATGGCATGCAAAAGGCGATGAATTTCGAAACATTGTCTACGTCATTCCCTGACCCATTAGGGATAGGTAGTGAAGTGTCTTTGATTTTAGCTATTTTTGGCGAGGTGGCTTGTTCTGCTGCTTTCATCCTAGGTTTTTTCTACCGTTTAGCTGTTATCCCAATGATTTTTACGATGATTGTTGCGTTCTTTATCGTGCACGGGGCTGACCCCTTTGCTGTTAAAGAATTGGCACTCGTTTATTTAATCGCTTTCACTTCGCTATGGATAACCGGTCCGGGCAAATTCTCAGTAGACCATTATTTAGGTGGATGGATCCGAAAGAAACTCGGAAATGATTGACTAGCACTTCTTTTTTTAGAAAAAAGAAGCCGATATAAAGATGTTGTCCCGCCCTGAACTATTGATAGTCAGAGCGGGATATTTTTTTATTTTTCTATGCGTATACGTGCATCAACTGCGTATAGTCCTTTCTCAGATGCAATAATCGGATTGATATCCATTTCTTTAATCTCAGTGCAAAAGCGCAATAAGACTGAGAGGCGAACAATCATATCGGCATATTTCCCTTCGTCAATCCCTTTTTGCCCTCTCACGCCCTTAATAATCGAATAGCCGCGTAATGCTTTAATCATCGAATCAGCTTCTTCATACGAAAGAGGCGCCAGTCCGGAAGAAACATCTTTCAGCACTTCTACAAATATCCCGCCTAGTCCACATAGTATGACATGACCGAAGTTATTCTCATACGTTGCTCCTAAGAATAGCTCTTGCCCATTGAGCATGGGCTGAACCATAATCCCCGTAACCTCCGGCAGTTTTATCATGCGGTCAAATTCTAACTCCAGATGTTCAGGAGTACGTATGTTTAAAGCTACACCCCCTATGTCACTCTTATGAACCGGACCAACCACTTTGGCTACAACCGGATATCCGGTGCTCTGAGCAAAGTCTAACAGCTCTTTTTTATTGCTGCTGACCATTTCGTCAACCAAAGGAATATTCGCTGCTTTCAAGAGCGAACGTACATATCCGGGTTCTAAATATCCGTTGTTCGGAATGCTATCAATCAGTTTACGAACTTCCGGTACATTGACTCCGTATAATTGAATATCGGTATTGGCAGGATTGGGAGTGTTAATTACGCGGGTTAATGCTGTTCCCAGCGTAACCTCATCAGAGAAATTAACATTCCCTTTTTTAATGAATCCGGTCACCTCAGGTCCTGCCGTAACGAGCGAGGGGAGGATAGGAAAAATCGGTTTACGTGATTCTCTTATTTTCTGGTCAAGCACTTCGTAGGCTTCGACCGGTCGTGCTAGACCGGGATACCCAAAAATGACCATCATTAAGTCTATATTGTCAAACTTTTGGTCGCAATAGTCGATGGCGGTAGCCAAATGCTCTGATGTGCCGGTAGCTAGTATGTCGATGGGGTTGCCTACCGATGAACCGGGGTATAGTTTCGTTTTTAACTCTTGAGCCAGTTTTGTGTCGAATGAAGGTACGTTCATGCCGCCTTTTGATAAAGCGTCGGTCAGCATCACGGCAGGACCACCTGCATGGGTGATAATGGCACAATTTTTGCCTTTTATTTCTTTCAATGTGAAGATGCCTGCTACAGTGACCAATTCTTCCCGGCTGAAGCAACGGACAATACCTGCTTTGCGGAAAAGGGCTTCAATGGCAGAGTCAGAGCTGGCAATCGCTGCGGTATGCGACGATGCGGCGCGCTGCCCCGACTCAGTGCTTCCCGCTTTGATGGCTGCAATGCGACATCCTTTGCGGATTAAAGAAGAAGCATGGAAAAGTATTTTATCCGGGTCTTTGATACTTTCCATATACAGGATTTTTATTTTTGAATCGACCTCCGGATTAAAGGTCGTGTCCATATATTCCAGGACATCCTCGACGCCAATCTGTATGGAGTTACCCACCGACCAAACGGAAGAAAAGCGGATTCCTTTGGTATAAGCTGCATCCAGAATGAAAACAGCTGTTGCTCCCGAGCTGGATATAAAATCGACCCCATCAGTATGAAACTCCGGGATAGGGAGCGAAAATACTCCATGATAATTGGTGTTCATTAATCCGATGCAGTTAGGACCAATCAAAGCCGCTCCGGCATCATTGGCTACTTGGAGCATTTCTTTTTCCAGCAGTGCCCCTTCTTCAGACTCTTCTCCAAATCCGGCAGTAATCACAATAAAAGCTTTTACCCGTTTCTCATGAGCCAAGGTGCGCATAGCATCCGGGCAAGCAATGGCAGGAATGGCCAGAATGGCTAGCTCTGCTTCCGGCACTTCGCTCACATCAGGGTAGGCTTTTACACCTTGTACTTCTGATTCTTTTCTGTTTACTACATAGATTGGGTGTGGATAGTTGCCGTCTAGCAGATTTCTGACAAGGCGACCGCCCGGCTTATGGATATCATTAGACCCACCTACAATTATGATGCTTTGGGGGTTTATCAATGATTGATTGATCATGGCATTTTGATTTAATACATCTGTTATGAAAACAAATATAAATCAAATGCAGAATAGTTCCATGCATCTTGCCGTAATTCTATGTTCTTTGGTAAACGACAGGCGCAGTAGGCAAGCGGTATGGGGGTGCTTATTGGAAGAAACTATCTATTCCTTCTTGCTTTTTGATGGGGTTGCGGTTGGTGCCAATCACTTGGTCGTGTGTTCTGCAAGGCTCCAGATACTCTTCGGGTAGTTCGAATTTTTCATCTTCCGAATAGCCCAATGTCTTGTCGGCATACACCTTTTGCATAAATATGGCATAGACCGGTAGTCCGGTGTTTGCACCTTGTCCGTCTCTCATTGCGCCAAACCGAATGGAGCGGTCTTCTCCACCGACCCAGCATCCTCCTACCAGGCTGGGAGTGAATCCCATATACCAACCGTCAGAATAGTTTTGGGATGTACCGGTTTTACCTCCCATTTGGGCACGTATGCCGTACCGACCTCGGATACGTCCTCCCGATCCACCATCCACAACGCTTCTTAACATGCGCAACATTTTGTAGGTTGCATCTTCTGTCAACACTTCATTCATGCTTGGATTGAAGGTAGCAACGGTGTTCCCATTGGCATCTTCGATGCGTGTGACGTATTGGGGCTCCATGCGGATACCTTTATTGGCAAATACCGTATAGGCGCTGACCATTTCTCCCACAGAAATATCGGGCGTTCCTAAGCACATGGCAATTACCGGGTCTATATGGCTTTTAAAACCGTACGATCGAAGAAGTCGTGTGAGTACGTAAGGAGACAACTGCCCCATCAGTGTGGCAGTAACCCAGTTAGATGAGTTCTGTAATCCCCATTGTACGGTAACCATTTCACCTTCGTTCTTGGTGGCGCTCGCATTGCGTGGACGCCAGGGCTTGCCGTTTTCGTCAATCAGTGTGGGCTGTACATGGCGCATTTCATTGCATGGATTTACCCCTTCGAGCATAGCTAGTGAGAATACGAAAGGTTTCATAGTTGAACCAATTTGTCTGCGTCCTCCGTTGACCATATCATATTGGAAGGTCGAATAATTGATACCCCCTACGTATGCTTTGACATGTCCTGTGCGTGGATCCATCGCCATAAACGACGAGCGTAGAAAACTCTTGTGATAGCGGATAGAGTCCCAGGGAGAAAGGGTCGTGTCGATTTGTCCTCCCCAGCTAAACACGCGCATATCGACCGGTTTTTTAAACTCTTCTTTGATTTTATCTTCAGCCATGCCGGCCTTTTTCATGCCTCGGTAACGATCGGTTTGCTTCATCGCACGCGTAAGAATTGCATCTACATCGGCACTACTTAAATCGTTCGAGAAAGGAGCATTCTTTCCTCTTTTGATACTGTTGTAAAATTGGGGTTGAAGAGCCTCGCCAATATGTGTCTCTACGGCCTCTTCTGCATACTTTTGCATGCGCGAGTCAATCGTTGTATAGATTTTCAATCCATCTGTGTATAGGTCGTAATTGTTTTTTGTACACCAGCCATAGAGTGGGTTGTTGTTCCAGGCAGCTGAGTCTTCGGAGTATTGAAGTCTTTGCCAAGACATGTAGTTCTTGCGATCGGGCTTTTTGGCGGTGAGAATCAACCGTAGATATTCACGGAAGTAGGGAGCCGGTCCGTCCTTATGGTCCATGCGGCTGAAATGCGTCTCCAACGGCAACTGTTGTAAGGAATCACTCGTACTGGTATGTATATAGCCGGCTCTCGCCATTTGAGTAATGACCGTATTTCGTCTTCCTTTGGTACGCTCGTTATAGCGTATCGGATTATAGAGAGACGGGTTTTTGCACATGCCTATCAGTGTGGCCGCTTCTTCAGTTTTTAAATTTTGAGGGGTCGTGTTGAAATAAACACGAGAGGCCGACTGGATACCGACTGCATTATAATTAAAGTCAAACTTATTTAGGTACATATTGACAATTTCCTCCTTCGTGTAGTATCTTTCCAATTGTACGGCAATGACCCATTCAATCGGTTTTTGCAAGATACGCTCAGCTACACTTCCTGCACTGGGCGAAAAGAGTTGTTTGGCAAGTTGCTGTGTAATGGTACTTCCCCCTCCTCCGCTTTTTTGGAAAAGAAGTCCTCTTTTTACGACAGCTCGCAGTAATCCTTTGATGTCAATACCGCTGTGTGAAACAAAGCGAATGTCTTCTGTCGCTATCAAAGCATTAACCAGGCTGGGCGATAAGTCTTTAAAACTGACAAAAATGCGGTTGTTTTTGCTTTGCGCATAACTGCCAATCATTTTCCCATCTACCGAAATAACTTGCGAGGCATATTTATCAATGGGATTTTCGAACTGTTCAACAGGAGGCATATAGCCAATCATTCCGTTAGCGATAGCTGCAAAAATCATCACGACAGATAATACTCCCACAATGTATAACGTCCAAAAAATCCGGATAATATTTTTTTGTTTCTTCGTTGCCATAGTCTAATTTTCAGACTACAAAGGTATAAAACTCTTTAATACATACAGTTTGCCAGATTGTAAATAATGAATAAAACAGGCAGGGGCGCATTAACCGATATTAACCACACGGTTTTAGATAAAAAACATGCTGCTTCAGGGATGGTGTTATCCATCTAGAAGCAGCATGTCCAAACAGTTATCATCTATTGTTTATCTTATATCTTAATTGGATACGTAGCGTAAGCTCCGTGAGTTACTCCGTCGTTCCGATTTGTTCTCATTTTTGCGCGTTGATTCGTTCTTTTTTACGTTTGATTGACGGCTGTCGCGTGTTGTTACAACTGTAGACCGTTGATTAGAAGAAGATTCCTTACTCCTTACATTTGATGAGCGGTTAGTTGCGCTCGACGAGCGATTAGAACTGTTTGTTCGTGCTCGATTGTCATTCTTTGTGCGAAGTGTTATAGCTTCTTGTCTGGTTGTTGAGCGTCTTTGGTCATCTTGCGGACGGTTACGATATTCATTTTGCCTTCGGTCATCCCGTCTTTCAATCTGACGGTTGTTTTGTGAGCGTCGGTGGTCGTAAGTTTGCCTGTTCTCGTATGAGCGTCGATTGTTTTCTCTCCAAGCCGGAGCATGTGCATATTCAGCTTTTCTATTTCTATATTTTTTCGGATTTGAATGATACCAGTGGTATTTGTTCTTTCGGCTTTGCTTGTAGAACGAGTCACGGCAATCCCGTATGACTAGTTGATTATATCTGTTCCGATAGTGAGCAAACTCATGATAGTGTCTTTGATTATATCTCCAAGGATATAGTTGGTTGTTAATAACAACTTTGTACATCCGATACAAGTCGTATCGCTGATACTCGTATGGAAGATAGTTTGATTCAACCCAAAATCCTCTACCATCATGAAAAACGAAAAGACGGTTATTTACATTATAATAAACATTCAAGTCGGGAAAATAGTAGTAGTCAACATATTTATACCCTGCAGGCCCCCAAGCCGGTTGTGCGCCTATATTGATGTTTATCTGAAAAGATTGTGCTTGGCTGTGTGTGCTGCTTATCAGCAGACCCACCATAACGGATAGCATAAGAATTATTTTTTTCATAACACATCGTTTTGTAGCAACTGCTCCGGCTTTGAATCACTTCTAAACAGTCATTCGTTTAGTCAATCAGCCTCAGATACATCTTTCAAACAGTTGCCCTGTGAATAAATATATACAGGAACTCTCTTTATTGTATGACGATGTGCAAGCGTTTTTGTAACAAAAAAGTGTGTGTAGAAAAGGTTAAATAACAACAAAAGCTGTTTCAAGAATGAAACAGCCTGTGTATATATGCTCTAACAGAGTGTGTTAGTTGTTTAAAGACTCAATAGGAATTTCTCGTTTAATACTTTGACGTAATGAAATAAGTGTCTCGGTGGCAGTAACTCCTTCTATTTCTTGAATAGAGTTATTGAGCAATTCCATCAGATGTTCGTTGTCTTTCGCATAAAGCTTAATCAACATGGTGTAAGGACCGGTTGTGAAATGACATTCTACCACTTCCGGAATTTTATCAAATTCAGGAACTACATCTTTGTACATAGAGCCGCGTTCCAATTTTACCCCGATATACGTACAGGTATTAAAGCCCAACATTTTGGGATTTATTTCATAACCGGATCCGGTGATAACACCCATATCAATCAACCGTTGTACACGTTGATGAATAGCGGCCCGAGAGACGCCACATACTTCAGCAACTTCTTTAAAAGGGATACGAGCATTTTTTGAAATGATACCTAGGATTTGTCTGTCTAGATTGTCTATCTTTTCCATGTTTGTACGTTTTAGGGCCATTAATTAAAACTTGTTTGATTTATTTATGTGTCAAAAATATGTAATATTATTAATATGACAAACATTTTGACAGGAAAAACCGTAATTAAAGGGGTGAATACTTACGATAAGGTTGAAATGAATTCTTTTTTTTAACATTTTGCCAAATTTGCTCTTGTTTTATTTAGAGAATTAAGGCGGATGAATAGGCGTGTTTTTGATAGATGAATCCTGTTTTACCTGTCATTTAGTAAAAAGACTAGGGTCGTCTAAATAACCGCTAAGCGACTATTAATGCAAAGATACGGGTAAACTAATCTTTTAACGAGGGTTAAAAGCTCTTTTCACGAGTGTAAGAAGCTCTTTCGACGAACGTCAAAAGCTCTTTTAAGCCTCGTTGAAAGATTAAAACTCCCTAGCCATGATGCTAAAAGAGGCTATCCATATATCCAAACAAGCCTATTCTTTTTACTATTCGGCTATTCTTGCTAATCCTTATTTAATTCTAGGCAGCCCCTTCGTCATTTTTTGCACACCGTACCTATGATAGTAATCGCGGTTATCCATCGCTGGTTTGACGACAACTGTTATTGAATACCTACGGCATTCCAAGTCCTATCAGTCCGTCTGTTCTACCGATATCTCATCCCTACGGGATAAAGAAG